>JBBQNE010000036.1:0-24456 GCA_038329675.1 Hyphomicrobiales bacterium | reverse complement strand
GCAGCCCCGGGGCAATCAGCCGTTAGCCCGTCGCACGTTGGGTTACCGCTAGCGGGCGCGCATCAACCAGCGGGCGCGCATCACGCAGGTTCCGCGCAACCCTCACTTGCTGCGATGGGCACAGTCGCGGGGCCGGGCGCCGATAACTCAGCCTCGAACTCGGCGAGCGTGAACGCTTCAATTCTGAATGCCTCGCCTGCGACCGCACCCCGTACCAGCCCGGCCGTGGCACCCGCAGCTGCGACGAAAGCTGCTGCCGTAGACGACAAGCCGCGACGGCCGCGCCTCCTCGAACGCATCACCAGCATCGAGAAAGCGAGCAGCGGAGACTGAGCGAGCGGAACGTCGTGACCGAGTTCGCAGCGCAGCAAGACGGCGCGCGACCCCTCATTACCCGCCATCCTTGATCAATTGTAGGCTGATTTATCAAGCCGCCGCCGTTGAGATCGATCCACGCGCCTCGCCTCAGGCCTGCGGTCAACCAGCCGTCATTGCAGTTGCTTGGGCAGGCTGTCGAGGTCGGACACGTACCATTGGTCGGCTTCGACCACGGCTGGGTTTTCGCCGTTTTCATAAATCCAACTGTCGACGGCCCAGCGTTTGCCGCCTGGCTTTTCCTCAAGCACCGCCGTCCAGTGGGTCCACCCCGACACGCCGCGCCATAGTTGGTCTTTGGCAAACGGCCGTGCGACGGTGTGGTGGCGCAAAAATCCGTTGGCCTGTAGCACCATCAAGTACGAGGTGGTGTTGGTGCTCTCGTCGACGCAATCTTGCTGGGTTGGATCGCCAGATGCGGCAAAATCCATGCCTGCCCGGTCAGTGGCGGTTCCAATCGCAGCGCCAACGCGTCGTTCAATCCAACCGATTGCGTAAGCAACGGCGCGCCGTTCCTCAAACGGCGTATCGGCGGCGCGCGTCGTCGTCATTAAAGCGTCGATCTCGGCGAGATCCGCCGCCGTGAAGCGGAATTTCGTTTGCTGCTGGCAACCGTAAGCATGGCAGACATGGACCGCGTTGCTCGTTGGCTGCGGCACGCCAAAAAACATCAGGTGCTCGGAGGGTGGGCCCGGACGTGCGTGCGTACAACCTGCCATCAGCAGCGCAAGTATCGGCGCAGACATCAGACGTCGAAGGCGCATCCGTTCAGCTTTCGCCACAAGGTCCCGCGGTCAGGCGTCGGCGATCAGATCGCGCGCGCTTCGGTCAGCCGACGACCACCAATCGGGCCGGGTTCGCAATCAACTGATTCGCGTGGACGGCGATAGTGCGGAGCTGCCGCGCTCACCGCTGTTCGGTGAGCTAGATGGGCAGCACCGCTGGCCAAAAACGCAAACGGCCCAACTCCGGAGGGTCCGGTGCTGGGCCGAGTGTTGTGTGACGGGACGCGTTTAGATTCGGCTTGCCGTCATCGGGCGCGGCGTCGCGCCTTGATTATTGAACGGCCGCTGCCTTGGCTGCCTTTTCGGCTTCCCGTTCGCGATTGATGCGCGACATCCAGTCTTCGCGCTTCGCCTTCGGCTTTGACTGTTGGGCTGCCACCGGCGCAGCGATCACGCCAGGCGTTACGTTCGACATCCAGCGCCCATCGCCATCAAGCAACTTTGGCGCAACGATGCTGCCATAGCCGCCCAAGGCTGGCTTGCGCGATGGATCGTATCCAGCCCACGTGTGACCCGGTGCGTTTTCATAGCAACCACCGCGGCAGGTCGCAATCGGCTGGTCTGTCACGGCCGATGGCGTGATGTCGCCAGCCGGAACCGATTGCTTACCGTCAAAGACAACCCGGGTGCCCTCACAACCGGCTTCGCACACGACGATGTTCCGGTCGGGGCGGGCGGTCTGTAGCGGATGATACTTTAGCACCGCGCGACCTTCTGAATCGCGGCCAGACTTGGACACCATCTTCGTTGGTGGGGTCGCTGGTACGGCCGCTTGCATCGGAGGCTCGGTGGCCGCTGGCGGGGCCATGTCAGCTGGCTGCCCGGGGTGCATCGCCTTCTGATCGGCGGGGCTGGCCATAGGCGGCGTGGGCTCCATCGCAGCTGGCGGCGCAACGGGCTCGCCGGTCGCTGGTGGCTGCATCTGAGCTTGCTCGGCTGAAACCGGCGGAGCGGCAACGGCGCGTTCGGTATCGATGATCGTCGGCTTCGTTCCAGCCATGTCAGGAGCCGCCGTCTGGGCCTGCACGTTGGCGGTCGTCAGGGACAACGCGAGTGCGACCCCAAAGCCTGCCAGCGCGCCGACCGCGAAGGTCCGCACAAGCCAAACGCCGTTTGAAATGTCCAGGAATTTAATGGGCCGCATGTCTCACCGCCAAGGTTCGATGGTTGCTGTCGGTTGCAAATTCAAAATTGCAGGTTTGGCTCAAACGCTACCCGCAACTCGTGAAGAAAACGAAAACTGCCGTGTCGCCCTGTGGCAGTCTTTTCAAAAAACGCGGCCTGCCGTTTGTCGCCTCGATGTCGCCGGTCTCCATGTCACCGGGTCCCATGTCACCGGTTGTGCCGATAGACGGCTGGGCTTCCAGGTGCCGCGTTCAGGATTGGAACTGCTCGAAAATATGACTCATCGGCGGGCGCCGTCGCTTTCGTTTTGATCGGTGTGGGCGATGCGTCTGAGCGTTCGAGTGGCTGCGCCGAGACCGCCGTTGTTGGCTGCGACCGCCGCCCAAAACTTGAGGCAGACTGGTTCGTTGCCGTCCCGTTCATCCCTGGGCCGACCTGTTCGGCCGCGTTGCGAAACCGTGGTGGACCAAGGCTCGGCCCCGTCGGTGGCTTGATGATGCCCGGTGTCATCGGCTCGCTCGATGGCCGTGGTGCCGGCGGGCTAGTGCGCGCGGGCGTTTGGATGGCGTGCGACTTCGTTGGGTCCAAGGCCCGCCCGTTACATGGGTCGACGTTGGCGGCCTGGAATTTCTCCAACGTGGCTGGCTTGGCGTAGAACAATCGGCCGCCATCGCAAACGTAGGCATCATCACTTCGGGAAGCCTGGGCAAAGAGCCCGAGTGCTACAACCGACACCACCGCAGACTGCACAATCGACAGACTGGGATATAGGCATCTGGCCAGCAATGGCGGCTTGGGCGTCGACGTCAATGCTGGCAGAACGAGCATTTGGAATTGCGGCATCGCTTGACCCTCGCAACGGGGAACTCACCCGTTACGATACGGCACGCGCGTTAATGGTCCGTTGACCCGAATCATTTGGTCAAGAACGGAGCAGGCGATGTCGCCGAGCCGTCGCTGCGTCAGGTCTCACCCCGACCCGGCCACATCCGACCCACAACGCCGTCCCGCGCGATGAACGCGTGGTAGAGGGCACCCGCCACATGAAGCAGGATCAGGCCCGCGATGATGGTCCCGCCGATGGCATGACCAACGAACACAAGCTTGGCCATCTCCTCGTTTTTGGCGACGCCAAACAGCGCGGGGATTTGAATGCCAAACGCGTTTAATGCGCCAAAATAGGAAATGCCAAGCCAGCCGCCAATCGCAACGCCGATCAGCAGCACGTAGAACGCCCAATGGACCGTCGAACTAACGATGCGTTGGGCTGGCGATAGGGAGGTTGCCGGTGCTGGCGCACCAGCGCTCAACCGGTAGGCTAGGCGGGCGAGCATCAACGCCAAGATCGTGAGGCCGATCAATTTGTGCGTACTGTAGAGCTGATTGGTCGTCGCATCCCAAATGTTGGCTGCGCCCCTTGCCGCCATGACAAAGCCGATCGGCACAGTCACCAATACCAGTGCTGCGATTGTCCAATGAAAGAATTTCGCGGTCGCCGAATACCCGTCTCGGAGGGCGGGTCGGCGCGAGGCGGAGGTCGGCATTGCGGTATACTCCGTGGTTGTGCGGAGGCATCGTAAGGATACACTTTGCGAGGCGTTTTTCCGCCCGCCTGCAGCCTAACAGCGACCGGCGGCTCAGGTTCCAATCACCGCCGCCCAATTACCGCCGCCCGGTTACCGTTGCCCGGTTACCGTTGCTCGATCAACGCTGCGTCTTCAACTTGCAATCAAATAGCACGTCCCCGTCGGCAAGCACATACACGTCCGTTTCGGGCCGATGGGCTTCCGTCAGTCGCTCAATCGGGTTCAATGACAAACCCGTTTTGCCAGATCCGAGGATAACCGGAGCAACCAGCACATGCAGCCGGTCGACAACACGCGCATCGATGAATGATGAGACGGTTGTTGCGCCGCCCTCGATCAGCAGCTTTCGATATCCGCGTTTGAACAGCGCTTCGACAATCGCGCGCGGCGACATCGTGCCAGTTCCATCGGCGGCCACGTCCCGGTCGATCCGGATCGTTTCGACGGTATCGCCAGCTGGCGTATCGCAGCTGCGGATGACAAGGCGCGGGGCTCCGTCTTTGCCGCACATGCAACGCGCCAACAGCGGCAAGCGGAGGTTCGGGTCGATCACGACCCGTGCCGGATTGCGGCCAGTGACGCGCCGGACATTCAGGATCGGATCATCGGCCAGCGCCGTGCCGATGCCAACGACAACGGCATCAACGGCTGCGCGCAGGCGATGGACGTGATCGAGCGCCGCATCGCGGTTGATCCAGCGGCTTTCCCCTGTCAGGGTTGCAATGCGGCCATCAAGTGATTGGCCGAGTTGGGCCACCACAAATGGCCGATCGGGCGATGCGTCTATGATCGAAGCAATTGCGAGTTCGCTACCATCGGAGATAGGGATCGGCTTGAAATTCAGCATGCGATCACGTGTCCGGACTTTGGCTATCGTTCCGACGAACTGTGCCGTTCGGACCTAGCCGCTGCACTGCAGCATGACGCCACAACCCTGAACGGCAGTTGAACGGTGCTACCGATTGCTCTGTTTGCGCCATAACATCAACGCGCGTGACCTACTTGAGTTCCATGACACGTTGAGGTCGGGACGCGCGTGCGCCGGTCTCAGCGGGGATCAACCGGCTGGATGACCCATCATGCTTAACGACCCAGTGTCATCGGCTTTCGCTAGCCAGTGACGCCAGACTTATCCCCGTTTCCCAGGACGCGTCGTTCAGCCCGGTCCCATAAACACTGGTTTTTCAAGCATTTTCATCGAAAGTTATCCCCGCTGCCGCCACAGGCCGTATCATGCCGCGCAACACCACTGCGGATCGTTTCATGTCCGCTACGGCATCGCGACTTGAGAAAGAATAGGCTTCCCGTGCGTTCTAAGTTTCCAGCGTATCTCGACGACCTCAGCCGTTCCGCTCGGACTGCGACAATGCGCGCGCCAGCGACCGGGCAGGAAACGTCGCCTGGTTACTATGGCCTTGCAGCACTGGCGTTCGTTGCGTGCTGGATCGTGCTGGCGTTTCCATGGCTGTCAGGGCGAGTGACGATCCCATGGGATGCGAAAGCGCATTTCTTGCCGCAGATTCAGTTTCTGTCTGCCAGCGTTTGGCGCGGCGAGAGCCCATTCTGGAACCCCTACATTTTTGCTGGTCATCCGCAGGTCGCCGACCCGCAATCAATGATTTTTTCGCCCCCGTTCATGCTGCTTGCGCTTTTCACCGCTGAGCCCACCGCGTGGGCCGTCGACACGACGGTCTATGTCACGATCTTGCTGTCCAGCCTCGCGCTGATCTTGTGGATGCGCGATCGCAGCTGGCACCCAATCGGCGCGGTCGTTGCCGCGTTAGCCTTCGCCTTCGGTGCAGCCATGGCGTGGCGCGTTCAGCATACCGGCCAAGTGCTCAGCCTCGCCTACCTCCCAGTCGTCCTGTTGCTGCTCGATCGGGCGCTCGATGTCGATCGTCGCGAACGCTTAGCTGTCTTCGAGGTCAACCAACGGCGCGACCCGCCTGAACCACGATCGCTGCGCGTTCGACTGCTCTACGGCTTTAGCGCGGGCGCAATAGCTGCGTTCCTGGTGCTCGGCCGCGATCAAGTCGCACTCCTCGCGGTGTACCTGCTGGTCGGGTTCGTCGCTTGGCGGTTATTTGCGTGGCGACAGCAAGCCGCCGCCAGCTTCCCGTCGGCGATCGTTGGCGCGCTGGCCCCGCTGGCCGTTGCTGCCATCACCGGCATTGCCATCATAGCGCTGCCGGTTGCCCTCACAGCAGCACTCGCCGACCAATCCAACCGTCCAGCGATCGACTACATCAGCGCCGGACGCGGCTCGCTCCATCCAGCGCTTAGTCTCACGCTATTCATCCCCGACCTGTTTGGACCGTCGGGCTCGATGTGGGATTATTGGGGCCCGCCGAGCTTCCAGTGGGATCAGGTGTGGGGCCGCACCGATCTGAACCTCGCCCAGAACATGGGCCAGCTCTACATTGGCGCGATCCCGGCCTTAGCACTCCTGCTCGGCCTATGTTCCGGCGTACTGTGGCATCGCGATGTCCGCTTTTTCACGCTCGCCCTCGTCGGTGCGGTCATCTACGCGCTCGGCCGCTACACGCCGCTTTTCGAGCCGATCCACGCCTATGTTCCAGGCGTCGCACTATTCCGTCGGCCAGCCGATGCCGTCTTCCTGATCGGCCTCCTCTCGGCGATCCTGTCGGGCTACACAGTCCACCGGCTCCTCACTATTGAGGCTCCGTTGCCGACGGGGCGCCTGCGCAACGCGATCATCGCGACCGCTGCCATCGTCATCATAGCCTTCGCCATCGCGCTCGGGTTCGCCGTTCGCATGGACCGGATCGGCATGGGTTCAGCACAATTAATCGTCTCCGGCATCGCCTTCATCATCGCCGCCACTCTGATTGCCGACGCCGTTTGGTTCAACCCGATCCGGCCTGCCCTCGGCGGCCTTCTTCTCGTTGGCTTCACCGTCGTCGACCTCGCCTGGTTCAATGGCCCGTCGAGTTCCACCGCAATGAAGCCAGCTCTGCTCGAGTTCCTCGATCCACGCACGCAAAACGAGACCATCGCTACCCTCAAAGCAAAAGCCGCCGCCGCCACCGTCGCTGACCCCAACCGGCGCGACCGCGTTGAACTGGCTGGCCTCGGGTTCCACTGGCCGAATGCCACGATGACCCACCGGCTCGATCATACGCTCGGCTATAATCCGATCCGGCTTCGGACCTACAGCGAAGCGACCGGCGCTGAAGATACGATTGGCCTGCCCGAGCAACGCAAGTTTCCAGCGCTGTTCCCAAGTTACGATAGCCCTCTCGCCGACGCGCTTGGCTTGCGGTTCATCGTTTCCAAGATCGAGGTCGAGACGATCGACCGCCGCTTGAAGCCTGGTCGCCTCGCTTTCATCGGCCCGACACTCGATGGCTTCGTCTACGAAAATCCGCGCGCGTTACCGCGTGCCATGTTTGCCGCCACATCGACGGGCGCCGACTTCGCTGAGATCGTGCGGACTGGAGCATGGCCCGCAGCCGACCTGCGCAATACCGTGTTGCTGTCTCCCTTCGACGCCAAGGTCAGCAGCCTCATCGCCACACCAGGCCCCGGCGACGTTCGCATTGTCGCCTACCGCAACACCGAGGTCATTATCGACGTCGAGAGCCGTCGCGGCGGTTACGTGGTGCTGCACGACGTATGGCACCCGTGGTGGACGGCAACGCTTGATGGCGCACCGACCCCCATCTTGAAAGCCAACGTCCTATTTCGAGCGGTTCGCGTTCCGCCCGGCCAACACACCGTGCGCTTTACCTTCGAGCCGATCCGCGGCCTGCTCGGCCTAACGCCGAAGTTCTGATGGCCGCCACCAACGCCGGACACTGCCACCCGCGACAAGGTGCAAAGCGCCGACAAAAAAACGGCCCCGAAGCATCGCCCCGGGGCCGTCGTCGCTCAATTCCGACAACTAGGATCGCAGTTACTGTAGCGACTTCTCAATGTCAGACCGGTGTACCTTGACCAACTCGATGTTCTCTTTGTTTTCGACGCTTGGCGTATTTTTGATCGCGTCTTCAAGTTCCGCGATCAATTGCTTCTTGTCGGCGTCAGGTATCGTGCTGTCGGCTTTGACATCGATCAGTTCCTTCTTCAACGCCTCAACCGGTTCGGTGAACACGCCCGTCTGCGGATCCAGGCCCGCCATCACGATTGAGATGTTGGCTGCCACCTCGTCGAGTTCGTTGAAGCTTTGAAAGCCATGTTTTTTCGCAATCGTCTCGAGTTCACCCTGCAAGGCCGCATCGGGCTTGTCGCCAGCCGACTGTAGCTTCCCAGCAATCGAAGCTAAATCCTTCTGCGAAGCGATAAACCCCAAGATCTGCTTATCGTTGAGCTTGACCTGCTTCACGTCCTGAGCGGATACGGGAAGAACGCCTGCGAGCATGACGGCGGCGAGTGCGATTACGGCGGCTCCGAACGCCTTCAAACCAATCGGCATCTTGAAAACTCCATGTCGTCGTCGTCGGGCCGATCAATCCACGATGGATCGTCGCCTGCCCCATGTTTGGCTCTGCCACCGGCGAGGTCGCCACTCAATTGAGTGGCGGTGCCGTTGGCCACGCGATCGTTAGCGCCGCGTCCAATCCACAGTAGAAAGCGGCCGATTTACGGCCGATGAACACCATGCCAAGCCCGATGCGCAACTGTTCACGCAATGGGCGCTTAACTAAGTTGTCGCAGCTAGCGCGCAGCCAGGGATGCCGGTGTGATGACACGGTACTCTGATACCGCAATAGCTAATGCAATGAAATCATGACATTTTCAGTGGTTGACGCTAGTCATCTCTAGCGATACCCCGTCAACATCGAAGCTCGACACCTGAGAACACCTATGAAAACCTTCGTCGCCAAACCGGCCGAGGTCGAGAAGAAGTGGATCGTCATCGATGCCCAAGGGCTCGTTGTCGGCCGCCTCGCCTCCCTCATCGCCATGCGCCTTAAGGGCAAGCATCGCGCCATCTACACGCCCCACGTCGATTGCGGTGACAACATCATCGTCATCAATGCCGAGAAAGTCGTGTTCACGGGCAACAAGTTCGAAGACAAAGTCTACTACCGCCACACCGGCTACGTCGGTGGGCTGAAGGAAACGACGCCTCGCCGCCTGCTCGAGGGCCGCTTCCCGGAGCGTGTGATCGAAAAGGCCGTTGAGCGTATGCTCAAGCGTGGCCCGCTGATGCGCCAGCTCATGAGCAATTTACGCGTCTATAAGGGAGCGACCCACCCGCACGTGGCACAAAGCCCAATGGCCGTCGATGTCGCAAAAATGAACCGTAAGAACGTGAGGGCCTGAGCGCCATGGCGACCGAAACAAAGTCACTCAGCGACCTCGGCGAACTGAAGCCCGGCGGCGTTGTGCTGGGTGCTGCAGCCGACGCTGGCCCCGTTCACGTCCAAAAGCTCGACAAGTTCGGGCGCGCCTACGCCACCGGCAAGCGCAAAAACGCCGTCGCCCGCGTCTGGATCAAGCCCGGCAACGGCAAGATCACCGTCAACACCAAAGAATACCGCGCTTACTTCGCCCGGCCCGTGCTCCAGATGTTGCTCGAACAGCCTCTCAAAGCTGCCTCCCGCGCTGACCAATTCGATATCACCGTCACCGTTGCCGGTGGCGGCCTGTCGGGCCAGGCCGGTGCGGTGCGTCACGGCATTTCCAAGGCCCTGACCTACTTTGAGCCAGAGCTGCGCAAGGTCTTGAAGCCCGGCGGCTTCTTAACGCGCGATAGCCGCATTGTTGAGCGCAAGAAGTATGGCCGCATGAAAGCGCGCCGTAGCTTCCAGTTCTCAAAGCGCTAATCGATCTTCCTCCACTTGCGCTTGTCATGCACCAGCCCGCGTCATTGCGGGCTGTTCGCTACCCATCCGTGGCGCGTATGCCAAATATAACTCTTGTGTTCAGCGGTTGGTCTACCTAACTGCGCAGCTGTTAAATTGCGGCGTGGGCCAGCGTAATTTAGTCATGCGACGTGCGGGGAAACGGGGATCATGGAACAGCTGCTCGCGGAACTTGGCCAAGTAGGCACCTCAGCATGGTGGCAAACCAATTGGTGGCCGCTCGTCAACGTTATGATGATCGACCTCGTGCTCGCCGGTGACAACGCTGTCATTGTCGGGCTCGCGGCCTCGCGCGTCGATGCCAGCATGCGCGCCAGAGTCATCTTCTGGGGCATCGCGGGTGCCGTCATCCTGCGCATTCTTTTCGCACTCGTCACCGCGCAACTGCTCGCTATTCCGGGGCTCCTATTGTTTGGCGGTCTGCTGCTCTTCTACGTCTGCTGGAACATGTACTCCGACCTGACATCGGGCGGCGCCCACCACGAACTCAATGACGATGGCACGATCGCGGGTGCGGCCACCGGCGTTGCACCGATGAGCTTTGCAGCTGCGCTGTGGAGCATCATTCTCGCCGACGTGACAATGTCGCTTGACAACGTGTTGGCGGTGGCCGGGGCTGCAAAAGGCTCGCCGATCGTTCTGGTCATCGGCCTCGCCGTCGCCGTGGTCCTGATGGCGGTCGCCTCACACTTCATCGCCAAACTGCTCGTCAAGTATCCGATCATTTCTTGGATCGGCCTTGCCGTTATTATCTACGTTGCAGCCGAGATGACCTACAAAGGCGGCATTGATCTGGCGGGTTACTATTGTAGCCAAAGCGGCGTCGTCTGCCCCGAGGCGATCAAACCGTGGCTCAAGCCGAAACCCGTCTAGGCACAAAGCCCCCACCCAGTTGGATCGACGATGTCCGGTCAAGTCTTCATCGACGGGGAAGCTGGCACAACCGGACTTCAAATCCGCGACCGGCTATCGGCGTTACCTGGCGTCGATCTGCTCAGCATTGAGCCAGCGTTGCGCAAAGACACCGCGCGTCGCCGTGACCTGATGGCAGCAGCTGACGTTGTCATCCTGTGCCTGCCGGACGAGGCAGCAATCGCCTCCGTTGCACTTGCCCACAGCCTCGGCCGTGATGCGCCAGCCCTGATTGATGCGTCGACGGCGCACCGCATTGCCAGCGGCTGGACCTACGGTTTTGCCGAACTCTCCGCCGACCAAACGGATGCCATTTCCCGCGCACGGTTGGTCACCAACCCCGGTTGCTACCCGACCGGGGCGATCGCACTGATTCGTCCCCTCGTCGATCGTGGACTACTGCCCACAGACTACCCCGTCGCGATCAACGCTGTGTCGGGCTACTCCGGCGGCGGCAACAGCATGATCGCGGCCTACGAGACCGCACGTTCAACGAGCGCAGCCGCGCCCGCCTTTGAGCTTTATGGTTTGTCACTGGAACACAAACACGTTCCCGAAATCGAAACCTACGCGCGGCTCTCACGACGGCCGATTTTTGTGCCCTCGGTCGGCAACTTCCGCCAGGGCATGCTCGTGTCCATTCCCCTCCACCTCGATACGCTGCCAGGCGCGCCCACAGCCCAGCACCTTCGCGACGCCCTTATCGATCATTATCGCGGATCGACCGCCCTAACCGTCGGCGATAGCGCGGCGCTGCACGGGCGGATTGCGGCCCCGACCGCTGATACCGACGCGCTGACCCTCTACGTCTTCGCCAACGAGAGGCTACGGCAGGCCGTGCTCGTCGCCCACCTCGACAACCTCGGCAAGGGCGCGGCCGGGGCGGCGGTGCAAAACCTTAAACTCATGTTGGGGTTGCGCGGCTAAGTCCAGCGGGTGCGGTCGGCCAGGGTCGGCCAGGGTCGGCCAGGTTCGGCGCGGGTCGGCCAGGTTCGGCCAGGTTCGGCCAGGTTCGGCCAGGTTAGGCGCGGGTCGGTTTGCGCCAATCCGATCAATTTGCGCTACGTGACTTTCATGTTTGCCAGATAGCCTATCGGCCTTGCCCCTCACCACCCCGCGCGGTCTCAGCGCGTCGGGCCCAAACCAGGAGCCCGACATGCGCGCACAACCGTCCCGGACGATCATGACGGGCCTTTCTGGCCATGAAATGTATTGCCTCGATCTCAAAGGCTATGAGCCCGGCGAACTGATCATCGGCAACAGCGTGTTTTCGATTGGCTTCCTCGGCTCGATCGGGGCCGGTCTCCAGGTCGTGTTCGGCGGCGAGGTTAGTCAGGTCACCAACGTCATCGCCGACGGCCGTCGCTTGTCGCAAGACCGGCTCGTGCAGGAGGCCCACCGGCATGGCGCCGACGGGCTTACGGGCGTGACGAGCGAACTATCGACCATGCAAGGCAATACAGAATTTCTGTCGGTCGCCTCGTGCATTCGCCACAAGGGTGAGAAGGCCGGATCGACGATGTTTTCAACAAGCGTCAACGGCCAAGAACTCTATTGCATGCTGGACGCTGGCTACCAGCCGATCCAATTCGTGTTCGGCAACGTCGCCTATTCCGTTGGCCTCGTCGGCGGCATTCTTGGCACCCTCAAGACGCTGGCGCGCGGCGAAATCAAAGAATTCTCCGACGTCTTCAACAAGACGCGGCATTTGGCGCTTGAACGCATCGCGCGTGAAACGGCGGCCTGCGGTGGCAATGCGGCGGTCGGCATCGAGACCCGCATTCTCCCCTTTTCCGGCACGCATGAGATGCTGATGATTGGTACAGCGGCAGTCCATCCCGCGCTGCCAGCACCCACTTCGATCACCTCGCCTGATGACATCGTCACGTCTGACTTGACGTGCGAGGAGATGTGGAACCTCGCTTCCCTCGGCTACATGCCCATGAAGCTCGTGCTCGGTACGGCCGTCTATTCGCTGGGTCTTATTGGCGGCATCAAGGCCATGTTTAAAAGCATCGTACGCGGCGAGATCTCCGATCTCACGAGCCTCGTTTATGATGCGCGCGAGCACGCGATCGGGCTATTGCGCGATGAAGCCATGGCGATCGGCGCCGACGATGTCGTTGGCATCAAGACCCACATTCATGACATCGGCGGCGTTATCGAATTCATGGCGGTCGGCACCGCCGTCAAGCGGATGCCCGGCGCCAAGCCGCTCACACCGACGATGCCGGTCCAGGCGATCATCAAAGACCGCCGCACGTGGTACCGCCACACCGACATGATGACCCAGAAAGGCAGCACGCAAGATAGCGGCAGCGATGGCGGTGACGGCGGCAGAGACTGACGCAACGTCAGCCGGCGAGGTCGGCCACGACCTCACACAGCCTTGCGATATCTTCTGGCCGCGATAGGCGGTGATCGCCGCCAGCGATCTCCTCCAGCGTGACATGCCCGCCACCAAGTAGCGCGAGCAACCCTCGCGTATGGCTAGCTGGTACGTCGGGATCGTCTAACCCCTGGAGAATGTGCACCGGCCGCCCCGGGTTGAACGGCCGCCCAGCCATCAAATGCGAGCGACCCTCTTCGATCAGCGCACGCGTGATGCGGTAGGGTTCGCCATAGGCCGACGGCCGCAGCCAATAGCCATCGCGCATGATCCCCTCGCGCTGGGTCGCATCGAACTCGTCCCACATCAACGCTTCCGTCATGTCCCAGGCTGGCGCGATCAGCACCAGCGCGCCGATGCGCTCTGCCGCCTGGCAGTCGGTTTCCAGCAATCGCCGCAGCAACAGCAGCGCGAGGTAGCCGCCCATGCTCGACCCGATGATGATCTGCGGACCCGCAGTTAGCGGCAGCGCGACCTGACGAAACACCTGCTCGGACTGGTTGAGCCAGCCGCCGATCGTACCGTCCTCAAACCGCCCCCCGGATTCGCCATGACCGCTGTAATCGAACCGCGTCATGGCGAACCGGCCGATTGCGAATTCAGCAAGCGCAGAGGCCTTGGTGCTCGCCATGTCCGACTTGTAACCCGGCAGCCAGACAAGCCCCGGGCTCGTTGGCGTGGCCCCCGCCTGCACCATGGTCGCAATCGAGATACCGTCGACGTCGATCGTCTGCCTCGCCACGCTAGTCCCAACATCCATGTTGATTACGCCGCCAGAAACTTACCCCAACTCAGGCCCTAAGCGCAGAACGCCACTCGCGCCTAACATCCATAATACCAAAATCGTGCCCTCACAGTAAAAATACAAATTTCTTTGCGGTCTGGGCGGGATACGATAAGAAATGAAGGCGAATGAAATTCATTGGGTGTCAAAGATGATCGCCAAATTCCGAATTTTCATGATTGCGTCGATTGTTACGCAATGCCTAATCGGGTTCGGGCCTATAAACGCGCAGAATACAGCGACACTCCCGGACTATGTGATCAAAAAATTTGGGACACCCCCCACGGCGCCGCAGGGTCCACTTTCAAAAGACCTCCAGTCGGCCGTCAAAATTGCGTTTATCGACAGCATGACTAAATCGCAATGGGGGCAAGATCAAGCCAAGGCATTAAATACGATCGCCGAAGCGAAAGACGTGCGGCTCGTTTGGATGATCAGCGATCTCATGCGCTTTACGTCGTCGGGCGAAATGAATGTCACCTTGACGAATGCGGCCTCCAAGTTGCTCGGCAAAACACTACCGACACGAGATTCATGGGGCGTTATTACGGATCATTTGATTGCGTGGGATATTCCATCGCCTCCAGAGTATCTGCCCGTCAAACGTGCCATTTTCACAGGCTTCGCGCCCGGATGGGACCAGATATTTGTTGAAGGTGACATCGATTGGCGACACGTTTCCTGGGGTGGCGTGCTAATCGATGATCGCACGCCCGGGACAACCGATGAACCATGCAATTGCATTCCCGCAGCCGATAATCCAAGCGTAACAAACGCCAACGACGCCAAATGGCTAAAAGACGACGACATCGTCTTTGGCGTCGCGGTCAATGGCGAATATCGAGCCTATCCGCGACAGATCATGGAAGTTCGCGAAATGGTGAACGATACGCTGGGTGGTCGGCATTTAGGAATACCGTATTGCACCTTGTGTGGCTCCGCGCAGGCCTATTACACGGATCGCTTGCCTGATGGAATTGAACGACCCATCCTTCGGACATCGGGACTGTTGATCCGCTCAAACAAGGTCATGTATGATATCGTCACGCATTCAGTATTCGATACGTTTCTTGGGCAGGCGGTTACAGGGCCGCTGGCGGCGAAGAAGCTGAAACTTAAGCAGGTCGGCGTCGTCACGACCGATTGGGGTTCGTGGCGCAAAGCGCATCCTGAAACGACGGTGCTGATTGAAG
Organism: Hyphomicrobiales bacterium; assembly: GCA_038329675.1. Lineage (GTDB taxonomy): Bacteria > Pseudomonadota > Alphaproteobacteria > Rhizobiales > Hyphomicrobiaceae > JANXVY01. The sequence continues at coordinate 9,476 of JBBQNE010000036.1, read as the reverse complement.
CGCTGGCGCTAGGTCGTAACTTTGACTTCCGCAATGGCCGCGACGCCGAAGGACCGATCTTCCCAGTCGGCGATATTGACCCACGCTTGCCCGTGCACGAGGACATCATTGGCGCGATCACATCGTCGGGAAAGCCGATTGCATTTCAACGCAGCAAAGCGTTTGTAACCTTGAAGAACGGCAATACCATCGCATTCGAAAACGTTCATCTGAAGCTTGATGCTGGAGGCATTAGGGCTGTCGACGCCGACGGTGCAGATGTTGGAAGCCATCAGGCATTCTGGTTCGCGTGGTCGCAGTTTTATCCCCAAACCGCGTTGTGGCAAGGCTAACTCAGCCTCCGGGCGCGCTAAAAGGGCTCGGCTTGCGCGAGATGACAGGTTGCGGCACCACTCCCAACGTTTGCTGCTTCTACCCTGCGTCGCGCTCTTAGCGCGTGACGTGCGTGACGTGCGTGACGTGCGTGACGTGCGTGAGGGTATCATTGGGTCAAATTGTCGATCTCCAAGGTCGCGTCCGTTGCGCGAACCGTCATAACGCAGCACTCAAGCTATGAACCGGCCGGTCATCCTTCAGGTTATCCCGCAACTCGACACAGGTGGCGCCGAGTTGTCGACGGTCGAGATCGCCGCCGCAATCGTCATGGCTGGCGGGCGCGCACTGGTGGCAACGCAGGGCGGGCGCATGGCCGATGCGATCGTGCAGGCGGGCGGCGAGATTATTTCCTTACCCGTCGCCACCAAGAATCCGCTTCGGGTTTATGCCAACGCCGCACGCATCGCCCGGCTGATAGAGGCAAACGGCGTCGATCTCGTCCACGCCCGGTCGCGCGCACCAGCTTGGAGTGCGCTTTGGGCCGCGCGTCGCATGCAACGACCATTCGTTACCACCTACCATGGCGCCTACGCCGAAAAAGGTCCGCTGAAACGTGCCTACAACCGGGTGATGGCTGAGGGTGACCGCGTGATTGCTAACTCGGCCTACACGGCGGGGTTAATCCGGGCGCGCTACGGCACGCCCGATGCCAAGGTGCGCATCATCCACCGCGGGGTCGATGAGGTCACTTTCGACGCAGCTCGCCTTTATGCTGGTGCCCCCGACCCAGGTGCCCCCGACCCAGGTGCCCCCGACCCGGACACCCCCAACCGTGTGACCCCCAGCCCGGCTCAGGGTCACAGCGACCGCTTGGCTGCACTTCGTATCGCGTGGAACCTCTCTGAGCCAACGCCGCGCACACCCGCCGTCCCAGTGATCCTTCATGCCGCTCGGCTAACCCGTTGGAAGGGCCAGACCGTCCTCATCGACGCGCTGGCGCTTTTCGCCCGGGCGCACCCAGCGTTGCCGTGGATCGCGATCCTTGCTGGCGACGACCAGGGCCGGTCCGACTACGCGAATGAACTTCATAGCCTCGCCGCTAGACACGGGATCGAAGACCGCGTCCGCCTCGTTGGCCACGTCGCCGATATGCCAGCTGCCTTCGCGCTGGCCGCCGTCACGGTCATTGCGTCGGTCGAGCCCGAAGCCTTTGGCCGCACCGCGATCGAAGCTCAGCGCATGGGTTCACCCGTGATTGCAACCCGCATTGGTGCGCCCCCTGAAACGGTGCTTGCAACGCCTGATACGGCGGCCGAACACCGGACAGGATGGCTGATCCGCCCCGGTGACCCCGGCGCGATGGCAGATGCGATTTACCAAGCGTTGACCCTATCGGCGGACGCGCGCGCCAGCCTCGCCATTCGGGCCTCGATGCATGCGGGAACCAAGTTCACGCTTGATGCCATGCGCGCCGCAACGCTCGGTGTGTATGACGAACTCCTGGGGACAGACCTCGCCGACCGTTTCAAGGCGGCAAGCATCGCATCCCGTCGATCTTGACTTCGGCGCACAGCGTGCCAACGTGTCGCGTGCTGATCCGGCGGCCTTTTTGAGGCCCACTGGTATCGTGCATCCTGCGCCATGACGCCTATCTGTCTGCCGCATACCGCCAAGGTTTGCCGTAGGCCGTAACGGGCGACATACTGAAACAACGATAGGAGAGACCCCAATTCGCAAACCCATGCGATCTCCGGAGCGCGAGAGCTCCGGCCCCCGTATCAACGATGCCATTCGTGCCCGTGAAGTGCGCCTCATCGACGAGACCGGAGAGAACGCCGGTGTCGTGAGCCGGTTCGACGCTCAAAAGCGCGCCGAAGATGTCGGCCTAGACCTCGTCGAGATTTCGCCGGACGCCGAGCCGCCGGTATGTAAAATTTTGGATTACGGCAAATTCAAATATCAAGAACAGAAGAAGGCCGCCGAGGCCCGCAAAACTCAAAAAATTGTTGAAGTCAAAGAGATCAAGATGCGGCCCAGCATCGATGATCACGACTACGACGTGAAACTCAAATCGATGCGTCGGTTTTTCGAAGAGGGCGACAAGGTCAAGGTCACGCTCCGTTTCCGCGGCCGAGAAATGGCCCACATGCAGCTAGGAATGCAAGTTCTTCAGCGCGTCAAAGCCGAGCTCGTCGACAGCGTAAAGGTCGAATCCGAGCCGCGCCTCGAAGGCCGCCAGATGGTCATGATCCTCGCGCCAAAATGACCGGTTCTCGCTCCCAGCTGGCGATGTGAACGTCCCAATCGGTCCGCAATCGACGCCGTCCCTCGCAAGAGTGGCGGCGTTTTCATTTTGGCATCGTCTGTTCGCGCCGCGCTAGCGCATGCCCAATACGCGCTAGATCGACTAACGCAAAATCGAGCCAACGACGGTCAGCTTGCCATCGCTTAGCTGTACTACGGTCCCTTCACCTGATCCTGACGTTGCTCCCGTCAACGCTGTGATATTGACCTGATGTGTGACGACGACGAGGACGCCCGGCCCACTCCAGGCCTTTAAAATGGCCCGCGCGGCATCGGTTTGAGCAGGTTCGTTGTTGCGAGTTTCAAAAAACGAATTGAATGCCGGTTCGTCGTTCACTTGACCTGGGAACGCCAGTTCGGCGGTCTCCCGGCAGCGGCACCATTGCGACGTCAGCACCCGGCCGACCGTGACGCCTCGGGTTCGAAATGCTTCGCCGATCAGGCACGACTGTGCGCGTCCAGCCTCACTCAGGTTGCGTTGCGTGCTGCAATTCCCGACGCGAATGCCCGGCGGATCGCCAATGCCAGGCGCTTGCGCGTGGCGCAACAACACGATTGCGCCGTTGCGGACACTGTCCCAGCCATCGGTCGATCGCACTGTAGCCCGTTCCGCGGCATCAGCAGACCCGCTTTCACCCGCAACGATGGCGAGGCTCGTCCCCATCACAGCAGCGCTGGCGAGGCGCCATACAGCTTGACGTCGAGATAACAGCATCGGTTGCTCCCGTTCGTGTGACTGACCGCATTCGACGTAAGTGCAGTGCTTGTGGCCCGCAACACAAATCCATCGACAGCCGGGCTCCAAGCAGCGCAGGATCACGTCGGGTTCGGTGGTCGTGCAGATTGCGCTGATCATACGGGTTGTGCATTGGCGTGGGGCACTATCGGTGTCGGCAGATGGGACAGCTGCAAACAACGCACGACGCAGGTGGAGCGCCCGGTTGCCGTTGGCTTGGTCAATCGCGCGGTCGCAGCATTCCAATTCCGAGCCGTCATCGGGCTCGTTTGCTGGCGATGACCCACAAACCGCCGACGGTTTTGCCTATGCTGGCCCGGTTAGCGCGCTAGCAGCCGCGCTCGAAGCCGAGCGTCACCGCTGGTTTTTGTGGGTTCCAGTCCTGGTCGGAGTTGGCATTGGTGGCTACTTCGCGCTCCCCTATGAGCCCGGTGTTTGGCTCGCCGCTTCCATTTTATTTGCCTGTGCGACGCTCGCTTGGCTCGTTCGGGACGGTACGCTCGCCTACGCCATGACGCGAGCGCTGCTTGCAACCGCAATCGGCTTTACCGTTATTGCGGTTCGCACCGAATGGGTCGCAGCACCGGTCATCGAACGAACAATTCAGCGCGCTGAAATCAGTGGTTTTGTTGAACTCGTCGAGGTACTCGCCGCGCGAGGCCAGCGCCTAACGATCCGCGTGACGGCGATTGCCGGGCTCGACACAAAGCGCCTGCCTCGCCGCGTGCGAATTCGCATCATGAACCCACAGCCAGGAATCGGGCCCGGTGATGCAATCGCGCTCAGCGCGCGATTATCACCGCCTGGTGAACCCGTACTGCCAGGCGGCTACGACTTTGCCCGTCGTGCCTGGTTTCTTGGCATAGGCGGGGTTGGTTTTACGTTTCAGCCGCCCAAACTCGTCCAGCCGTTGCCGGGCTCACCCGAAGCTCAGCCTCCGTGGTCGCTGCGGGTGGCTGCGGCCATCGAACGGGTGCGACTGGCAATCGGAGCTGCCGTTACGACAGCGCTGCCCGGCCAGAGCGGGGCGATCGCCAACGCCATGCTGACCGGCGATCGCGGCGGCATCACACCCGATACCGACAAGGCGTTCCGCGACAGCGGGCTAACCCACATTTTGTCGATTTCTGGCCTCCACATGACGGTCATGGCCGGTACCCTCTTTGTCGCTGTCCGTCTCTTGCTTGCCGCGATCCCGGGGCTTGCCGTGCGCTTTCCCGTCAAGATTTGGGCGGCTGCCATCGCCATGTTCGGCGCACTGGGTTACCTGCTGATCTCGGGCGGTGCCTTCGCCACGCTCCGATCCTACGTGATGATCACGATCATCTTCTTCGCCATGATCGTCGAACGACCCGCGCTATCGATGCGCAACGTGGCCCTTGCCGCACTCGCGTTGTTGATCGTCTGGCCAGAAAGCCTGCTCGATCCGGGCTTTCAGATGTCGTTTGCAGCCGTTGCGGCGCTGCTTGCGGCCTATGAAGGGTGGCAACGGCGTGCCGACCGGCTTGGTCATGATACAGCAACGCCGCACGGCCCGGCGATGCGCGCGGCGAGGTTCGTGACCGCAATCATGGCCTCGACGCTGATCGCAGGTCTCGCGGTCGCCCCACTCGCCGCCTACCATTTCCACACCAGCCAGCAGTATTCGATCCTCGGCAACGTGCTCGCGCTGCCGATCTGCGATCTGCTCGTCATGCCCGCGCTGCTCGCAACGCTGCTTTTGATCCCGCTCGGGCTTGAAGCCTATCCGCTCATGCTCGCTGGCTGGGGCATCGACGGCATGACCGCGATCGCAAGGTATGTTGGCGGGCTGCCGGGAGCGGTCGCGGCCATTCCATCGATCTCGCTCACCGGCCTGTTGGCGATGGCAGTTGGCGGCTTGTGGCTGATCATCTGGACCGGGCGCTGGCGCGTCGCTGGGCTCATCCCGATCGCCGCCGGTGTCATCATCGCGCCCATGGATGGGCGGCCCGATATCCTCATCAGCCGCGACGGATCGCTCGTGGTGGCCCGCGTCGATGGACGTTTCCTGTCAGCTGCGCCAACGCCCGTAACGAAATCCGTCGCGCTCAATCCGCTACCGAACGCTGCGGTTGATAAACCGAGCAGCGATGCCTTCGATGAACCAAGTGGCGACACCGTTGATGACAATCGCCGCGAACCCCCTGTTGATCGAAGCGGCAAAACGCGTGGCGACGGGCGTCAACGCGGCTCTGGCGAACGCACACGACGGCCCCCGTTCGAACTCACACGCTGGCTCGAAGCCGACGGCGACGGTCGCCCGCCACAAGCGCCCATGGCTGGACGTGGCTTTGTATGTGATACCGTTGGTTGCACTGCGACGATCGCCGGAAAACGTTTATCGATTCTGCATCACCGATCCGGCGCCACCGACGATTGCCGCACGGCCGACATTCTCGTGACAGCTGGCGATCGGCCACGGATTTGCGACGGGCCCCGCATCATCCTGGATAGGAAATCGCTACGCGATGGCGGCGCCCACGCCCTTTCGATCAGCCCGAGCGGCGCAATCGTCCTCGACACAATCTCGGCGTCGCGCGGCGCAAGACCCTGGGTCACTGGCCGCAGCCAGCGCGCAGCACCACCGCGCCACGCCATAGCGGATCAAAGCAACGCCGCAGGAAACCAGCCTGAGGCGACCAAGCGCGGCGAGGCCAACCATTCGGACGCTTTACGCAACCGCGGCCAATCCGGCGTAGATCCTACTGACCCCGGCGACCGCTCACAATCTAGCGAAAATGATTGACGCGGCGACGCGCCCCTCAAATCACCATCAATAGCGGCGGATCAGTGCCACCAAACGCCCTTGGATGTCGACCTGATCGTGTCCGAAAATGCGGGTTTTGAATTCGGGGTTGGCCGCCTCCAAGGCAATCGTACTGCCCTTTTTACGCAGCCGCTTCAGTGTCGCTTCTTCTTTCTCGACGAGGGCCACAACGATGTCCCCGTTTTCAGCGTTGTCGCAGCGCCGGATGACGACCAAGTCGCCATCGTGGATGCCGGCTTCGATCATACTGTCGCCGCGGACTTCGAGCGCAAAATGCTCCCCGTGTCCCAACAGGTCCGGCGGGCAGGCGATATCGTGGGAGTGCTGCTGAATGGCGCTGATCGGCGTACCTGCCGCGATCCGGCCCATCACTGGGATCGATACCGTCCGGCTGTCAATGATAACGGCGGGCGGTGTTTGCAGCTCAACTTTTGCCTTGCTGCCTTCAATCACGCTCGGTTGGAAGCCTGGGCGACGTTGCAGCATATTTGGGCTTGAGCCCGGTCCGCTCGCCTCGCTGCCCGCTGACACACTTGGCGCAGTAGGCGGCCCGCCCATACTTTCAGGTAGCTTGATGACCTCGATGGCGCGCGCCCGGTTAGGTAACCGCCGAATAAAGCCCCGCTCAACCAACGCCATAATCAACCGGTGGATGCCCGACTTCGACTTCAAGTCGAGGGCATCTTTCATTTCATCGAAGGATGGCGGTACGCCACTTTTCTGCATTCGGTCGTGAATGAAGATCAGCAGGTCTTTTTGCTTTTGCGTGAGCATCGGCTCTCCTTGCGTAGGCTCGGCTAGCTGCCAGTCGGTTTTGTGACGTTCAGCTTGGAGCAAATCACAAACGTTGGCTACACGTTCTTCGTGTGTTCCGCAAGTGGCTAAATTAGGAACCGAGGCGATGGCAGGCCGAGCTTTATTGCTTGGGCGCGGTCTCAACCCGGGTCAGGCTTTGCCGTTCGGTCATCACATCCCAAGTTCGCGCTCCCGCTCGAGATATCGTCGCTGCGTATCGACCACATAGTCGCGCACGATTGGTGCGGCGTCGCGGCGCTTGGTGAGCTGCATATGGAACACTTCCTGCGCTCCAGTGCGGAACATCATCTCGGCACTGATGAGATAGAACTCCCACATGCGGCAGAAACGCTCGTCGTAGAGCGCGGCAACCTCGCTGCGTCGTGCGTCGAACCGTTCGTGCCAGTGTTTCAGCGTCGTGGCATAATGGATGCGAAGAAACTCGACGTCGGTGACCCAAAGCTGGTTCGTCTCGGTCGCCGGGAACACCTCCGACAACGCAGGTGAATAGGCGCCTGGAAAAATATACTTCCGCAGCCAGGGGCTGGCCGTACCCGGCGGGCTCATCTTGCCAATCGAATGCAGCAGCATCACGCCGTCTTCGGTCATTAGATCGTTGACTTTGTTGAAAAATTCGCCGTAGTGGCGCACGCCCACATGCTCAAACATGCCAACTGAGACGACGCGGTCAAACTTTTCCGTAACCTGGCGATAGTCGATGAGTTGGAACACCACGCGATCCTGCAACCCGGCGGCCCGCGTCCGCTCCACCGCCAGCGCGTATTGTTCCTTAGACAGCGTCACACCGGTGACGTGCACATCGGCGACCTGCGCCAGGTAGCGCGCGAGGCCGCCCCAGCCCGAACCAATATCGAGCACACGCTGGCCGGGCTTCAAGTCAAGCTTGGCCGCGATCAGGCGACATTTATTGCGTTGCGCCGCTTCGAGCGTTTCGCCCGCCTCGCGAAAATAGGCGCACGAGTAGAACAGCTCGCGATCAAGAAACATTTCGTAAAACGCGTTGCCGACATCGTAATGGTGGGCCACGTTTTCTTGCGCTTTACCGAGCGGGTTTGCCTGCTGGAAGCGCTTCAGGCGTCGCGACACCCCGCGCAATATTCTTTGATGGGGCTGGTTGCCGAGCGACAATCGGTTCACGGAAAACAGCGTCAGAAACTCGCGCAGGCTGGAGCCCGGAAAGCTCATCCGGCCGTCCATGTAGGCTTCGCCAGCAGCAAGCTCTGGGTTAAAAAAAAGGCTCCGGTACAGCACCGGGTCGGTAAGTTTCATCCGCACGTTTGGCCCTGGCGTCTGGCCGCCAAACACGTGCGTTTGCCCATCTGCGGCGACCACTTCAAGCCGACCAGCCTTTACGAACGATTTCAACATGGCCGACAGCGGGAACATAACGGTCTCCGAATGCTAGAACGGTGGTGTCGGCACGTACGGGTCTGCCGTGGTCGCTGCGCTCATTTTTTGCGACCGCGCCGCTATCCCCCCGGTTTTGATGCCGATGCCTGTCAAGCACCGGCGCGCGTCGGTGTCTCGCTAAAACGTTCAACGCGCAACAAATCGCCAACGACTAAAAATCGAGGCCAATAACCGGAACAGGGGTACCCGCAGGCGCAGGCGGGGCATTGATCGGGCGGACGATCAGGGCGTTGGCTATCGCCAGCGGAGACAGCAGCGAACTGTCCTGGTTGGGTAGCGCAGCAACCACCGTCGCACGGGTCGGACCCGTCGAACTGGCCGGATCGGGTCGCACGACGGCGCGCATATAGTGTTGGCGCGGGCCGTTGGCGGCAAGCGGGGACGCTGTTGGAATATCGATGGCCGATAGGGGCGCCTGCTCGCGGCCCAGCAGCGCAACGACCAACGGAACGACAAAAATCCGCGCGGTGATCATAGCCGAAACCGGGTTGCCGGGCAGGCCGAGATAAGCGCGCGCGCCTGAACGGCCAAAGAGCATCGGCTTGCCCGGCCGCATCGCGAGTTTGTAGAAGTCGAGTTCTATGCCAAGTTGAGCAAGTGCGGGGCGCACGAGGTCATGGTCGCCAACTGACGCACCACCCGTCGTCACGATGATATCGGCGGGATGTTCCCCAATACTGGCGCTGCGAATCTTATCGGTCAAATCGTCGAGCCGGTCGCCAGCGATCCCGGGGCACACCGTCTGAGCGCCAAACGCGCGCAACATGGCCGCTAGTCCAACCGGGTTTGAGGAGATGATCTGATTTGGACCAGGGATTGCGCCAGGTGGCACGAGTTCATCACCCGTTGGGATGATCGCGACGATCGGCCGTCGGCGGACGAGGAGACGCGCATGGCCAGCAGCGGCCGCCAAAATCAACGCGCGGGCATCGACAAGACGGCCTGCGGCGAGAAGCGTCGCGCCGGTTTGAAAGTCGCCGCCCATCGGGCGGATATGGTCTGAATCGGGGCGGCCGTTTAAGACCTCAATGACCGCTGCCATCGCCCCATCGCGACGCGTGTTCTCCTGGATGACGATCGCGTCGGCGCCATTTGGGATCGGCGCAC
>JBBQNE010000035.1:0-24693 GCA_038329675.1 Hyphomicrobiales bacterium | reverse complement strand
GCAGCCCTATCAGCCGCTGCCAATCGGGGCCGGGGCGCGCACCAACGGCTTTCGAAATGGCTTCCTTGACCGCTGGCCACGTCCGATGTGTTGCTGCGATATCTCGCGATGTCGTCTCACCGACATGCCGAATGCCGAGCGCAAACAAGAACCGCTGGAGCGAGATCGTGCGACGCGATTCGATGGCGGCGAACAGATTGTCTGCGGATTTCTTGCCAAAGCCTTTTTCGTTGGCGAGCTTTTTTTGGCTCCGCGCATCGCGGGCGGCCAACGTGAAGATATCAGCTGGCCGCATCATGCGCCCGTCGGCGTAGAACAGCTCGATCCGCTCGTCGCCGAGGCCCTCAATATCAAACGCGTTGCGCGAGACGAAGTGCTTGAGCCGCTCTTTAGCTTGAGCCGGGCAGATCAGTCCGCCGGTGCAACGCCGGACAACGTCTTCCTCGCCCGTCGCGGGGTCGCGACCACGTTCGGCCGGTGAGCCGCAGACGGGACAGGAGCGCGGGAAGTCATAGGCGACTGCGTTCGATGGTCGTTTTTCGTCGATCACTTTCACGACCTGCGGGATCACGTCGCCTGCGCGCTGGATCAGCACGGTGTCTCCAATGCGGAGATCCTTGCGGGCGATCTCATCCTCATTGTGCAGCGTGGCATTCGAGACGACCACGCCGCCGACCGTGACGGGTTTCAACTTCGCGACCGGCGTCAGTGAGCCCGTCCGCCCGACCTGGATGTCGATCTGTTCAAGGATCGTCATTGCTTGCTCGGCTGGAAATTTATGTGCGATTGCCCAGCGCGGTGACCGAGAGACGAAGCCGAGCCGCGTTTGATCGGCGAGCGCATTGACCTTGTAGACGACGCCATCGATATCGTAGCCGAGCGAGGCTCGCTGCTCGCCGATTTCACGGTAGAACATCAGCAATTCGTCTGCTGACTGGCAGACGCGGCTGAGCGGGTTCGTCGGCAGGCCCCACGCGCGATAGGCTTCGATCATGCCGAATTGCGTGTCGGCTGGAAGCTTTGAAACCTCGCCCCAGCCATAAGCGAAGAACCGGAGCGGTCGTGAAGCTGTCACCTTCGGGTCGAGTTGGCGCAGGGATCCGGCTGCAGCGTTTCGCGGGTTGGCGAATACTTTGTCACTGGCGGCTTGTTGCGCTGCGTTCAAGGCGGCGAATTCGGCGTGTCCCATGTAGATTTCGCCACGGACAGCAATGAGGTCCGGTACGCCACTCGATCCGAGGTTGGAAGGCACCTCGGCCATTGTTCGCACATTAGCCGTAACGTTTTCGCCCTCGGCGCCGTCGCCCCGGGTTGCTGCCGAAACAAGCACGCCGTTCTCGTAGCGTATTGTGATCGACAAACCATCGATCTTCGGCTCGGCCGTGACCGTTACATCGGCCTGCACCAGGAACCGCGAGATGCGGTCCATGAACTCGTGCACGTCTTCCTCGGTGAAGGCGTTGCCAAGCGACAGCATCGGCACGGCGTGGCGGACCTTGCCGAAGCCGTCGGACGGCGCTGCACCGACTTTCACAGACGGACTTTCGGCGCGCACGAGCTCAGGGAACTGCGCCTCGATTGCATTCAGGCGCGCGCGTAAGTCGTCGTAGTCCGCGTCTGAAATCTCGGGCGCGTCGTCCTGGTAGTAGCGCTTGTCGTGGCGCGCGATTTCGGCTGCGAGCCGATCGAGTTCGGCCTCAGCGTCGACCTCAGCGTTGGCTATTGTAGCAGTTGGGCTATTTGGCTTCGTCATGTTACGGCCTCCCGGAGCCGCGATAACACACCGCTGGGCATTGCGCATCGATGCGGGACACCGCTCAACCACGCCGTGCGGCGAGCCATACTCCGCCTGCAACCGCAGCGTGGACGGCTGTAACGAATGCGGCGACTTCGATACTGGGTACCGTCATCGGATCGATCAACCCCGTCAGCGCAAAAATCATCGGGCTTGCGAAGAACAGCCAGATGGGCCCACGCCATGCCAGCACCGTGCTACCCGCCACCATGATAACGATGATGCAGATCGCGCCGACGACGCCGACAAATACCGCTTGCCAATCCTGGCGATGGAGGACGGCATAGACGAGGCCGCCCAGGGCGATCAGAAGCCACGTGGCGCGATAAAGTTGGCCGTACCGGGCGGAATAGAACGTCGTGCGCCAACCGTAATGGTCATCGCCCATCGCTTTGCTCCTGTCGCGTCAGCGCCCGCCAACGGGCCCGCCTTTGACTTCAACGTCGTATCCGCGGGCCTTGAGGCTCGACAGCGTCAATTCTAAATGTGCGCGGTCTCGGGTTTCGATGACGAGGTGCAGTTCTGTGCCTTTGGCCGGGAGGTCGGTGAATACCCGCTGATGGTAGACCTCGATGATGTTAGCGCCAGCCTCCCCGATCACAGCAGACACCCGCGCGAGTTGGCCGGGCTGGTCGGGGATGTCGATGACGACCCGCGACAATCGTCCTTCCCTCGCCTGCTCGCGCGTCAACACGCTGGCCAATAACCGCGTATCGATATTACCGCCGCAAAGGACGAGGCCGAGTTTACGTCCCTTGAAGCGTTCAGGCTCTGAAAGCAGGGCGGCGAGGCCAGCTGCGCCCGCGCCTTCGACGACGGTTTTTTCGATCATGATCAGCAGCGCGACGGCGCGTTCGAGCGCGGCTTCGGTCACGAGGTCAATACGGTCGACCAGTGCACGGATGATCTGTTCGGTCAGCTGGCCGGGTGCCTTGACCGCGATGCCCTCGGCCAAGGTGTCACCACCGACGGGGCGCATCTCGCCATGGATCTTGTTCCACATCGATGGGTAGAGCGCTGCCTCGACGCCGACGATCTCGATTGACGGCTTCATCGCCTTGGCCCCGGTTGCGATACCCGAGATCAGCCCGCCGCCACCGATCGGAACGATAATCGTATCAAGATCAGGGCGCGCATCGAGCATTTCGAGCGCGATCGTGCCTTGGCCAGCGATTACGGCTGCATCGTCGTAGGGATGGATAAACGTGAACCCGCAACGGTCACCGGTCTCTCGGGCAAAGGCGGCAGCGTCCTCTAGTGTCCGGCCGGATAGTATGACTTCCGCGCCATGATGGCGGGTATTTTCGATTTTGACCGTTGGTGTGCCTTCCGGCATCACGATCGTCGCTGGGATGCCGAGCCGTTTGGCGTGGTAGGCGACGCCTTGGGCGTGGTTGCCAGCAGACATGGCGATGACGCCGCAACTCCGCTCGGCGGGCGCCAGCAGCAGCAGGCGGTTGAGCGCGCCGCGCTCCTTGAAGCTCGCTGTAAATTGGAGATTTTCAAACTTCAGCCAGACGTCGGCGCCGGTCATTTCCGATAGGGTGCGCGAATGGTCGAAGTCGGTGTCGAGCACGGCACCACGAATACGCTGGCGCGCCGCTTGGATGTCGGCCAGGGCAACTGCTGGCTGAGCAGCCAATGGTGATCGGGCAAGCGCTAGGTTTGTGGTGGTCGGTTTCACTTCCCCCAGCATGTTGACCTCGCTCGCTCAACTATTGCGTAGCAGACGATCGTACTCAGCATGGGTGCCAATCCAAAACCATTGAAAAAGGTCCTTGCCTTCGATTGCCAGGGCTCTGTAGCCGCTTCCTATCCTGATTGACCACAGAACGCGGCTAATGCACTTGAAATGTGAAGATGGATGTCGCGGGTTTTTGTGCAATAATTTGAACGAGCGGACCGCGGTTGACTGGACGTCCTGAGGCAAGCTCTGAAATTTCGGATTGAAATCTCGGTCTTTAACGTGCCGCTTCACCATCACAATTCTTCGAAGTCGCCGACCTGCTGCCGTTCGCGGACACCTTTTAGTAATTCATCGAGTTTGCCCGATTTTGCGTCGCGTTCGATGGCTTCATCGAACGATCGAGCGTCTAGTTCATCAAGGAACTGACGTAGTTCAATGCGCTCATTGAGCGACAGCAATTCGATCTCCTTTGTAATCTTGTCCATGTTTCCCATGAGGAACTCCATCAGCCGATGAGAACAGCGTGGCAACCGCGTCTGCGCAGTGACGTTGGCACCGCAGCACAATCATTACCACGCGAGCGCGCGACCTAGAAGGCGCTGCGGCACGGCCTCAGCTGGCTTCGTGGCGGAAGATGTCGTATGGGCGCCCAAACTTTAACAACTGATGGTGTTTCAGATGGCGAACGTGGCATTCCTCGGGCTTGGCGTCATGGGCGCTCCCATGGCTGGACACCTCGCAACGAAGGGTGGGCACGCGCTTACCGTCTACAACCGGACAATATCGAAGTCCGAGGCTTGGGTAGCCAAACATGGCACCGGTTCCGTTGCCAAGACCCCGGCAGAGGCTGCGCGAAACGCCGATTTCGTGTTTGCTTGCGTCGGCAACGACGACGACCTCCGGCAGGTGACGATTGGGGAAGACGGCGCGTTTTCGACGATGCGTGCTGGCACCGTGTTTATCGACGATACGACGGCGTCGGCCGACGTCGCGCGGGAACTCGCGAAAGCTGCCGAAGCGAAAGGCTTCCACTTCCTCGATGCCCCCGTATCGGGCGGACAAGCTGGCGCCGAGAACGGCCAGCTCACTGTCATGGTAGGCGGCAATGCTGCTGCTTTTGAGCGGGCTAAGCCAGTGATTATGAGCTTTGCCAAGATGGTCAACCTGATCGGGCCGTCGGGCGCCGGGCAGTTGACTAAGATGGTCAACCAGATTGCGATTGCAGGCCTCGTGCAAGGGTTGGCGGAGGCGATCCATTTTGGCAAATCGGCCGGTCTCGACATGCAGGCCGTGATGGACACAATCTCGAAGGGCGCCGCCCAGTCGTGGCAGATGGAAAACCGCTGGAAGACGATGGATGCTGGAACGTTCGAGTTTGGCTTTGCCGTCGACTGGATGCGCAAAGATCTCGGCATCGTGCTTGATGAAGCCCGCCGCAATGGCGCGAGCCTCCCGGTGACAGCAACGGTCGATCAATTTTATGCCGACGTTCAAAAAATGGGCGGTAAGCGATGGGACACGTCAAGCCTCATCGCCCGCCTCAAGGCGAAGGGCTGAGGGCGACGGGGCCAAGATGCGGCAGATCCGTCTAGCCCACAGCGTCAGCCATACGGATCGCCAACTCCGGCAATAGCAGCGGGGTTACGATATCGGCAGCTGTGACTACGAAAGGCGCTGCGAATCCATCAGGCGATGGATCGCGGAACACGCGTGTTTCCAACATTGTTGCGGCCACGACCCAGTAATCGCGAATTCCGAGTTTCGCATAGGCGGCAGCTTTTAGGGTTGTGTCGTAGGCGAGGCTCGTGTCGGCAACCTCGATCAAAAGCAATACGTCGGCGCCGGGCATCGTTGGCACGGTGGCTGAGCGTGTAAACAGCATGATCTCGGGCTCAAAGTAGGCGTTGGGCGCAGGACGCCAGCCCATCTCGGAGGCGACGAGAATGCCACTCGGCCGTTTCGAAATGAACCAGTCTAGCAGTATCGTGCGCACGACTTCGTGCCGGATACCTTTGGCCGCTATCGGTATCAGCTCGCCCCAGAGCAGTTCGATCCCGCCGCCCTCCGGCAAGAGGCCAGCTGCCGTCATCCGGTCGAGGTCGTCTACGGTCCAAGCTAGACGCGGCACGCCGTCAGCTGCCTGGGATGTCGGCCACGCACGGCGGCCAGATGCGACGATCAAAGCGTCGATTTGGCTATCTGCTTGGAGTTTTCGAGTGATCTCGTTCATGGTCGTAGACGACCAGAGCTTTGGTGGTCGGAGGAGTCACACGACTTTCTAGCGAAGGCGCATGCCACGGCCGGCTAGTGGCAAGAACAAAATGCTGCGTATCAGCGCGGCAATGTAGGTGTAGGCTGCCGCCCGCAGAAGCTCGCGCGCGGCGCCAAGATCACGTTCGGCTAAGAAGCGGCCGTCCTTCAGCAGCGGCATGGCACGTTTGAAGCTCGCGTCGAATTCGACCGGCAGCGTCAACGCCTGGACGCCAAACGATAGTAGCGCCATCAGTCCAAAGCCAATGACATTCAAGACCAGCGCCGACACGCTCTTGTTGAAGATGATCAGGATCGGCGCCGACCATATGCAGGCCTGTGCCAGCCACGTCAGTACCTGCGCTTGCTTGGCGACCCGTAATCGCCGCTCAAACATAGGAAGCTCAAGGGCGTGCTGCATGGCGTGCCCGACCTCGTGGGCAGCGATCGCAACCGCCGATACCGAGTGCCCGGAATAGAATCGCGGCTCGAGCCGCACAGCGCGGGCGTCGGGATCGTAATGATTGCCGAGTTCCGTCGTCTCGACTTTGACGTGGTGCAGTTTCATGCCGTCGAGCACGTGGCGGGCGAATTCGGAGCCGCTTCCAGGCAGGTCGGGACGCTCGATGGCGTGTTTTTCTATTGTCTGTGTGACCCACAGTTGCGGTAACGCGATCAGCGCGATCGCAGCGACCAGCACGAGAATGATAAGACCGATCCCGATCATCGTCGGCCCCGCCGCCAAGCGGTATCCTCGTCGAACAATTCGACGAGCTTATCGGTCATGGCGCCAGCGAGTTCGGATGGGTCAGTGATGGTAACGGCTCGCTTGTAGTAACGCGTGACGTCGTGGCCGATGCCGATTGCGACGAGTTCGACGGCAGCCCGGCTCTCGATTTCGGCGATGACCTGGCGGAGATGGGATTCGAGGTAGGTTTGCGAGTTTACCGACGTCGTCGAATCGTCGACTGGAGCGCCATCGGAAATCGTCATCAGAATGCGCCGTTGCTCAGGCCGAGCCAGAAGCCGTGCGTGGGCCCACGTCAATGCTTCGCCGTCGATGTTTTCTTTGAGAAGTCCTTCGCGCATCATCAGCGCGAGAGACCGTTTCGACCGTCGCCATGGAGCGTCGGCCCGTTTGTAGACAATGTGGCGGAGATCGTTGAGGCGGCCGGGGTGTTGCGGTTTACCCTCGGCAAGCCATTTCTCACGGGCCTGTCCGCCTTTCCAGGCGCGTGTGGTGAAGCCCAAGATCTCGACCTTGACGCCGCACCGTTCCAACGTCCGGGCGAGAATATCGCCGCAGCAGGCCGCGACCATGATCGGGCGGCCGCGCATCGAGCCTGAATTGTCAATCAAGATCGTCACGACGGTGTCGCGGAAGTCGGTGTCACGTTCTGCCTTGTAGGACAGCGCATGCATGGGATCGACGACGATGCGGGTCAGACGTCCAGCATCGAGCTGGCCTTCTTCGAGGTCGAAATCCCAGGCGCGATTTTGCTGGGCGAGTAGCTTGCGCTGAAGCCGGTTTGCCAGCCTCGAAACGACCGCTGAAAGGTTGCGCAACTCCTTGTCGAGGAAGCCACGCAAGCGGTCGAGTTCGTCGGGGGAGGCAAGTTCGGCGGCGTCGACCTCCTCATCGAAGGTTCGCGAGTAAACCTTGTAGCCAAACCGTTCTGGGTCTTCCAAAACGGTTGTGTTTGGTCGCCAGGGGGCTGGGGCCTCATCAGCCTCTTGGGGTTCGCCATCGGTCTGGTCGTCGACGTCGCTGGGGGCTGCTTCTGCAGTCTCCTCGATATCGCCAGCCTCGCCAGCCTGCTGTTGTTCGGGTTGAGATTGGTCCTGGCCTTCGGAGCCCGACTCCGCTTCCTCGGATTGCTCACTGCCGCCGTCTGATGGCTCCTGCTCCTCGTTTTCTGGCTCAGCTTGGCTCGCCTCGATGTCGTCGTCGCTGGTGAGATCAAGCGTGCGAAGCAATTCTCGCGCGAGGCGGCCGAACGCGTCTTGATCCTCAATGAGGTCGGCCATGCGGTCGAGCGTCTTGCCAGCGCGTTGCTCGATCGAGGCCCGCCATACATCGGCGATCGCTTCAGCTGTTGGCGAGGGCGGCAATTGCCCGGTCAGATGCTGGCGCAGCAGCAGCGCGACCGCTTCTTCTAGAGGCGCCGTTCGATCGGTGCGGGCTTCAGCGAACCTTGGCTGGGCGTAGTAATCCTGCAGTCGCGCAGTGAGGTTGCCTGCGACACCGTCCATGCGAGCCGCGCCCACGGCCTCGATCCGGGTCCGCTCGATCGCATCGTAGACCGCGCGTGCTGGCCCGTGCGCTGGTGCGTTGCGATTGTGGACCTTGCCGTCGTGGAAGGCTGCACGCAGGGCGAGCCCGTCTGCCCAACCGCGCACGACGGCGATTTCGCGACGGCTTGGCACACGCGACAGTTCAGGGAGGTGCAAGGTGTGGCCCACGAGATCGGGCTGACCGGGACCGAAGTGGATCAGCATGTCCTTATCGCCAGCGATCGCACGGCAGGTGGCGCTGAGAGCGCGCTTCAGCGGCTCGACGGGCGGCTCTTTACGTTTGCTTTGCGGGGGCTGGGCCATGGCTTGATTTTTTACACGATTTTGCTGCGCCGCCCACAGTGAATACGGCGATTGCTGTGTTGGGTTGTGAACGGGCGCTTGGACACTGGCGTGGCTAGACGCACGAGGAGCGAAATGGCTGTGCGTCGAAGATCACGGCTTTACCGGTGCTCGTGACGTAGACTTGGCCGGTCGCGTCGGTGATTTGGCCGTCGAATGCCAATAACAGACCGCCGAGCTTGGCGTGAGGTTCGGCCGAGCCGATGGTATAGGTTAATGTCGCGTTGGTGCCAGCTGGGATCGCCTTGGCGAAACGATAGGAAAACTCGAGCCCGACCGCTTCGCCAAACTCGGACACGAAGCTTGCCCCGAAGCCCATCAGCACAGCTGCCATATGCGCCCCACTCGCGATGATACCGCCAAACCTTGAGCGCGCGGCAAATTCCGGGTCGTGGTGCAAGGGGTTCTGGTCGCCAGCGTTGGCTGCAAACGCGGCAATCGTCTCGACATCGAATGTATACGGCTTTGACCGCGTCGTCCCCGGCCGCAGAGTGGAGCGGGCAATTGCAACACCGACGCTAAACGGATCAGATGGTTTACTGTTTTGGGACAATTAGCCCAGCGCAATGTTGGCGCTGCTTTGCGGTAGTTCTTCGCCAAAGCAACGTTGGTAGAATTCGGCGACCATTGGCCGCTCGAGCTCGTCGCACTTGTTGAGGAACGTCAGCCGGAACGCCATCCCGATGTCATTGAAAATATCGGCGTTCTGCGCCCAGGTGATGACAGTTCGAGGGCTCATCACCGTCGACAGGTCGCCATTGACGAAGGCTGAGCGCGTCAGATCGGCAACGCGAACCATCGCCGAGACCTGTTTGCGCTTTGCGTCGGTTTTGGCGAACGACTTGACCTTTTGCAGGACGATGCGCGTTTCGTCGTCGTGTGGCAAATAGTTGAGCGTCACAACGATCGACCAACGGTCCATCTGACCCTGGTTGATTTGCTGCGTGCCGTGATAGAGGCCCGATGTATCGCCGAGGCCGATCGTGTTGGTCGTGGCAAATAGCCGAAACGACGGGTTTGGCCGAATGACCTTCGATTGATCGAGCAACGTCAATTTGCCAGATGTTTCAAGAACGCGCTGGATCACGAACATCACATCCGGGCGGCCAGCGTCATATTCGTCGAAGACCAGCGCAGTATTGGTTTGGAGCGCGTAAGGCAGAATACCTTCGCGGAATTCGGTGATTTGCTTGCCGTCCTTGAGGACGATGGCGTCCTTGCCGACGAGGTCGATGCGCGACACGTGGCTATCGAGGTTGACGCGGATACAGGGCCAGTTCAGGCGGGCGGCGACCTGCTCGATGTGGGTCGATTTGCCCGTGCCGTGATAGCCCTGGATCATGACGCGCCGGTTGTACTTGAAGCCCGCCAGGATCGCGAGCGTGACCTCACGATTAAACAGGTAATCAGTGTCGAGGTCGGGCACGTTCTCATGCGACTTGGAGTAGGCTGGCACCTCGAGATCGGTTTCGAGGCCGAACAGTTGCCGCACCGACACGTTCATGTCGGGCATGGCCGACAGCGTTGAACCGTTCGGCTTCGTTGGAGCGTCAGCGCGCATGCGAGATGGGTGTCCGAAGTGAGCGGCCTGTGCCTGGTGGCACCGCAGCCATTGAGATTGTCATTAAAGCGTCGAACGATTGGAACGGAGTGGAGCGCAATCGGTGACCCAGCGTGCGCCGTTAAGCCATGCCAGCCTGTTTTAGAAGGTTATAGGCTTGGATGACCTCACGCAACTTTTCAGCCGAGCGCGGATCGCCGCCATTCGCATCGGGGTGATGCTGCTTCACGAGTTCTTTGTAGCGCGACTTGATCTGGTCCTTCGTCGCGGTGACGGTCAAGTTGAGCGCATCGAGCGATTTCTTTTCAAGCGGCATCAGACGACGTTGCGCGCTTTTGGCTTCTTCACGGGCCATCCGCGCGCGCTGTGCGAAGAAGGCGTGAGGGTCCTTCAGCCGATCAGCCGTCACGGAGGGGTCGCCTGAGGCGCCGATGTGGGCGTTACGTGAGCCTGGGGCGGACGCTGCCGCGTTCGCACCGAGCGGACGTGTCGGCCGGTGGCCGGTAATGGCGTCCTTGCGGAAATCCTCGACTTCGCTGTCGGACATGCCATCGAAATAGTTGTAGCTAGCGTTATACTGCCTCACATGCTCGATGCAGAACACGTAGTATTCGCCGTCGCGACCGCGGCCTTTGGGCGCCTTGTGGCCGCCAGGCTTGCCGCAGCCCTTCCACTCGCACACACCCGATGGCGCTTCGCGCTTGGTCTCGGTTGGACGAGCGCGCTTGTTGCCGCTGATGCGGATGCTATCGAAGTATTTGGATGGTTGCTTCATGGCCGCCGACTTTGACCAGAACGTCTAGACGAGCACAAGACCAGTTCGAACACTTTACGCCGCTCGCTGAACCAAACGTGGATGAACCAATCAAGAGTGCGATAAAGATCGGCTCCTAATCGGGAAGGACGCAGAATGAGCATGGAAGCGACGATCCGAGAAAAGTTGATGGTAGGCCTTGAACCGGTGCGCCTCGATGTGTTGAACGAAAGTGAGTTGCATGCGGGTCACCGCGGATCGCCTGGGACTGGAGAGAGCCACTTTCGCGTGGTCGTCGTTTCGGCGAAGTTTGCCGGAAAGCCCCGCGTTGAGCGTCATCGCATGGTCAACCACATCCTCGAAGACGAGGTTGGCAAACGCGTACACGCTCTTGCATTGACGACGCTGACACCGGACGAGCACGCGAAGTCGGCTTGATCCCCAACGCGCTGCTGACGAAGATTTTGGCGTCGTCGAGGGCGTTTGACGTGGCGCCCTGGTCTCCTTATGAGGCGCGGCGGCGTTAACCATTGACGCGACCTCGATCAGCAAGAACGGACACAAGCCGTCCCATGGCGACCCGCCTCGATAGTCTGCTCGGTCCAGACGTGGTGCTTGAT
The DNA here is from genome assembly GCA_038329675.1 of Hyphomicrobiales bacterium. GTDB lineage: Bacteria > Pseudomonadota > Alphaproteobacteria > Rhizobiales > Hyphomicrobiaceae > JANXVY01. Next base: position 13,389 of record JBBQNE010000035.1, on the reverse strand, counting down.
GCCGCTGGACAGCATGCAGGCCGCGACTGGGCCTCGACCGTCATCACCAGCATTACGGCCGACAGCCGAACGGTTGAGCGGGGCGCATTATTTGCCGCGATGCCCGGGACAAAGTCAGACGGGGCGATGTTTATACCGGATGCGGTAACGCGGGGCGCGGCTGCGATTTTAATCGCCGATCGCGTTGACGTGCCAGTGACATGTGCCGTGCCCGTGTTGCGTGCAGCAGAACCCCGGCTCGCGCTGGCGCGAATTGCGGCACGTTTTTATGGGCCAGGGCCCGACACAATTGTTGCGGTTACCGGCACCAGCGGCAAAACATCGGTGGCGGAGTTTACACGGCAGATTTTTGCCCATGCGGGGTTTGCGGCCGCGTCGCTCGGTACGCTTGGCGTCGTTGCACCAGGCGGGGCGACCTACGGGTCGTTGACCACGCCCGACCCGGTGACGCTGGCTGCGATGCTGGCGAAACTTCGGTCCGACGGCGTAACGCATCTAGCTATGGAAGCATCATCGCACGGTCTCGACCAACGGCGGCTCGACGGCGTGGCATTGACGGCGGCCGCGTTCACCAACCTGGGGCGCGACCACCTCGATTATCATCCAACGATCGAAGATTATCTTGCCGCCAAGCTCGGCTTGTTCAACCGGTTATTGCGGCCGGGCCAAACGGCGGTCGTCAACATGGATGGGGCTCGAGCGGCGGATGCGGTAGCGGCAGCGAGACGGCGCGGGCTCGTGATGATTGAAGTTGGACGCGCGGCCGGGGTTAGTGGCGGCGAACATGGACGTGGCAGCGGCACCACAATCCGACTGCTGGGGGTCGAACGAGACGGCTTCCAACAGCGAATGCGGCTTGCGATAGGTGGGCATGAGGCATCGGTGTTGCTACCGCTCATCGGCGCCTACCAGGTCGAGAATGCGTTGACGGCAGCTGGCCTCGCGCTCGCCTGCGGTGTGCCTGCTCGCGCGATTGTGGACGGCCTGACGGCGTTGCACGGTGTCCCCGGGCGGCTTGATATCGTGGGGCGGGCCAACGGCGGGCTTGGCGTTGTTGATTATGCGCACAAGCCCGAGGCACTGGCAGCATGTCTCGACGCACTGAGGCCGTTCGCGACGGGCAAGCTGATCTGCGTGTTTGGCTGTGGTGGGGACCGGGATCGCGGGAAGCGGGCCATTATGGGGCGTATCGCGGTTGAGAAATCTGACGTTGTTATTGTGACCGACGACAACCCTCGCACCGAGGATCCGGCCGCAATCCGATTTGAGGTTTTGGTTGGGGCCATCGGCGCGCACGATATTGCGGACCGGGCTGCCGCGATCGAAGCAGCCGTTGGACGTATGGGTTCGGGCGATGTCGTTGTCGTCGCCGGTAAGGGCCACGAAACCGGGCAGATCGTTGGCGCTACTGTGCTGCCGTTTTGCGACCACGATGTGCTTTTAGCCGCACTCGCTGCCCGGGAGGCGGCGTGATGGAGGGTGGTGGCGCGTCCCCGTTATGGTCGATCGTTGATGCGGTCGCAGCTACGGGCGCATTGTGCGACGACGGTGTTCGGGCCGCGACGGCCGCCGAGGACGTGGCGGCGATCACGGGCGTTTCAATTGATACGCGGACGCTGCAGCCAGGCGATTTGTTCGTTGCGTTGAGCGATGCGCGCGATGGTCATGACTTTGTCACGGCAGCGTTTGGCCGGGGTGCTGCCGCTGCGCTGGTGCGCAGTTCCTACGTTCGCAACCCAGGCGATGGCATTTTGCTCCGCGTCGGTGACCCGCTCGATGCGCTGGAAGCATTAGGTCGGGCTGCCCGGTCGAGGTTGTCGCGCGATGCCCGCGTTCTTGCAGTGACGGGGAGTGCTGGAAAAACGACCACGAAAGAACTGCTGCGCGTGGCGCTTTCGGCCATCGGGCCTACCCATGCATCGGAGAAGAGCTACAACAATCACTGGGGCGTACCACTGACGCTTGCACGCATGCCGGCGGAGACCCGGTTTGGCGTGTTCGAGATCGGCATGAACCACGCGGGCGAGATTAAACCGCTTTCGAAGCTCGTCCGGCCGCATGTCGCCATCGTCACGACGGTCGGGTCGGCGCATCTTGAAAATTTTCCCGATGGGGAAGCCGGAATTGCCCGAGCCAAAGCTGAAATCTTCAACGGGCTCCCGCTGCCCCCGCAAATTGGAACGGCAATTATTCCAGCCGACAATGCCTATTTTGCCCTGCTGGAAAGCGAAGCTACCAAGGCTGCCAGTGTGGTGTCGTTCGGGCTTGAGGGCGGTGTAGTTTCAGTGGCCGCTATGGCTCCGACCGCGCTCGGCACGTCGATAACCGTCGAGCGACCACAGGGCGGATTTGATTTCGAGATCGGCATGTCGGGGCGCCACAACGTATCGAACGCGATCGCGGTGGTGGCGGCTTTGGATGCTGTTGGCCTCGATGCCGCCGCCGCGGTGAAGCCACTGGCGCAATTTAGCGCGCCTGCTGGCCGCGGTGCCCGACAGCTCGTGGGCGAGCACGCATCGATCCTGCTGATCGACGAAAGTTACAATGCAAATCCGGAATCGATGCGGTTTGCGCTGGAGACGCTCAGCGATGTCCCGCGCCAGCAGTTCGCGCGCCGGATTGTGGTGATCGGCGACATGCTGGAACTTGGCGCGGCGTCGCCTTCGCTGCATGCTGCGCTTGCCGACACAATCGCGTCGGCTGGCGTCGATCTCGTATTTGCGTGCGGGCCGAACATGGCGCATCTCTACGGCGTACTGCCGGAACATATCCGTGGCGGATGGGCGGAAGCGGCGGGCGGGCTCCAAGCCATGCTCCTCGCGGCGGTTCGCGCTGGCGATGCGGTGATGGTGAAGGGGTCTAATGGGTCGCGTATGGCACCGTTGGTTGAGGCACTGAAGGTTCACCTCACTGGTGTAACGGGGTGCTGTTAGCTGAGGGACGGAGGACGGAAGACGCAGAGCGCAACACGGTTCAAGCGGCGGGTTAGGTGACGTGATGACTTCAATGACGGGTTCAGTAACGGGTTAGCTTAGGCGACTGGTCGGATTGGGCGACCGGCCAGATGATTGACTGGCTGGCGCATCGAGGAGACGGGGACGTATGCTCTACGAATTGGTGAACTTCAGCGACCAGATCGGCGCACTGAACGTGTTCCGCTATCAGACCTTTCGAACGGGCGGGGCCATCTTCACGTCGCTGCTATTCGTGATGCTGTTTGGCCCAGCGATCATCGATATGCTGCGCATCAAGCAGGGCAAGGGTCAGCCAATTCGCGAGGATGGTCCAAAGTCTCATTTATCGAAGCGCGGGACGCCGACGATGGGCGGCCTCATGATCTTGGCCTCGATCATCGTGGCGACGTTGTTTTGGGCAAACCTCAAAAATCCGTACGTGTGGATTGTGTTGGCCGTCACCGTCGGGTTCGGCGCGATCGGGTTTTACGACGACTATCTGAAGGTGACAAAACGGACGACCGATGGGTTTGGCGGGCGCTTCCGGTTGTTCCTCGAGGTCGCGGTGGCAGCGATTGCTGCATGGGTCATTATGTCGGTCGGCAAGCCTGGCATGTCGGATGCGCTGACGGTCCCGTTCTTCAAAAACGTAGTTATTCCACTCGGCTTCCTGTTTATCGTATTGGCGGCGTTCGTAATTGTCGGGGCGGGTAACGCGGTGAATTTTACCGACGGGCTCGATGGCCTAGCGATCGTCCCGGTCATGATTGCAGCGGCGAGCTTCGGACTGATTGCGTATTTGTCGGGCAACGCAAAGTTTGCGACGTACCTACAAATTCACCACGTGCCGGGCACGGGCGAACTCGCGATCCTGTGCGGAGCCGTGATCGGAGCGGGCCTTGGCTTCTTGTGGTTCAATGCGCCGCCAGCCATGATCTTCATGGGCGATACGGGTTCGCTGGCGCTCGGCGGACTGCTCGGTGCGGTGGCGGTGGCGACGAAGCACGAGATCGTCCTTGCGATCATCGGCGGGCTATTCGTGCTGGAAACGCTATCTGTGATTATACAGGTCGTGTCGTTCAAGCTCACTGGCAAACGCGTGTTTCGGATGGCGCCGCTGCACCATCATTTCGAACAAAAGGGATGGTCGGAATCAACTGTCGTCGTACGGTTCTGGATCATCTCGGTGATCCTTGCACTCGTTGGTTTGTCGACGCTGAAACTACGATAGTTGGCGCGTCGGCCGTGCGCGGGTTGACTTTTTGGGGTGCGGGGTTGTCGGCGTGCCGGGATGCGGGGTTGTGCTCGCCGTCATCCCGCCCATGCGGCAGACTTCGGCCCATTCTGTTCGAGTGACAGGCTGAACCGACAGCCGCATCGATTTGACGAGCGCCATGTCGGCGAGTTTGGGGTTTGCCTTTACCGCCTCTAACGTTACCGGCTTTGGCAGGTCGCACACGGCTTCGACATCGACGCACTCCCATGTGCCATTATCGTCATCGGGGTCGGGGTGGGCCAGCGCGATAACGCGGACGATGCCAACGACCTCTTTGCCGATATTCGAATGATAGAAGAAGCCGAGGTCGCCCACCGCCATGGCGCGCATGTTGTTGCGGGCGAGGTAGTTGCGGACGCCGGTCCACGGTTCGCCATCAGCGCCGCGCAATTTTTGGTCAGCCCAGGAGAACACGTCCGGCTCCGATTTGAGGAGCCAGTAGTTTGGCCCTGAGCTTGACTGAGACGGCTTGGATGCGGATGAGACTGCTGCGTCCGGTCTTTTCTTAGCCATATCAGTATATTAGCCCTATCCACTCTGTCTCGATCCGTATCACAGCGTCCCATCCCATGCCGCTTTTGCCGTGTGATCAGCGTGTGATCAAGATTCGAAGAAATGAGCCTGATCACACGGAAAGGGTCAAGCTATGCAAAAAATGACCATCCCGCCAAATGAGCTGCCGATTCGTGCACTTAGGTGTCCCGCCAATCGCCGACGTGTTGTCTACTGTCTCGAAGGCTACGGCAATGATGGCCTGCAATTGTTCGTCCAGCACACGGGCGCGAAAATTTGGTACTTCCGTCCGAGATCGGCACGTTGACCTTCGAGACGGAGGCCCCATGTCTGGATCCTATCGAACGCTCTATCTCGACAAGCCACGATCCTGGCCCGCTGCAGTCGTCAGAGTGTTGGCGCGGTTGTCTATTCGAACGACGAGGTCCAGCCCCTGCATTTTCGCCAAGTCCTTCCGCCACGGTATAAGCGTGAAGTCCTCCCGACCCTTGATGACGGCGAGCCGCTGTATTGGCTGATTGATGTTGCGCGCGTGATAACCATCGAAGCGTTGGCCTTCGCCCATGGAATTGGGCCCCATGCTCGATCGCGCCGTGGAAAACGATCATCGAGCCGTCGGACCATCCGCAGCCGAGCAGCGACTAGAAGCCCTTCTTCGGCGTCAAGCGGCCAAAGCTCGTTTTGGCACCAACGACAGATCGCCCAAACCAATACCGGACCGTGCTGAAGGCATCGGACGGACCGGGATACGCTGGCTTAAGGCCTAGCTTGCGCAGGAACATGTTCCCAGCATGTATATTGGCGAGCCTTCGTGTGTGATCGGTATAGAACACGACGCCGACTGAAATCGAGACGCCGTCCCCAGGCTTTGTCCAAGCTGGGTCACTGCGGGTTGCATGCGGAGACGTGCTGGGGAAATAGAGACCGTCACCGGGACCACTGTCGAACTCGGTACCGCGTTCCAACATGCCTGCCCGGAGTTTTACGTTCTCGAGACCGCCATAGACGATGAAATTTTCCACGTCTGGCTGCGCCACCACCTCACGGTCTTTGTGGTCCCAAACGGTCAGGCATTTGCGCCCACGAATTTGAAGCCAAAAATTGTGCTCACGATCAATATGGAAAGGCGTCACGGAAGGCGGAGCAGAAATAAAAATAAAACCTCCAACGTCCGACATCCCTGGCTCTTGAGGGTCCACCAGTGCCCGGACTTTGGATGTGATTTCGTTCAGCAGGTCCCGGTAGCGCGGATTGGTTTCGATATTGTACAGTGCGATCCAGGAGCCCGGTTCTTCGATGCGCCGAAAGACCTCGCCGATCGACTTGCCATCGTGCGCTTGACCATCATGCCAGAACTCAGAAGCCTGAGTGCTCCCCGGCCTAATGAAACGGCACTGCCCTGACTGATAAAGCTCCTGGGCCAATTCCGATAGCGCCGGTAACTGCATCAGTGGATGAAGATTGTAGTTGTGGTGAAGCGCGGACATGCCAGCAGTCGAGAAGCTCGATGGATCCGTAACCGAGATTCGCCATTCGGGCTCGGCAGTCGTGGCCCCGTCGACAGAAACGTTGGTCCGTGAATCGGGATTTAACGCTAATGCAACCACTGGTAACTCCCACGATTAATGGATTGATTGGCTGACGTTGGGAAAAGTGTTCGTAAAATGAATAGCAGCACACTCACTGACTGCCAAGTGTCGTTGAACAGCTGCCACTGGCGTTTTGTGCCAGCAATAATGAGAGAGGCTGAACATAGCACTGCCTGGTGCTGTCGTGTCTCGCGTCGGAGTCAAGACGGTTGGCGGTGAGATCGTCCAGTAACCGGCAGTATTGTGGAACCACTTGCTCGGTCCTGTCGCGGCATCGTCTCACAAGGGCGCGTGGCAACTTCATTTGTAACTGCACTCACTTGGTCATGGCGTTGTTGACGAACTGAGCTTGGCTCGGTAGTGACGTTTGAATTTTTTGCAGTGCGTAAGGAGGCCAGTGTCTTGAATAATCCCAGGATCTCGGTCCTTGTTCCCGCCTACAATGTTGCGGCATACATCGCCGAGGCATTGGATTCAGCTTTTGCTCAGAAATATGACAACCTCGAAGTAATTGTCATAAATGATGGCTCGCCGGACACGGTTGAAATGGAAGCTGTGCTCGCCCCTTATCGCGACCGCATAGTCTACATTGTCCAGGAAAATAAAGGGCTCCCAGGTGCCCGGAATACGGCGCTTCGAGCAGCGACAGGAAGCCTAATAGCTATTCTAGATCCGGACGATATCTGGGAACCAAACTTTATCAAAGTGCAACTTGATGCACTGGAGAAAAATCCTGGAGCATCGGTAGTGTACGGTAGCGCCATCATATTCGGTGGCACCAAGCATGACGGGCACCATGGCCATTTGTCTGTTGGTCCGGTTACAGCGCAAAGCCTGCTAGACCGCCGGTGCAGAACCACCTGCGCTGTTCTGGCCAGCCGGGACGACATCATCGAGTGTGGAATGTACGATTCAAGTCTGCGTCTGGGGTGCGAGGATCTGGACTTGTTCCTTCGCCTGCTGAAGCGGGGCAGGAGGATCGTCTATCATCACGAAGCTGTGTTTCGCTATCGCCGCCGCCCGGACCAGTTGACAAGTGACGAGATGCGGATGTGCCGTAGCCTTCTCGATGTTTTGAACAAGCTGAATCGTGAGCAAGTGCTCACTCTTGGGGAGGTTGAAGCCCTGGCGCGGCGGATGAAGGACGTTGTTGCGCGCATCTCACTGCTGGAGGGCAAAGAAGCGTTTATGCGCTGCAATGTCGACGAAGCGCGGACGAAACTTGCAAGCGCGAATATTGAATTGCGTAGCGCGAAAGTTTCCATGGCCTTGCTTGCAATGCAATTGGCGCCGAACACGCTACTGCGTTTGATCCGGTGGCGGGACAATCGGGCCGGGAAAAACGGCTTGCGACGTGCCAATGCCAAGCCCAACTAGCTCTAACTGGTTTCGATCGAGCGAACTCGATCGTCGCTCGGATGGGAACCACACATCATAGATTCTGTCTCAGTCGTTGCCGTCCGAGACATTGGCGTGATTACGGCTGCCACAGACGTCGCGTTCTTGACCGGCTGCACCTCGACCACGACGCTGCTGACGCCATCCATCAATCCCCAAACGTCAACGGCTTCGAACCTCGATGTGTGTGTGTACGTGTGGGTACCGGTCAGGCCGGACACGCCTGTGACGCGCACGTGCGCGACCGGCGTTTGGGCGTAGGCAATCGCCCGTCAACTGATCGATACGGGCGAGGGTCAGGCCGCCACCATAAATCCGAGTGCAATTTTGTACTGGGCGGATCAGGTCAGCGCCACGCCGAAAGATGGGACCGGCCGAACGTGTCTCGGCACTATCAATTATTGTCGGCCCTGCTGCATGGGGGATGAACTGACCACTGAGCGAGCGGGCTTCATAAATGCGCAAGCTGTCCCAACTCGTACTCATCCGATGCGAAGTCGTGAGTAGGAGAAACAAGCGCCCGCTGTGTTGCATGAGGGTCGAGTCGTCAGCGGCCAAGCCATCGATGATCCTGCGCTCAAGTGTCCAGAAATAGGGAAAATCGATCGCCCGATAAAGCTCGACTGCACCACTATCCGCCGACTCTGGAATCATCCAGAGGTCGCCGTCGTCGCGAAAAACGAACGGGTAAGACAGGTGGTAGGGACGCTCCAGCACCAGCCGCATCGCGCCGACAGATCCGTCGGCATAAACTTCGGCGACAGAAATTACGCCGCGTCTCTTCGCGAGTGTATATTCTTCGCAAAACAGCCAAGTCTGCCCTTCGTGCTCGATAAACATGGGATCCGCATGCATAGAACCGCTGCCCGTCGTCGGCAACGATGCGAAATTCCGCGCGCGCAGGCCATTTGCCTTCGCCAAGGCCGCATTCTGTAGGACGGACGGCAATCGCCCACCGGCTCTGCAAGCGCGCGGCCGGCCTGCCATTCAATCGCCGCCCCAACTTTTTCGCTAAACCTCCAGTGAGGTGTCGAAAAACCTTGGCGACATCATCGCTTTCCACCACCACTTTCCCGGCCCACAGACTGTTGGGTCTTCGACTGTTCGTTGCCGCCGCCGGTCGAGCAACGCTGTCCACGACAAGTTCGGCAGTACGCGACAACACAGCGTCGAGGACGTCGGTTAGCGAGTAACGGTTTGGGAAGGCCGGGCGCGCAACAGCGGCAACACACTGCGTGCATGCATCTAGAAGCGCGATCTCAACAATCTCATTGTCGAGCAGGGCGCTGATCGCGCCGAGTTCCGACGTTGCCCCGTTGAACCGGACCGCAAGTTTTCGGCGTCCTTGAGGTGGTGGTGTCCCCGATCCGGAGCAGTCAATGACCACGACTTAGGGCATCGCCGTCCCCCGGCCTTAGCTTTTGTGATGGGGCCGCATCCATGGCATGCGGCCCGCGATACCGGTGCAACATCCGGTCGAGGCGCAGGGCGCTGGTAAATCCAGCTGACCACGCCGAGGATCGATCGGGCGCGACGACTTCGACTCGATGGCCAGCCGCTATCAGATCGGCGACGAGCCACATATGCCAGCGAGAGTATCTGGCGCGATCGACCATGACACATACGTTCACTTTGGAAAGCCCCAACGACTGGCCGTACTGTGCGCACTCTTACGCACGATAAACGTCTTTTGCCCTGGGGTGACATGAAAATGGGCCAAGCTTGTTGATCGCCCAGCTTGTTAGGCTACCGCGGTCAAACAGCATTTCGGCCGTGGGCAGCCTGCAGCCAGAGTGCCTCCATCTTGGCAGCGAGCACCGGCCAATCGTGATGTTGAGCTACGACTTTCTGGCCCGCAATGGCGACAGCGCGGGCCGCCTCCGGCCACTTAATAGCGTCGACAAGGGCCTGTGCAAAATCCGCAGGATCATCGGCCCGCACGTAATGCGCACCAGGAATGAGATCCAGCCCCTCAGCTCCAATGCGGCTCGCCACGACCGGTACCGTCGCCGCGAGCGCTTCGAGTATCTTGAGGCGTGAGCCGCCGCCAATCCGCAAGGGAACGGCAAGCGCCGCGCTCTCCCCCAGATAGGGTAGGACATCGGGCACATCGGCATGCAGTTCAGCGCCCGCGACCAAAGCAATACGCCGAGCCAAATCCGGCGACGGCTTCCGCCCGACAATCATGAGCTGGCAGTCTGGAACGGCTTGGCGCACTCGCGGGAAGATCTCCTTTAAGAGGAGGTGTACGGCATCCACATTGGGTCGCCAGTCGAGTGCACCGAGGAACAAAATCTTGCGGCTACCCGATGTGCGAACGCACTTTGCGAACGCTTGAGCATCAACCCCGTTCTCGACGACAGCAACATTTGTGGCGCCGTAGAGGCTGCTGGCCAGCTCGGCATCTGCGTCGCTGACGGCCACGACGGTGTGAGCATCGTGCAAGGCCCGGCGCTCGTATCCGAGCATCTTGAGGTACTGCAGGGCGATGTAGGCTCGCTTGGCCGGATTTGTCTCGACCTCGCCGTAACGCTTCCAAATCAACGATTCGACGTTGTGTTCTTGCAGAATGACTGGCGACGCTCCTGCCGGCAGACAGTTCGCATAGCCAAACCATTCCAGCTGCCAGATGTCGGTGGTGTTCGAGCCCGAGTGAGCGCGAACGGCGGCAGCCAAGCCAGGTGATACGCGGGAGTTGACCGAGTAAGGAGCCCGCGAAACGACGTCCGCAGCTAGCCGGAGGTAAAAAGCTGCGCCGCGCTTGGGCCGCAGGGGTTCTTCGATCAGAATTGGGCAGATGCCGTTCGCGGTCAGGAAAGTCGCCGCCGGTGCCGCTTCGCCAAGGTCGGCTCGAGCGATGAATGTAATGTTGTGTCGCCTTGCCAGCGGAAGCAGCAGGTTGAGAGTACGCAGTCGTTTGCCCGACCTGGGCGGGTACGGCACGTCGCCATCAACCACCACGACGTTGAGGCGGTGCGTCTCATTTTCTAAGGCCCTCTCCGCGTTTGTCAGGACGTGCGAGGCTGCTTGTGTCAAGTGACAGCTCTTTCCCCGGCGCGGTCAAATCGCTGGGTCAGACCACTTCTCTGATAGGCCTCGACAATCCGAGGCACCTGGGCCGCCGGCGAGTAACCGTCGGCAACGAGCGTGTATGCCGCCTGGCGAAGCGACGAAATGCCCGCGTGGCTGAGCCCGGACCAACGAGTGATGCAACGAGCAGCTCCAGAAAGGTCGCCGGACTCGAAAGTGAACCCCGTTTCCCCATCCCGGACCAGTTGAGGAACGCCTCCAACTCGACTGGCGATAACCGGCACACCATGGCCCATGGCCTCCAATGCAGCCAAGGGCAAACCTTCAAAGCGCGAGGGCATGAGAAGGGCTCCAAGAGTGGGCCAGACGGTACTCATATTCTCTACGATGCCATGGAAACAGGCGCGGGACCCCGCAGATGCCTCCAAGCTGCGCCGCATCGGCCCGTCCCCATACACGTGCCACTCGACGTCAGCCCCAGACGTTCGAGCGATCTCACAGAACAGATCTGGACCTTTTTCATGTGACAGTCGGCCTACAAAGCCGATGCGTGCTGCCAATGGTTGGGACGGCACCAAAGGTGGAACGGGGACAAAATTCGGTATCAGGGTTGATGAGTACGGCATGCGGCACTGGATGTCCGGACTTACGGAGATGCGCTCCGCGGTCAATGAAGTCCACCGGTCCAAAGCGTAATAGAAACTCAATGGAAATCCGGGACGCTCACCCGAATGGAACGTGCTGACCGCTGGCAGGCCCAAGCTCAAGGCAGCGACCCGGCCGATCACACCCGCCTTATAGCCGTGCGTATGAACAAGCGCGGCACGACCCGTCTTGAGAATGCGCCGCAGGCCCGTCAGCGTGCCGTCATTCACATGACAGGAAAGGCCAAGATCGATCAGCTGACGGAGCCAAGGGTTTGGGCCATGGTCCTGATACAGGCAGATTTGGGCCGGTATGCCGCGATCCAGCAGCTCCCTCGCCAGCGTCGCTACGTGCCGCTCGATGCCACCGACTGACCGTGTATCGAGCAACTGCCAAATGGCACCGTCATGGGCTCGCTCGCTCCGGACCGAGTCCACCGTCATCGTGCGCCATGCCCTCCAAGAACCGCCCGGACGGTTTTCAGCATGATCCAGACGTCGAGAAGGAAATTCGCGTGCTTGATGTAATAAAGGTCATACATCAGCTTTTCCAAGGTCTCTGCCTCGTCAGCAGCATAGCCGGCTTGCACCTGTGACCAGCCTGTGATGCCTGGTGGCAACATGTTGCGGAAGCGGAAAGCTGGTATCGTCTCCAGGTAACGCCGCGTTAGCTGCAGTTGCTCAGGACGGGGACCCACTAGGCTCATGTCACCACGCAGGACATTGTAGAACTGTGGAAGTTCGTCGATGCGGTGCCGTCGCAGAAAGTGCCCCAACGGCGTAATTCGCTTATCTTCCTTGGAAGTTGCCACGTTGGTCGCCGCTTGCGTGGAAGCAGCCATCGTCCGCAACTTGTAAATCTTGAAGACGCGGCCTCCGAGGCCGACGCGCTCCTGCACGAATAGCACGTTGCCGCCCATCCGCCAGCGGATCAGCAGGGCCGCCACCAAAACGATCGGAACAGAGATCGGTAATGTGACGAGAACAATCGTCACGTCGACGACGCGTTTGACGGTACGCGTGTAGGGATTGAGCCACTCGCTCGATGCATGTGTCGGCTGGAAGTGCTCGGGCAAGACGCGGCCGCTTTTGTGCTCGATGTACTCTGGGATGTGCCGGATGCTACATCCGCTCATCACCGACTGTGTAACGAACCACATCCGCTTTTGATCAAGCGGCAGGCTCCAATCGACAAGCAGCACGTCGAAGTCGGTCGGCTTCTGTCGGTCTACGTTGACGACGACGACGTCGTTCCCAAGCCACGGCGAAGTCTCATGCGCCGATCCGAGGGAAAGCAAGCCGACCAGTTGATGCCGGAATTTTTCAGTCATGACCGTCAAGAGCGAAACAAGGGACAGCGAAGCCAGGAGGCCGAGGATCATCACGGTTCGCGAGTAATAGAGACGCATCCCAAAAATGACGATGATCACCGCAAGATGGATGATCAGTGCATAAAGGATAGCGGACTGCAGGCGCGCGCCAGCCGGCCCCCTCAGGCGCACGGCGAGCAGCGCGCAAAACAAATTGACCGTCAGGGCCAATCCGACATGTTGGAGATGAAAGGATTCAAGGTCAGCCCAGTCCGCGCCAGGATAGGCCGCCATAATATAGCCAATGCCCAGAAGAGCGGTTGCTGCAAGAATGAACGTGGTCGCAAAGGCGTAGTAGAGCATCTGCTGGCGGCGTCGGCCCCGAGACTTCACGTCGTTACCACCAACAGGCAAATTTGCCAGGCGGGCAAATAGCTTGGTCGAGATACCAATCATGTCGACTACCACTCTCGTAAAAAGCCTCGCAGGCGAATAGCGAGTTAAGTTCGATTGATATGGGTAGCGGCGCCAAATTTGGCGGTCATCAGTGGTCGGCTGTCAATTCGACTCGGACGAGGTCGCCAGGGTAGATGGCAGTGTTTTCGTTTGCTGCGATTGTTTTGACGAGGCCGTCCTGGTTTCTGACGATCTCGAACGACAGGCGGCTGATGGAGC
>JBBQNE010000034.1:0-24926 GCA_038329675.1 Hyphomicrobiales bacterium | reverse complement strand
CATCAATCCGCACCCGGCTATCGGGCGTCGGATCAGGCACCGGTTGGCGACTATCGTCGATTGAGTAAAAATAATAATCGAGCGCGTAAAACAGCGTCAGCAGAATGGCGACCAGGATCAGCATGGGCGCCATCAAGTTGACGGTTGGCCAGAAGAAATCGACGCCCTTCAAGAACCCGAGAAACAGCGGCGGATCGCCCAACGGCGTCAACGAACCACCGATGTTGCCGACGAGGAAAATGAAGAAGATGATGACATGCACGTTGTGTCGGCGGTTGGCATTGGCGCGAATGAGCGGCCTGATCAGCAACATCGAAGCGCCGGTCGTACCAGCGATGCTGGCGAACCCAGTACCAAGTGCGATCATCGACGTGTTGAGTGCGGGCGATCCGTGGAGATTGCCACGCACCACAACCCCGCCGGCGACCGTAAACAACGTCAACAGCAAAATGACAAACGGCACATATTCCAGCAACACCGCATGAAGCACATCGTGCACGGTGACCGCGAACCCGTGGACGGCGATTGAGGGCACAATGAACGCAAGGGCGCACGCGGCGGCGACTTTGCCATAGTGATGGTGCCAAAACTCGGCAGCTGTGATCGGCATGATCGCGATCGACACCAGCAGCACAGCGAACGGTAGCACCCAGATCAGCGACAGCGATCGCCCATCGATGCCAGCAGTTGCCGCCTGCGCGTCGCCGCCGAGAAGAGCGGAGAAGAGTAAACCGACCCCCGCGACCGCGACGCATCGGCCGATGGCGGCAACGGGTGCCAGTTTCATGTTCTCGCTGTGCATGACATGTGTTCCCCGTCGCTCGGCCGATGACTTAGTCTGCCCCGCATCATTCTGACAACGCGTTTGACAGATGCATCGGCCGTCGTTTCCAAAGTTTGGCCTGCCCATTGCGAAAGCACGGCGGGCCGAACGCCGCTACTCGAGGCCGAAGCGCTGAGACAGCTGCGCCGTTGAACTGCCACCAGCAAACACTTCGATGTCGCTCGCTTCGATCAACGCGCGCCCATCATCATCGTGGAAAACAAAATCCGCTGGCTGCAACGTAAATCGCACCGAACGCATCTCTCCAGGGCGCAAGCGCACTTTCTCAAACCCCCGCAGTTGGCGCAGCGGCCGTGACCGGCTCGCGACCAGCTGGCGCATATAAAGCTGGACGACCTCGCTGCCAGCCCGCGAACCCGTGTTGGTCACGTCGACTGTGACGGTCACTTGCCCCTCGCGCGGCAGGGTCGGTGCGCTCACCGCTAAGTTCGCGTAGGCAAATGTCGTGTAGGACAGCCCATGCCCGAATGGAAATAACGGCGTCACGTCCTCGTCGAGATAGCGGGACGTATAACGGCTGTCGCCCGGTGGGCGGCTTGTCGGCAACACGTCATAGCTGATCGGGATCTGGCCAACTGATCTTGGAAACGTCATTGGCAATTTGCCAGACGGGTTAACCTCCCCTGTCAAAATCTCAGCAAGCGCGACCCGGCCTTCCGTTCGCGGCAACCAAGCAAACAAGATCGCGTCGGCTTGAGCTGCCTCTCGCGCCAACGTCAGTGGCCGCCCCGCTTGCGCAATCAGAACGAGCGGTTTGCCGAGTGCTGCCAGTCTTTCAAACATCATGCGTTGCGTTGGCCCAATATCTAGACGCGTGCGGGATGTTCCCTCGCCTGAAAACTCGCAGTCTTCCACAACGACCAGGATCACCAGATCGGCGGCCCGAGCCGTTTCAACGGCTGCCTCGGCATCGAGCAGGGTCTTGCCACAGGCATCGGTGAAGGCTGGTGCAAACAATAACTTTTGATTGGCACCGAGCCGGGCGACGAGCGCATCGTGCAACGTGACGGTCGCGGGCCGCGTTAAGCGGGCGGGTCCATACCAGCTCTCGTCGTAATCTGATCGGGCGTTTGAGCCAATCAACGCAATGGTTTTAATCGCGGCCGAGATCGGCAGCACATCAGCGCGGTTTTGCAGCAGCACAACGCTTTCGCGCGCGACGTCGCGCGCAGCTTTGCGGGCCTCGGAGTCATGCGGTGCTGCTGGCGGAGGGCGGTAGTCAAACAGGCCCATTTTGAATTTGATGCGCAGGACCCGCCGGACTGCCGCATCGATCGACGCGACATCGACCCGGCCCGCTGCAACCTCCGCCTCCAAATGTCGGTTGTAAGCGTCGCCCTCCATGTCGAGGTCGATCCCAGCTTCCAGCGACTTGCGCACAGCATGGGGAAGGTCGCTCGCCACGCCATGCGCGAGCACTTCGCCGATTGCATTATAGTCGGACGTGACGAAGCCTTTGAAGCCAAGACGATCCCGCAAGACGCGATCAAGCAGCATGGAATTCACGGTCGCTGGTATGCCGTTGATCGCATTGAGCGACGCCATTACGGTCTCGGCACCTGCATCAAGCGCTGCACGGAATGGCGGCAAGTGCCGGTCATAGAGGTCTGACATCGGGATCAGAGCCGAGTTGTAGTCGCGCCCAGCCTCAACGGCGCCGTAACCGACGTAATGCTTAGCCGTCGGCATCAGGCCGCCTGACAGATAGCCTCGCGTTCTGGCAGCGGCGAAGGCACTTGCCAAATAAGCATCTTCGCCCGCGCCTTCGATCACACGCCCCCACCTCGGATCGCGCGAGACGTCGACCATTGGCGCAAACGTCCAATTAATGCCCGTCGCTGCTGCCTCCCTCGCGACCGCCCGGGCCGCCGCTTCAGCCAGCGATGGGCGCCACGTCGCCGCCCAGGCGATGGGGGGTGGGAACGCGATCTGGAATGCGTCGACCGCATCGAGCCCAAGCAATATCGGGATCCCCAATCGGCTCGCTTGAGCCGCTGCCCGGTAGCGGGCCACGACCGCAGGGTCAACGACGTTCAGCATCGCGCCGATGCGGCCTTGGCGGACCATCTCGATTTGGCCCTCAGGCGGGTCGCCATGAGACACCAAGTTTAGCTGTCCGATCTTTTCAGCCAGCGTCATCTTGGCCAACAGGGCCGAGACGTCAGCTTCATGTCGCGCTTCGGTCATCGGCTCAGCGCGCACGCCGCCACATCCAAATCCTGCGATCGCCGCCGTCATCCAAAGAGCAGCCGCGACCGTTAGACACACAGAATGCAGATTAAACCGTCGGCCGTTCAGGATGCATTCATGCCGCATCGGCCATTGTCTCCTTGTTTGGTCGCATGATCGGGAATGAGCCAACAGCCTGACAAGGCTGCGCTTTATCATGTCTCGACCGGAGCGAAGTGAACGGCTCGTCATCGGTTGGACGCCTCGTGGTGAACAAGAAGATGACGAATTCTGCAGGCAATGAGTGAACTATCATCGGCCGAGCTACTTATTAGATAGGGTCGAGCGTTGGGGGGCAACGCGCGATGTGGTGTCTTTATGATGTCGCATGCAAAGCGCCAACGCCCTCGCGTCGGGAATTTGGAGACAATGATGAAGTCCAGTGCGATCAAGTCTTTTGCAGTCGATCTTGATTGGGCGGCCGAGACAATTTTGCCCATGGAATTTCGGGGCGACACATACGAGCTCGAGGCTCGAGCCTACCAGGGCGCTATTGCCTCAGAGCAGGCTTTTGTTCTCATCAATCGCGGCAAGGGTGCCGATGCCGCAACGACGCCGATCGTGCGGGTGCACTCGGGCTGCATCACGGGTGATATTTTCCATTCGCTGAAGTGCGACTGCTACCCGCAATTGCAGGCGGCACTGGAGCACGTTGTCAAATCTCCGAACGGCGTTTTGATTTATCTGCCCTACCATGAAGGTCGCGGGATCGGTCTTGTCGACAAGATCCGCGCTTACGCCTTGCAAGAGCAGGGCGTGGACACGGTTGATGCCAATATCAAAGTTGGCGCACCTATCGACGCGCGTGAGTACGACCTCGCTGCTCACATTTTATTCGATCTCGGATTTCAGGAAATCCGGCTTCTCACGAATAACCCGGCAAAGATGGAAGCCCTTCGCGCACTCGGTATCAAAGTCGTGGAGCGGGTCGAAATCATCACAAAGCCAAACAAGTTCAATCAGCGCTACATCGAAACAAAGCGCGCTCGGATGGCACATAAATTTTGACCAAGTTCCGACCGGAACCTGATCAACGTCTCGGAATAGCGGCCTCGGGAAACCGGGCCGCTTTTCTTTTGGCGTCCTGCGAAGTGATCGCAGCCACTCAATGTCGTTCGATGAAACTGTCAACGACGTGCTTGCGCCCGGATTTCTCGAAATCGATCGTTAGCTTGTTACCCTCGACCGTCGCGATCGTGCCGTAGCCGAACTTATCGTGAAACACCCGTTCGCCAGCCCGGTAGGCCGACGTAGCCTCCGACGAGGCCACCAGTTGTCCTTCAATTGTCACGGGCGCGCGGCGCTGGCCGGTCCCGAATATTTTCTCTGACTTGGTCGGCACTTGCGCTGCAAGTCCCACCGCAGATGCCGTTGCTGAAGCCTTGCTTGCTGACGCCCTTGCAGCTTTGGCTCGTCCATCACGGTCAGTCGGCGGAACGCCTCTGGCACCACCCCGCCCAAACAAATCCTGCGGACCTGGATCGTCCGCGTGTCCATCATCGGCCCGTCGCATGGCGCGCTGCCAGCCTGGCGTGTCGTACGTTGAACGGAAGCCTCCGGTTGCGCTGCGGCTGTTGTCGTCTTCAAAGCGCGATCGGCCGAACGGATTGGCCATGCCAAAGTTTCGATAGGCGCCGCCAAATGGGCTTTTCGCCTCCTGCACTTCGACGTGGTCTTCTGGCAATTCGTCGACGAACCGCGACGGAACAGCCGCCTGGTAAAGGCCGCGGTTTCGACGGTTTTGCGCAAACGAAATGATGGCTTTCTTCTTCGCTCTCGTGATCCCAACGTAGGCGAGGCGGCGCTCCTCTTCGAGCCCGGCAAGCCCGCTCTCGTCGAGTGAACGTTGGTGGGGGAACAGCCCCTCTTCGAACCCTGGCAAAAACACCAGATCGAACTCCAAACCCTTGGCTGCGTGCAACGTCATCAACGACACGCGGTCGCCGTCGTCGGCGGCGTCGACATCCATCACCAACGATACGTGCTCGAGAAAACCCTGCAGGCTGTCAAAATCATGCATAAAGCGCACAAGTTCTTTCAGGTTTTCTAGTCGGCTTTGGGCTTGGGGCGATTTATCCGCCTGCCACATGGCCGTGTAACCGCTTTCGTCGAGTATCAACTCGGCAAGTTCGGTATGGCGCATTTCGCCCATCAAGCGACGCCAACGCTCGAAGCCAACGATCAGATCGGATAACCCGCGTCGCGCCTTACCGGTCATTTCCTCTGATTGTACGAGTTCCCGCGCGGCATGGTACAGCGGCACTTCACGGTCGCGCTGCACGTCGTGCATGCGCTTGACTGCGCCATCGCCAAGGCCGCGCTTTGGGACGTTGACAATCCGTTCGAACTTCAAGTCGTTCGCCGGGTTCAATGTCACGTCAAGGTAGGCAATCGCGTCTTTGATTTCCTGGCGCTCATAAAACTTCGGGCCGCCGATCACCCGGTAGGGCAACCCGGTCGTCACGAGCCTATCTTCGATCGCCCGCATTTGGAACGATGCGCGGACCAGAATCGCAACTTCGTTGAGGGACGTGCCGTGGCGACGCTCGTCTTCGATGCGGTCGGTTATCCCGCGCGCCTCCTCGTCGTCGTCCCACACGCCGCCGACGACGACCTTTTCGCCCGGCACATCGTCGGTAAATAGCGTCTTACCTAACCGACCGGTGTTCTTGGCAATCAATGCCGATGCGGTTGCAAGGATGTGGCCCGTCGAGCGATAGTTCCGCTCAAGCCGGATAACGATTGCGCCTGGAAAATCTTTATCGAAGCGCAAGATGTTATCGACCTCAGCCCCGCGCCAGCCGTAAATCGATTGGTCGTCGTCGCCCACGCAACAGATGTTGGGCTGCTCGGTCTGGGCCAACAGTCGTAGCCACAGATGCTGCGCGACGTTCGTGTCTTGATATTCATCAACGAGGATAAACCGGAACCGGCGTTGGTAGTCGGCAAGCACGTCAGGATGCTCGCGGAAAAGGCGGATGTTCTCGACCAACAGGTCGCCGAAATCGACCGCATTCAACTCCTTCAGTCGGCGCTGATAGGCAGCATACAACAGCTGGCCGCAGCCACCAGCGAATGAATGCGCTTCACCAGCTGGCACCTGATCAGGCGTCAACGCTCGGTTCTTCCAACCATCAATCATTGCGGCCAATTGGCGGGCTGGCCAGCGCTCCTTGTCAATCCCTTCGGCCTCGATCACCTGTTTCATCAGGCGAATCTGGTCGTCCGTATCGAGGATCGTGAACCCGCTTTTCAAACCGACCAACTCAGCGTGCCGTCGCAGGATCTTGACGCCGATCGCGTGGAACGTCCCAAGCCAGGCCATGCCTTCAGCCGCACCGCCGGTCAGGCGACCGATGCGCTCTTTCATCTCGCGGGCCGCTTTGTTGGTAAACGTCACCGCTAGGATCTGGTGGCTCGATGCTCGCCCCATCGCCATGATATGAGCGATGCGCGTTGTCAGGACGCGGGTCTTGCCGGTCCCAGCCCCAGCGAGCACGAGCACCGCTCCGTCGAGCGCCTCAACGGCTGCGCGTTGTTCGGGATTAAGTCCGTCCAAGTACGACGAAACGGCCGATACGCCGCGCGCGCGCTCGGAAATCGACAACTTTCGCGGCTCGGCCGGGGAGGGCGTCGGGCACTCGCTCTCCGGGCCCGGTTGGGACAAAAGTCGCGCGTCTAGGTTCCGATTCGTGGCCATGGTTTGAATTATCGCAGCGCAACCGGGATCGCAATGTGGCGGGGTTAACGCGCACATGAAATTCATGACAGAACCCAGATCGCGCGCTTCGCCCAAACGGGAAATCAGCCTATAATCACCGTGAAACGTTGGATCGGAAACCGCCGGTAACAGCTCGCTTGCTCAAATGCGGCGGTCTAATTGCAGCGGGGCATCGATCGCAACCTGACACAAACCGAAAGGCGTCGATGAACAACGTCTTGCTCACGCTCGGCGCCTTGCTCGTCGGCATCTTATGCGCTCTCGTCGCCGTTCCCATGGTCGTGGATTGGAACACCTACCGCGGCGCATTTGAGGAAGAAGCCTCGCGCATCTTGGGTCGCGACGTACGGGTCGGTGGCTCGGTCGCGGTGCGGTTGCTTCCCGCGCCCTACATTCGATTTGAAAAGCTGCGCGTTGCCGATACGGCCTCGACCAGTGGCGATCCGTTGTTTCGTGCTGACAGCCTGACGATGCGGCTGTCCGTTGGTGCACTACTGCGTGGCGCGCTTGAAGCGGACCAAGTCGATCTTCAGCGGCCAACCTTGAGGTTATCGGTTGACAAAAACGGGCAGGGAAACTGGAGCGCGCTTCAAATTGCACCCGGCGCCTTGCCATTTTTGCCATCAAATGTCGCCCTAAAGTCGGTCGACATAACAGGCGGCACGCTCACACTCGTTGGAACCTTGGGTCGCGACCTGGCTGTCTTCGAGGCCATCGATGGGGAATTCGCGGCCGACAGCG
Source organism: Hyphomicrobiales bacterium (assembly GCA_038329675.1). Classification (GTDB taxonomy): domain Bacteria; phylum Pseudomonadota; class Alphaproteobacteria; order Rhizobiales; family Hyphomicrobiaceae; genus JANXVY01. The sequence continues at coordinate 17,391 of JBBQNE010000034.1, read as the reverse complement.
TGACCGGTCCATATCGCTTCAAGGGCGGGTTCAAAGTCAACGGACAGCCGCCAGCCGAAGCTTCCCGCGACATTCGCGTGTCAGCGGGTGAGTTTGAGCCTGACGGCAGCGTCAGGGTTCGGGCTACGACACGCGCTACTTCGACCGGCAACACCTATAATTTTGACGGCAAGCTCATAGACCTGCGCGACCGCCTAAAGGTCGACGGCGAACTCACTGCCAAACTGCCGATCGCGAGCGGTAAGGACACCAAAACGCAAGATCTTGCATCCGCATATGATCTGAAAGCCAAACTTACCGGCGACGCCAACGGTATCCGGCTTGCGGATCTCTCGCTCGCGCTCGACAGCCTCGTTGATCCGCAATTGATCACCGGCGACGTTTCGACCAACTGGGCCGCGGTACCCCGTTTCGACATGGCGCTCGCGTCAAAGTCACTCAACCTCGACCGGTTTGCTGCAGCTGGACCAAATAGCGATCCGCTCGATACGGCGCGTGCGGCTTTAAACACGATCCTGGCCGCCATACCCGCCGATGCCGAAGCCACCGCCAGCTTGAGGGCTGATCGGGTTATCCTGGCGGGAGAAACCGTGACCGGGGTGACCGTCGCAATGGCCAGAACCGGCCCCGTCCTTGAACTGAAAAGTTTGCGGGCCGAATTGCCCGGCTCAACGCGGCTTGAGGCCACTGGCGTCGTTAGTCGTGATACCCGCACTTTGTCTTTTGCTGGCCCGGTGCGCGTGCGCGGAACAAATCTCGCGCGGTTTACGGGATGGGCGAAAGGTCGCGTTAGCGACCCAAGCACCAAGGACAACGAACGATCAAAGACGGACCCGCTGATTGCAACCGCTCGCCCTTACGATGGTCCGTTCGCACTCGCTGGCAACCTAACGATGGCAGGTGGCTCAATCGATCTCAAATCCGCTAGTGCAGACTTCGGCGGTATGCTGGTCACGGGCGAACTCAACGTCCAAAACGAGGGCCGCCGTAAGATCGCTTTGAACATCGATGCTGGACGATTTGATTTGGCCCAGTTGTGGCCTGGCGGATTTGATCCAGCTGCCTTGCGCACTCTTTTAACCGGCGCGAACTCCGCATCTGCCGCACCCTCCTCCGAAGCCGGGCGACCACAGGCGGGAGATAACGGCTTATTCCTGTTCGATCCGGCTACCGCTGATCTTGATTTGACACTTTCGGCCAGCGAACTTCGCGCAGGACTCGACAAAAAAAGCGCGCTCGAACTGAAGGACGTCGAGATCGCAGCAAAGGTCACAGGTGGCGCGCTGACACTCGATCGCCTAAAATTTGTGACCGCCTCGGGCCTAGACGCCGACATTGAGGCTCGCATTGATGGTTTGCCCGGCACGCCGTCTGCGGAGTTGCTGCCCAAGGCAGCGGCCCGGACAGGGATTGTGCGGTTCACGATTTCCGCGCCATCCGCGACTGCGATTAAGGACGCCCTCGATCTCGCAGACATTCCAACAGCCGACCGTCCTAGTGACGGCTTCTTATCGAAGCTTGGGCCAACGCGGCTGGCTGGCACGATCAATATCGGCGGGCGTGCTCGTGCGCAGGAGCTCGATGCGACGTTCGATGGTGCAATTGATGGCGGGCGAGTTTACGGCAAAATCGGTTTAGATGGTGGCTTAGTTCGATGGCGTAGCGCCCCATTGGTTGCAGAATTCGCCGCTGATAGTCCCCATGTTGAACATTGGCTGGGACTGTCAGGGCTGGCGGCAACTCAAACCGATGGCGCAAGAGTGGCCGGTCGCGGGACCGTGTTCGTGCGGGGCGAAGGCACACCCGAAACCGGGCTGACGGTCTACTCAACTTTCGCGTCCAGGGACCTCTCAGCGGTCTATCAGGGCCTCGTTACACTTCCACGCGGCAGCCCGGCTAAGCTTGCCGGCATCGTCGCACTCACGGCGCGCGATGCGACTGATGCCTTAGCACTTGCCGGTATTGCTCCTGGTCTTGGCACCACCAACGCCCCCGTATCGGGGCAAGTCCGACTGGCTCACGTCGACAATGCACTCGTGTTAGAGACGTCAGGGCTCACCGTCGGAGGCAGCGTTTTAAACGGAACTGCGACCGTGACCGGCGCAGGTACGCCGGTACGGACGGTGACCGCGCGCATCGGCGTTGATACGGTTTCGGTGCCAGGTGTTCTTGCTGCGCTGTCGGATCGCCGTGTTTCCAATACGGACGGCGAGGATGCCGTCTGGCCGGCCGATCCTCTCACATTGACGACGCTTGATGGTCTAACCGGCACAATTACCTTGACCGCTCAGCGCGCGGTCGTGGACGGCGCTGTAGGTCTCAATGACCTCCGTGCTATGGTCGCGATACAAAACGGTCAGTTCAAAATCGATGGCATACAGGCAGCTGCGCTCGGCGGCACGCTAACCGGCCAAGCTGTTCTCGACCGGGCCCAAGGTGGAAGCCGATTGACAGCCAGCGTTGCCCTGGACGGCGCCGACATCAGCAAACTCAATCGCGGCGCTGCCGTTCCGGCATCGGCCAAACTTACGATGACAGGGCAAGGGATCAGCGCCCGCGGTATCGTTTCAGCGATGTCTGGCTCGGGTGAGGCAACCGTCGGCAGTGGTAAGATCGCAGGGGTCGCACCGGCCGCCGTTGCCATCATTGCCAACCGAGTTCTCGAAACGCGAGAGCTTCCATCGATCGACCAAGTGTCCAATGAGGTTCGCCGAGCCCTTGAGGCTTCGGTGCTTGATGTCAAAACACGTAAACTGCCGATCAAAATTGCAGATGGCGCGGTCCAGATCGCGTCCCCACCGCTTGAAACAGACGCTGGCCGGGCAAGCTTTGACGTGGTGATTGATCTTGCCGGGCTACGCCAAACGCACAATTGGCGGATTGAAGCGAAAACGACGACAGCGCCGTCGGGGCGAGTGAAGGGTTTGCTTCCCCCGATCATTATTACAACTTCTGGCAGTCTTGCCGCACCCGATGACTGGACGACGGCTGTCAACTTGACTGCCTTCGAACAAGAACTGTCGCTCCGTAAAATCGAGCGAGACGCCGACGAACTCGAGCTCGCTCGCAAACTTGCAGAAGACGCACGCCTCAAAGCAGAAGCAGAGGAGGCGGCTCGTCTAACTGCGACAAAGGCTGCGGCAGATGACGCTGCGAACGCTGCCGTATCGCAGTCTAAACCTGCATCGGAGGCACAACCGGCTGCGCAACTGCAATCCGGTTCAGCGCCAGAAACGACGCAAAACCCCGGAGCGGCGGCTGGTTCAACCGTATCTCCACCTGTGCCAATCTCGGTGCCGCAACCGCGGCCGGTTCGCCCCCCGTCAAGCGGACCGCGACGAGGTGACGACGTTTTCCTGCGCCCGTTCCAGACACCGTGAGGCTCCCGCAATGACAGCTGAAATCGTAAACTTGCGCCGCTTTCGCAAATTAAAAGAACGCGACGCGAAAGCAGCCGAAGCGGTTTTGAACCGCTCGCGTTCTGGCCGCACTAAGGTCGAGCGCGACATGACAGATGCAGAGCGATCAAACCATAATCGCGTGCTCGACGGCGCGCACCGGGAGCCCGTCTCAACGCCTATCGTCACCCCGGTAGCCGCCAACGCAGCTGGTTTTCCAAACGTCGCTCAGCATGATGATGAGGAACTTGATCCGGGCAACGTCTCGTGACAGGCGAGGGCAATGCGGCGATCTTTGAAGGCGCTGCGGACCGATGACCAACTTGGATGTGGGCATCGCAGACGACGTCGTTCGTCTGCCCGATCGAACCGGGCGACCTGCAAAAAGATCGTTTTCTATCCGGGGTCACCGCACTTCGATTTCGATCGAAGCACCCTTCTGGGAGGCGTTAACCGCCATCGCTTTGGAACGGAATGTCCCTGTTGTCCGTATCGTCAGCGCGATCGATGCCGCACGCGGCGTATCGGGATTGTCGAGCGCAATACGTGTATTTGTCTTGCAGCACTATCGCGACGGCGGCACATCGACGTCTGCTGACCATCACAGAGCCGGTCCGTCAGCTGATTGATCCGACACGCTAAAGGCAGTAACCACGAAATCTGCTCTTACGAATAACGATTGGGGAGGCTGGATGGTGCACAACGACAAATGGCCGACGATTGTCGCTGCACTGCCTGTCATTATGCTTGCGCTGCTTTACTCAGTACCATTGACAGGGACTGTCCGGGCAGGTCCTGCGCTCGTATTCGACCTTGAAACGTCTCGCATCGTCCACGGCGAAAATGAAGACACGCCCTGGTACCCGGCGTCGCTGACGAAACTTATGACCGCGTACATGGTCTTTGATGCCTTGAAGCGCGACGCGATTACGGGTGAGGCTGAACTTGTCATCTCACCACTGGCCAACGCCCAGCCTAAAATGCGGGTCGGTCTTGGCGCTGGCAAACGCATAACCGTTAAGGAAGCGCTCGCTGGCTTGATTATCAAGTCGGCCAACGACCTCGCTTATGCGCTGGCGGAAACCGTTTCGGGTACCGAAGACGAGTTCGTTGCTGAAATGAACCAGATGGCCGTGAAGCTCGGGATGGTTCGTACGCGCTTTGCGAATTCGAATGGGCTTCCTAAGGAAGGACAAACAACGACGGCGCGCGATATGGCGATTTTGGCACGCGCGCTGCTTCGTGACTTTCCCCAGTGGAAGTACCTTTACGCGGAAGCGGAGGCGCAGGTCGGCAACAGAACCGTTCGGACCCACAATGATGTCCTTAAGAACTTTGACGGCGCGGATGGAATGAAGACTGGTTTCACGTGTGGGGCTGGTTACAATGTTGTGGCGAGTGCGACGCGCAACGGCCGCAAGATCATCGCCGTTGTTCTTGGCGAGAAGAGCAATAGGGCTCGAACCACCCGCGCAGAGGAGCTATTGGAGCGCGCTTTTGCTTCATCACGGCCGACCGCCGAAGCCGCTGTTATCGATGCGCCGACTTTCAACGGCGAAATGCTTGTCGACGTGGCACTGATTGCTACACCCGACCGCGCGGCGAATTTCCTCAAAATGCGCCATTGCTGGCCAGAGCCGAATGCAAGCGAAACTGGTTCTACGGTTGCTGCAACGCTTGATGCCGATACCGTCGGGGCCGCTTCAACTGCAGTGCGAGCATCAGCTTTGGCCGGTGTTGATCCAAAAGTATCTCAGGTCGTTCCACCAGCGCCGCGTGTCCAACCCTCCCACGCCAAGCTACAGCAAGTCGAAACAAAGACCGTCGCGACTTCTAAATCAGCTTCTCAGCCAGCCAAATCTCGGGCCAGTGTCGAAGCTAAGACGACGGCACCTGACAAGAATAAAACACCAAAAGCACCGAACACGCGGTAATGGCAATTGAACCTCAAATCCGTCAGTTCGCCGATCCAGTTTGCAACGGCTCCAATTGAAGCTCGGCTTCAATTGAAATACGGATCTCGTCCGAGACCAACGGGATCGTTCGGACAATACCCCACTCACTGCGCAAAATCTGCGTTCGTGCAGAAAAGCCCGCGATCGTCGCATCTTTCAGTGTTGGATTGACCGCACCGAGCGGGTGTGGTCCGAAATAATTCCAAACGACCGCCAGCGTCACTGGCCTCGTGATCCCGTTGATCGTCAATTCGCCAGCCATCTCGGCTGTCTTGTCTCCGGTCGTGCGAACTGTGTCGGAGCGAAAAACAATGGCTGGATGGGCTGAGGCGTCAAAGTAATCTTTGGTTTTCGTCAAGTGATTGTCGAGCGCGGTCACGCCCGTCATGACACTTGCGATCTTAATTGAAACTTCTGCCTTGGTCGCTTCGGGCTGTGCTGGGTCAAACTCCAAGCGGCCCTCAACTTGATTAAACCTGGCCGATTGGCGCGACACGCCAAGATGATCCCATGATGCTCTGACCTCGGTATGGTTCTTATCGAAAACAAACGTTGCCGCGCTGACTTGGGTCGCGCATGCGACCACAGCGATGACCGAAAGGACGAGACGGCTCATATCGATCAAACCTCGTTTTTAATGACGACCAGTCGCCAATCTAAAGGTACGTCACAGTGACGCGCCCATGCCACCGTCGACGGCCAATTCGGCCCCGGTGACATATGAGGCATCGTCGCTTGCAAGAAACAACGCTGCCCGAGCCATCTCCTCTGGCAGGCCAAAACGGCCCATCGGTGTCTTATCGATCAGCGCCTGACGCATGGCAGGAAAGCGCAACGCACGCTCCGTAAGCTTCGTCTCGACATAACCTGGCGCAAGTGTGTTCACGCGGATCTTGTAGGGAGCAAACTCAACCGCGAGACCGCGCGTCAACGCAGCAACGGCACCCTTGGTTGCCGAATAGGCTGCTAGCGGTCGCAGCCCACGGTTCCCCATGATCGAGGCCACGTTGATCAGCGAACCGCGCCCTGACGTTTTTAGCAGTTCGAAGCCATCGCGAGCGACACGGATAACGCCATCCAGGTTGACTTCGCGAAGTTTGACCCAGTCAGCGTCGGTCATCGTCCGAAAGTCTGTCAGAACGTTAAGGCCAGCGTTGTTGACAAGGATGTCGAGGCGACCGTGGGCGCTGGCGATGCTACGCATGAGTGCGCCGGTGTCTTGGCCACGCGTTACGTCGACCTCGCTGCCGTGCGCCTTAAGGCCCCGATCGCGAAGGCCGCGCGCGACGTCTTCGGCGGCAGTTCCGTCGCGGTCGGTCACGTAGACCTCCGCGCCTTCGCTGGCAAACAACTCCACCGTCGCTCGGCCAATCCCGTTGCCTGACCCGGTCACAGCAGCAATCCGTCCAGCAAGTCTCATGGCCGGTCGCCCCTTGGCTGATTTCACGTCAACGGCGTTAGGCGCACGTTGCCGCCCGATCAACGCCCGCTTTGCCGCACGATCCGATATCTCGTTTCTGGCAGTTCTAAGCCGAGCGATCTCAAGACGCGATGTTGCAGAAAATGGCCTGTCAAGGCTAGCCCCGCCGCGACATCGTCGGGGAGAACCCGCGCGTTCCCACCGACGGGACGATTGGGCTGCAGAAAGGCTGGCAAAATCAACAATCGATCACGGTATGGGTCGCCGCTAGCCCTCGAAACGGCACGGCCAGACTTCGGTGACACATAGACCAAATCGTCCGACGAGCCCGTGACCACACACGTTTCGAGATCGAGGCCAACGCCAAGTTCGTCGAGAAGTGCCAATTCCCACCTCACGTAGAGAGCAGGCCAGAGCGCTGCATCGTCGAGATACGACAGAACAAAAAGCGTAATCTCGTAAAGATCAGGATGGGGATCACGTTCCGGGAGGAGCCGCGTCAGCGAGCACAGCGATGATAGGGCCGAAAGCGCGGCTGGATCATCCATTGCAGATGCGGCGTAGCCTCGGTTCAACTCCAACGCCATATGCCCGAGGTGTTCGGCTAACCTCGCCTTCCATGTGGCCGTGACATGATTGCCGGTTTGGAGAACCGGCCTCGCCTTTCGAGAGCGCCCACCGTGAACTAGGCCTATGTGTCGGCCGTGGCTGCGCGTGAATAATTCGACGACGGCCGCCGTTTCCCCATGCGGCCTCACGCCAATCACCACCCCCTCGTCCGACCATTCCATAGCTTAGACATGGTCCCATGCGACGGACGGCTCGTTAGGCAAACATTTGCGGCAACCGCATTGCGTATCTCGCGGAGATGTGGCGAAGAAAGCCCCCGTCGCAGCGATCGATGCGGCATGGCTGCTCACGTTTCGATCGCCTCTCCGGGCTTTGGACGTCGAAGCCGAGGTGGGGCGCGACGCCCGGGTGCTTGCTCAACCCGACATGGCGCCGCATACGCTACGCATTGCACCGGCGCGCTTCCATCCGTTGCCGGGCGGCAGCCAAGAACCTTCTTGGTCGCAAAACGCCAGCTCGAAAAGCCCTCTCCATGCTGACGCCTGGTTTTATCGCGCCACGATCGCAACGCCATCTGGCGACCAACGACATCGTCAGGGGCTGGAATGATTTCGCTTGTCACGGGTTGGTTGCACTGCCGCACCGCAGCCATCGCCGATGGCATATTGAGCAGCGTTGACACCACAAACATAGCGACCCACGGGTGCCATCCACGCAGAAGGGCTGCCGACAGCCAACGCGACCAGTTTACCAATTGCTGGTGTCGTGTGTGCTGTTGGGGCATTTGTGTCGCGACGGTCAAAGTCACATTGATCCCATCTGCCGGAGGCGCGATTAAAACGTTGGCCGATTAGAGCACGCCCGTACGCAAACGGCGAAGCCATACGGCATCATGGACCCAACCGTCGGCTGGCAAAGGCATAGTCCATTGTGCAATCAACTCTTCGGGTACTCAAGACCCATGGCGCGGTAACGCTCTGGGTCATCCTCCCAACTCTCACGCACTTTGACAAACAGGAAAAGGTGGACGGGCTTTTCGACGATCGTTTGCAGCTCCTCGCGAGCCTCCGTTGAGATCGTCTTGATCATCTGGCCGCCTTTACCGAGTACGATCGCGCGTTGACCTTCGCGCATCACGTATATCGTCTGTTCGATACGAACCGAGCCGTCTCTCCTGTCCTCATAGCTTGTCGTCTCGACGGTGGCCTCATAGGGCAATTCCTGATGGAGCCAGTGGTAGACCCGTTCGCGGACGATTTCTGCGGCGAGGAAACGCATCGGTGCGTCCGATACGTCGTCCTCTGGATAATGCCACGGGCCGGCTGGAACTGAAGCTGCCAAATAAGACTTGATGTCGGCAACGCCACTGCCTTCGGTTGCCGAGACCATGAATAGCTTTTCGATCGGCAAGCGCTTTGACACGTCGGCGGCTATGATCAGCAACCGCTCGCGATCGATAATATTGATCGTGTCGACCTTATTCAAAATAACGATCACCGGACGACCGGCCGCCGCCAGCCTGTCGATAACGCCGTTCACGTCATCGCTAAGCCCGCGCTTCACGTCGATCAGAAATAGCACCGCGTCGACGTCATCAGCGCTGCCCCATGCTGCATCGACCATGGCGCGGTCAAGCTTGCGACGCGGCGCGAAAATGCCCGGCGTATCGATGAACACGAGCTGCGTTTGGTCAACCATTGCAATGCCGCGAATTTGCGTCCGCGTCGTTTGAACTTTGTGCGACACGATCGTGACTTTGGTGCCAACCAGAGCGTTAACGAGTGTTGACTTACCAGCATTCGTCGCCCCGATGACCGCGACGAACCCGCATCTTGTTGCGGGTTTATTGGGCGATTGAGCTGTTTCGGGCTGTGTCTCATCCGGCATGGCGGTTGTCCCGATTGTCTGGCGGCTCGGGCGCAGCAGCGTCCGATGGTGCGTTTAACGTTTGGAGCAGTTCGGTCGCAGCCATTTGCTCGGCAGCGCGCTTAGACGGGCCGGTACCTCTTGCTGCCTGGTACCCTTTAACGCTGACTTCGGTCGTGAACAGCGGGGCGTGATCGGGGCCTGTCCGTTCGATCGATGCGTAGCGCGGTAGGGGGAGCGCACGACCTTGCGCCCATTCCTGAAGGGCCGACTTCGCATCAATGTAACCGGTCGCGGCCTCGGGCGTCGCGCCTCCGCCTTCGCCGACCCAGACGCGGCGCACGACATCGCGCGCTTTGTTGAAGCCGCCATCAAGGAATACGGCGCCGAGCACGGCTTCTATGGCGTCGGCGAGGATGCCATCCTTATCTCGCCCGCCACTTTCAGCTTCGCTGGCCGACAGCCGAAGTGATTGGCCCAGACCGATCTCGCGAGCGACTTTCGCACAGGCCTCGGCACGCACAAGCGTGTTGTAGCGGCGCGCAACCTCGCCCTCTTTGGCCTTGGGATGGGCCTCATGGAGGCGCTCAACGATGCACAGACCCAGTACACGATCGCCGAGAAATTCTAGGCGCTCATTGTCCTGACGCCTGGCGTCTGTGCCGCGCACGCTTGAATGCGTAAGTGCCTGCTCAAGCAACGCCTCGGACTTAAACTTATAGCCCAGCGCTGTCTCTAACTGGCGGAACTGGCGCTTGCGCAGGATCATCGAACGATATTGAACAGGCGGCCCCAACGGACGTAATACGGCCAAGTCCACGGCTTGAGCCATGACGCCTCTGGCTCGTCGACGGCGGCTGAGAAGAAAATAATGTCGGCGCGGCCAATGAAGTTTTCAACCGGAACGGGGCCAACGCCGCCAAGCGCTGCAGGTACCCGGCTATCGGTCGAGTTATCGCGATTATCGCCCATCATAAAGTAATGGCCGGGCGGCACGATATAGGGGCCAACGTTATCCCACGGCCCGTTCACCTCGCGGTCCAAGACCTTGTACTTCACGCCGTTGGGCAACGTCTCTTCGTAGACCGGTATCTTAATCGCCGGTCCGCCGTCTTCCCGTGTTGAGAACGTCCCGGCGCGCGTCCGTGGGACAATGGCACCGTTAAGATAAACCGCACCACCGCGCACCGAGAGTTCGTCGCCGGGCATCCCGATGACGCGCTTGATGTAGTCGGTCGCGTTGTCTTTGGGCAGCTTAAAAACGGCCACGTCACCCTGCTTCGGCTCGGTCGCCAGGATGCGGCCGGAAAACAGGTTGAAACTGCCGGGGAACGAATGCTTGCTGTAGCCATACGACAATTTTGAAACGAACAGATAATCGCCGACCAGCAACGTTTCCTTCATCGACCCGGATGGGATGTTGAAGGGCTGGTAGAAAAACACACGAACAACCATTGCGATCGCCAAAGCCTGAACGGCAACGATCAGCGTCTCCATCAAGCCGCTTTTTGGCTTGCTCGATTTCACCCGTTTCGACCCTACCGGCGGTGTTTCGGCACCAGCCGTTGTCTTGATGTCAGGCCCCTTCGACGCTGTCATAAAGTCCCCGATTTAGGCCGCACAGGCCAGATTTCTAAGTCGGTTTCCAGGCCATTAACTAGGCCCGTTATCCAGGCGGCCGAGTTTGTTGGGCGCCGCTGGACCATACGCGTCGATCTAGCGCGTGAGATGCCCGAAACGCTCGTTTTCCGCAACGGTCAGACCGCCGCCACAGCCGTCAAGTATAATGAGAATGCACGGTCGGTGCAAACGTGACAGTTGTAGAGCGGAAGCGTCCGGGATCACGGCTAAAGGCCAATTGCGCAGCTCGGCCCGAGTCCTGGCCCTGTGCGTATCAGTTTCCGTTTCTCCTGCGCTATTTTACGGCCATTGGCATTCGATGGCGCTTGCTTAACCACCGCCCGAACGGCCTTGTGCGAGCGTCCTGTGAAGCAGCATCACGGGCAAAAGCCCGGCTATGACGATCATAAGCGCTGCAGGTGCTGCCGCCTCGAACTGCTCTACGGCGACCATGGAATAGACGTGGGTCGCAAGCGTGTCGAAGTTGAACGGCCGCATCAAAAGCGTGGCAGGCAATTCCTTCATCGCATCGACGAACACCAGCAACGCACCGGCGGCAAGTGCAGGCGTCAGCATTGGCAGGTGGACACGAAAAAGTGCCGACAGAGCGGTTTCGCCAAGCGCACGAGCGGCGGCATCGAGGTTGGGCGATATGCGCGATAGCCCAGCATCTAGCGCTCCGATTGCCACAGCTAAAAATCGCGTGACGTAGGCCAGCGTCAGCGCGGCAATTGAACCGGTAAGAATGAGCCCGGTCGAGACGCCGAGCCAAGCTCGCATGGCGGCATCGATCGTATTATCCAACGCGCCAAGCGGGATCATGAGCCCAATCGCCAACACTGTGCCGGGCAGCGCATAGCCAAGGCCTGCCACTTTAACGGCTGGTCGGGTCAGACCGTTGGGCGCCACCCGTTGCGCATAGGTGAACACCAGCGCCACTGCGATCGCGGCAGCTGCCGCGACGGCTGACAGCGACAGGCTATGCCACGCTGCGAGCAAAAAGCCGCTCGCCAAAGCATCATTTGCGTGGGTTATCGTATGCCGGATGAGGACGAGAGCTGGGATAACGAAACCGATTACAAACGGAACGGCGCAGGCGGCGCAGGCGAGCCAGCCCCGTACGCCGGACAACTCGTGGAACGGGATCGAGCGATACCGTCCGGTCGCGCCGTGGGTCCGACCGCGCCCCTGCCCCCAATGTTCAATCAAATACACGACCCCAACGAGCGCCAGCAAAACCATAGCGATTTGCGCCGCCCCGCCGATATTGCTCCGTTGCAACCAAGTCGCGTAGATGCTCGACGTGAGCGTCGTGACACCCAGATGCTGGACCGCGGCGAGATCAGCGAGACATTCCATCATCACGAGTGCGACACTGGCAACAAGCGCTGGTCGCGCCATCGGCACCGCCACGGACCAAAAAACGCCAAGCGGTGTCCGACCGAGTGTGCGGGCGACCTCCAACGCGCAAACGGATTGCTGCACGAAGCTCGCGCGCGCGCCGAGGTAAACGTAGGGGTAGAGCGCAGCCGACATAACAAATACCGCACCACCTAGCGAGCGGACGTCAGGCAAAAAAGGCGGCGAACCCGGCGGCATTGCAAAAAACGCGCGGAGCCAGCTTTGCACCGGGCCTGCGTACGCCAGCAGGTCGCTGTAGGTGTAAGCCAAGATGTATGCTGGCATCGCAAGCGGGATCACCAGCAAGCGGTCAAGCAAAGCGCGACCGGGAAACCGGTACATCGTCACGAGCCATGCCGACACCGTCCCAACGACAAGCGTGACGGCGCCCGTCAATCCTGCAAGGAGCAGCGTATCTCGAAATGCGCCAGGCAACACACTGGCCCATAGCTTCGGCCAGACGTTGTCGGTGGGCGAAAGCGATAGCAGTGCGATGGACAGCACCGGCAGCAACAGCAGCAGCAAGAATGCTCCAACTGTGACACTCCACAGTGGCGAGGCCCGACGCTGGTTTCGCCATGCCGCGAGGCGTGCCCGCGTCTGAACCGCAAGCCGCCGGGCCGGGCTATGAAAGTGAAGCGTCATGGTATCGCCGTGCCGGCCTCAGCCGCCAGACCACGCCACACTCCTTTGACAGTCACGTTACGCGGCACATTTCGTCTCCTAGTGTCGCCGCTCGGACCCGGTTATGGGACTCGGGTCAAGCCACAGGGCCTTTGAACTAGCAAAATCTGAGATTTCGGTTGGGGACAGCCGCTTGTCTTTTGACAACAGATAGCTCGCAAGTTCCGACGTTGCGACAAGCGCACGTCCGCTATCTTCTGTGCCGATCAAGGCCGAGGCGCACGCTCGAAGCCCCGGACAGCGGGCATGCTGACAGGCAGCAACGAGTGACACGGCCATGCACTCGTCGCGGCTGAAGCCCTGACTTGCAAGTGGCAAGGTCACGATCGGCCGCACCGCATCGCACTGAACGGCTAGTGTCCAAGCAAGAAAGAGATCAGCGGCCGTATCTGGAAGACCATTCTGGCATAATCCAGCGTTAAGTGCGTCGCACGCCGTCGCAGGATCGCTTTGGCCAGCCGAGCAGACAAAAGCCATCGCGCATCGAAAGCTGTAGCCCACGAGGCGGTTCACATCGCGCGCCGGGTCAGGAGCGCCTTGATAGACTTCAATCAACGTTCGGCGTGAGGATCGTCCCGCATATTGGTCGCGCATTTGACCTCTCCGGAAGTCTGAGGAGCCGCCGTGGCGAAGATAATCGAACGGAAATGGTTGATCGTGCCACGGCGGTGATTGTCGGTTTTGGCGGTTGGGCCAAATCAGCAATCAGCTTCCAGGCCCGTCGTCGAACTTGACCTTATCAACAAGTTCGGAGGCTTTCTTACGCAGTGCCGCCGTCGTTTTTAATGGTAGGGGATCAGCCTTCAAAGTCCCAAGTGCCAACAGGCCTGGAGTAGGTTCAATGCCGTCGACAACGGGATATTCAGAGTTCGCAGACGCGTAGAGTTGCTGCGCTGGTTTTGAAGCCAGAAACTCAATCAGTCTGACGCCGTTGTCTTTGTTGGGAGCATTCGCTGTCAGTGCGCCACCGGAGATATTGACGTGCGAACCTCGGTCAGCGGCATTGGGAAAAATGATCCGCACCGCATCGGCCCAGGCCTTCTGATCGGGGTTGGCTTGCATCGCGGCCATATAGTACGTGTTGCCAATCGCGATGTCGCAGAGCCCAGCAGCGATATCGCGGACGCCCTCGCGGTCACCGCCGGCTGGTTTGCGAGCGAGGTTTGCCTTCAAGCCGCGCAACCACGTCTCGGCCTTGTCTTCGCCGAGATGGGCTATCATCGAGGACAGCAGCGCGACGTTATAGGTGTGTTGCCCGGACCGAATACAAATCTTGCCGCGCCACTTCGGATCGGCAAGTTCCTCATATGTAATCGCGTCTTGCTTCACGCGATCCTTTGAGGCGTAGACAATGCGCGCTCGCCGGGTCAGGCCGAACCAATGGCCTTCGCTGTCGCGCAAGCTCGCCGGGATCGCAGCTTCTAAAGCCGCCGACTTGATCGGCTGGGTGACGCCAGCACTTGTTGCTTGAAGAAGCAGGCCGAACTCATTGGTCAGCAAGACGTCAGCTGGGCTATTTTTCCCCTCAGACGAAAGGCGTTCGATCAGGCCGTTAGGCGCAAAGACGACGTTTGCTTTGATCCCCGTTGATGCGGTGAACGCATCTAAAACAGGCTGGAGCAGCTTTGGTTCTCGGAATGAGTAGATGTTTACTTCGCCAGCGGGCTTTGTTTGAGCGAGCAGGTGCGATGGGAGCGCAAGGCTCGAAACGGCCAACGTAGCGGCAGTCGCGATGACGGCGGTTACACCAAACGCTAGTCCAGGCGCCATTGGGCGCCTCACATGGAAGGTCATAATTTCGTCTCCAATTTCCGAGGTTCAAGGCCCCGGCATCGGTTGCAATTTATCGGCAGACGGTGCTGCCGACATCGTCACAGGTATTGACCCGACGATGGGCTGTCAACTGATCCTTACGATGGCACTCCACATTAGAATGGCTCTAGATTACAAGACGGGAGAGCGGAAACGTGATCGAAACGCGCGTGCCACGACCAAGACCGCTACCGATTGCAACTTGAGCACCATTGGCTTCAGCGAAGCGTAAGACGAGCGGCATGCCTATTCCATCACCGTCGGGAAAGGTACGCGCCGCGCGGGCGTCGCCTGATAGGATGCGTTGCATGAGGGCAGTGTCCATGCCGCAACCCGTATCTGCGACGGCGACTGTCACAGGTCCTTTGGTATCACGCTTGGCAGAGAGCGTGATTGTTCCACCTGGCGGTGTGGCGCGAACGGCATTGGTCACCAAATTCAGCAGAAGTTGCCGGACGGACACCGCATCTGCGACCACGCGCGGCAACCCGTCATCCATTTCGAGTTGCAGCCTCAGTTCGGCGGCGTCGCACAGCGCACGCAGGCTCGATGTTAGACGCTCGACGAGTTCGCCAACATCAACTTCGGTGAACACAAGTTCGAGCGATGACGGTTGATCATCTGACCGCAGTTGCGCCGCAGCGGCAGTGGATGTGTGAGGCCCATCAGCGTTTGCGATTGACGTTGCGCCTAACATGCGCTCGATTACGGCCAAGGCATGGCGTGCGTTCTCGTAAATATCACCGGCGTAGCCCCGATAACGCGGGTCACCGATCGGGCCGAACCGCTCGTCGCGCATCAATTCTGCCGCTGCACTGATTGCCGACAGCGGGGTCCGCAATTCGTGCGCGAGGCGAGCAAGTTGCGATGGCGCGGCCGATGTCTGGGGCAGGCCGGGATCGTCTGCATGCGGGTAGGCCGAGCCCGACGCCGCTGGACGACTGTCTGTTTGCTTCAAAATTTGGCTGTTCGAATGTTCCGATGACCCTGTCATCCCGGCATTTGTCCGCCAGACGCCTTCTTTGTCCATAGTCACGATCGGCAAACCGCTAAAACGCGCTGGCGCCCTCACGGTGGTGCGATATGTTGCCTAGTGGCGCATACCAATATCGATCTGCTGTGAGTGCAAAAGGTTTAAGCTTTCTGATGGCGACACGAGGCGCGTGAGCAGCTAATCCGCGATCGCACGGCGAAATTGACACCTCGCTGATCGAGTTAGCCGTGCTGTCTCGTCGCGGCGATTGGCTTTGGGCAGGGATGAGCCAGACTTGATCTAAGGACAGGGGGCCGTAGTGTGCCGGGCGGCAACGTGCGTATTTTGATCGAGCAGTCTAAAGGTGACGCGTCTGGGGCCCAACCCCGTCGGCCGCCTAATGACCAAAAAAGGAACGTTCGTCTTGGCCGTGATTAGGTCTGTCATTCGCGGCGTCGGTGCCGCATTGCCGAAGCGTCGAATGACCAACGCCGATATGGCCCAAATCGTTGATACAACGGACGAATGGATTGTGGAGCGGACCGGGATCCGGGCTCGCCACATCGCCGACGATACCGAATTTACCTCTACGCTTGGAACACTGGCGGCTAAACAAGCGCTGATTCGCGCTGGCATTGATCCTGTCGACATCGACCTAATTATTTGCGCCACGGCGACCCCCGACCGAACGTTCCCAGCGACCGCGGTGCGCATTCAAGCCGAGCTTGGCGTGAGCAAAGGCGCTGCGTTTGACATTCAAGCGGTCTGTTCTGGCTTCGTCTACGCCATGACGATGGCCGACAGCTTGATCCGCACAGGGCAAGCAACGCGAGCGCTTGTCATTGGAGCGGAAACGTTTTCACGCATTTTGGATTGGACCGATCGCTCGACGTGCGTGTTGTTTGGCGATGGAGCTGGTGCGGTTGTACTTGAAGCGCAACCCCAGCGTGGGACGCGCGATGATCGCGGTGTACTTGGAACGCGCATCCGGTCGGATGGCCGTTATGATGATCAACTCTACGTCGATGGCGGCCCGGGCACGACGAAGACCGTCGGTCAACTTCGCATGAATGGACGGGAAGTTTTCCGGCACGCGGTGCAAAAGATTTCAGGCGTGATCGAAGAAACGCTCGTTGCAACGGGCTTTTCTGCCGATGAAATCGACCTGTTTATTCCCCACCAAGCCAACCAGCGTATTTTGAACGGCGTGGCCCAAAAGCTTGGCGTGTCAACCTCAAAAATTGTGATTACGCTCGATCAGCACGGCAACACGTCGGCCGCCTCCATACCCCTTGCCCTCAATCACGCCTTTGAACAAAGGCGTTTAAAGGAGGGCGATCTCATCATGATGGAAGCCATGGGCGGTGGTTTTACGTGGGGTGCGGTGCTCCTGCGTTGGTAATTCGCAACTCTCTGTTTGCAGTCTTGGCAATTCCCTAATGTTTATCAGGCGGTTGTGTGGTCCGGGTCATTGACCTCCCCGGGGCGTCTAGACTAACGTCCCACCGCTGGGGGCAAGCTGAGAGGCAAAACAACATGGCTGGCAAGACGTTAACGCGTGCGGATTTGGCCGACGCCGTGGTCCGAAAAGTCGGCCTACCGCGCAACGAATCACAAGACCTGGTCGAACTGATCCTTGATGAAATTTCTGTGACCCTGGCGACCGGTGATACTGTCAAGCTGTCGTCGTTT
>JBBQNE010000033.1:0-25453 GCA_038329675.1 Hyphomicrobiales bacterium | reverse complement strand
CCCGTCCCAAGCGAAAGGCGTCCTTGGCGGGCATCGCGCCTGCAAAGCGCACGCAATTTGATAACCCGAGTTCGCGCGATAGCTGCTCGAAACGGGGTTGGTCGGGGCCTGCGCCGACAAGTACAGCCGTCATCGGTTGAGCGCGGCCCCGATTGAGACGTCCGATCGCCCGGAGCAAAACGCCGACACCCTTGAGTTGGCGCATCTCACCAACGAACAGGATATCTGCCGCATCATTATCAGGCACAACAGGCATGAAATCCGATGGTTGTAGCCCGTTGTGGATGACCCGGCGCGGCGCCTGGCCGCTTCCAATCACGTCCTGGTACGTCCGTGCCGCAAACGAACTTTCGAAAATGATGCCATCCGTCAGCGGATCGAGAAGCCGCTCGGCGGCGTGGTAAATGCTGCCGACGGCAGTCCCAGTTGGATAGTGCAGTGTCCCGCCGTGGGGCGTGTAAAAGACCCGAGCCCGCCGACCATATCCCGCAAGCCGAGCATAGGCCCCGCCCTTGGCTCCGTGACCGTGTACGATATCAGGCTCACAGGCCCGCACGATCCGCCGAACTGCCAGGACCCCTTTTCCATCCTGGAGACCGGGCGCCCGACCGATGGCCAAGCGGTGGATACCAAGCGTCAATAGCGGCAACGCCCTGTCAAGTCGCGCTTGGGCGAGCGCGTCGTCCGTGTTTGCGACGACCAGGCCGACGTCGTGGCTGAGACGGTATTGTTCCGCCGACAAATCGAGCACGTGTCGAAACAAACCACCAACGGATGCCCTGAGGACATGGAGAATGCGCATGGGCATTTCCTGTCATGCTTCGTGCCAAATTCAACGACGCTACCACTCGTTAAGCGGTCGAACGGTAGACGTGGTTAAATCCTCACCGTCCGACCTTAGGCTTTTTTCAAGCTGACTTGAACCACGACAGGAATGTCGAGAGCGACCCATTCGCCCGGCTCATCGGATCCTTTGCCGATAGCAAAATCGAGCCGCTTGATCTGCGTTTTCCCAACGAGCTTGCCGGTATCGCCGTTGGCGGTGAACTCAAACGCAAACTTCACTGGGATTTTGAAGCCGCGGATGGCCAAGTCGCCGTCCGCCTCAAATTTATTGCCGCCCACAGATCGGAACGCCGAGGTCTCAAACACACCTGCTGGCGTCTTTGCGATGTTAAACCAATCGATCGTCGGCAGGGTCTTATCATAGGTCGTATCGCCCGTTTTTGCAGAGCCCAACTCGACAGTGACTTTAGCCTTTGCCGTGGCAAGATCAGCCGGATCGAATTTAATGTCGGCCTGCCACCGCTCGAACGTGCCTTTGAATGCCCGGCCCGCATGGGTCCCGGCAAAGCCAATCGAGCTTTCTCCTTGCACGACCGTCCATGTCGTTGCGGACGCTGACGATGCCGAAAGCGGGACCGAACTGAGGATTACAATGAGGGCAAGTGCGATAACGCGAGCGGCGGAATAGTGCGATTGGATCATTTGTCAGCGTCCAGTCCTATGGCCAACGCTTAGGCCGATGTTTAGACTTGGTGCGTGTCTCGCGCCCGAAGGCCCGGCACCATACGAGCCAGGACACCGTCGCGGTCGACGAAGTGGTGTTTCAGGGCGGCTCCAACGTGTAGCGCGAGGAGAGCCGCCAACCCATAGCCCATGTATTTGTGAGCCGCTTTAAAAGCGGTCTCAGCGGCGTCCTTGTCGGCAAGATTTTCAACCCATCCAATATGCGGCCACTCGAACAGCCCGAACACGATCGTTGGCAAGCCAAACTTGGATGCCGAGACCATCGCCCAACCAGCCAGCGGCATCCCAATCATCAAAACATAGAAAAGCACATGCGTGCCATGCGCAGCCTTCCGTTGGAACGGCGTCATGCCAGCTGGCATCGGCGGGGCCCGGTGAATCAATCGCCAGATCAGCCGCACGATAGATAAAACCAGCACGGTCAAGCCAAGCGACTTGTGAAGTTGGTAGGTGTCGTAGGCCGCCGCGCGCGTGGCTGTGTCTGGCGATTTGATGGCATTAACCATCCAAACGCCAGCGACAACCAAACCGACAATCGAAACCGCAGTCGCCCAGTGAAGCGCAATCGCGACGGCGGTGTAACGTTCGGTCATAGCTGTGGTAGCCGGGAGTGAAGTCATAACGTCTCCGCTACCATGTGCCGATCAGCTGTAACGGATCCCGATGTCGCCAGTCCTGCAAGCATCGCGAGCGTCACGACGTACCAAGAAACTCAGCTTCGATAACGATCTGCACTTCATCGCCAACGCTCGGGATCAGGTTCACCATGCCAAAGTCTGAGCGCTTGATCGTACCGACGGCAGAAAAACCCATCGCAGGCTTTTTGGCAAACGGCTGCTCTTTCAGAGCGCCGTTGAACGTCGTCTTCAGCGTCAATGGCTTAGCAACGCCCAGCAACGAAATTTCGCCGATGACGTCAGCCGTATTAGGGCCGGTCATCTTGATACCGGTTGACTTGAATGAGATCGACTTCGCCACCGTGGCGTTCAGCCATTTGGCGTCTTCAATCAGAACCTTATCAAAGTCCTTCTTGTCGGCAAACGGATAGTCCGTACGCAGCGAAGTTGGGTCAACCGTCGCTTCGAGCTTTGCCGCATCGGGCTTCGTTGGATCAATCGTCAACGTCGCGTCAAATCGAATGAAGCGCGCCGTGTAGCTCGACAGGCCGAGATGGCTCACTTTGAAGTGCACGCTTGCGTGGGCGGGATCGATTTTATATGTCCCGGCCGGTGCATCTCCAGCGAGTTGGGCCGAAGCTGGCGTCGCGGCGGCAATGGCTAAAGCAGCTGAGACGACGAAAGCGGCGAACTTCATATGAGTATCTCCTGTGATCCCTTAGCGGGCCATCATGGTCCGGTTAAGCGGTGGCTCTGCGACCGCTAGCTCGTCGTCAAAAGCATGACATCGTAACGGCGAAATCACGACGCTGGTTTGATCTCGAGCTCCGATTACTTCAATGGTCATGAACTATGGAAGTTTCAAGACGCAGCTCGCAGGCTCGCTAAGAGTGTAGCCAAGCTGTGGTGTTCGAGCGCTCAGCCCGCGATCATCGCGTCGCTTTCGCCGTCTTGGCCCGGGGTCGCGGCGACAGGCTTGACCCTCAACGCTGTGATTTTGTTGCGTGATTTACGCAGCACCTCAAAGCGATAGCCGTGGAACGTGAAGGCCTGTCCGGGCTCTGGGATGAGCTGCGCTTCATGAATGACGAGGCCAGCCACCGTCGTTGCTTCTTCATCAGGCAGGTCCCAGTCCATTTGTCGGTTCAAGTCGCGGATCGCAACCGTGCCATCGACGTTGACGGTGCCGTCAGTTTGCAGGCGAATGGCCGTATCGTGCGTGTCATGCTCATCGGCGATCTGGCCGACGATTTCTTCCAAGATATCTTCAAGCGTAATCAGTCCCTGGACCTCGCCGTACTCGTCAATGACGAGCGCCATCTGCTGTTTCTTCTTCAAAAACTGATTGAGCTGATCTTTCACGCTCGTCGTGTCGGGCACAAACCACGGCTTTGCTGCAAAGCTCATAATATCGAGCTCGTCGATCACCCAACCCTTGCGACCAAGCGCAACAAGCAGGTCTTTGGTGTGCAGCACGCCGACGATGTTATCGGGCTCATCCTTCCAGATCGGCACGCGGGTATATTGCGACTTCAAGACATCATCGACGATCGTTTGCGGCGAATTGTCAGCGTTGACGGTCTCCATCTTGGTCCGGTGGACCATGATGTCGAGCACCTGGAGGTCGGATAAGTCGAGAATACCGCCGAGCATATTCGCGTCATTTTTTAAGACGCCGCCTTCTTTCTGGCCCAGCTCGATCGTTCCGCGGATTTCACCGTGCGGATCCAAGATGTTGGCGGCGTCATCCTTCGTCGAAGGCGTCAACGTCAAGAGCCAACGGACGATCACCTGGATCGTAATTGTAACCGGCAACAATACGGCAATGACCGCGCGCATGATGGGGGCAACGAGCAGGCTCACCCGATCAGGCTCAGTGATGGCGTAGGTTTTGGGCAATACGGCTGCGAATATAACGATCAGAATCGTCATGACGACGGAAGCGAGGAGTTCGCCATACCCGCTGCCAATCAGCATAATGGCAAGGGTTGTCGCAAGCGAAGCCGCCAGCACGTCGACCAGAGTATTGCCAAGCAAAACTGCGCCGATGACGCGTTCTGGCGACTGCATCAGTTTGTTGACGAGCTTGGCACGGACGTTTCCTTCCTGCGCCAGCGAATGCATGCGCGGCCGGGAAGACGCCGTCAGCGCTGTTTCGCTCATGTTGAAGAACGCCGAGAGCGCGATCAGGATGACGATGGCGACAATCAAAAGAATGACTTCGAAAGACATGGGGGTCCGCGTTGGGCCTCGTTGAAGTGTCGAATGGCAAACCGAGCAGCGGCTGGCCAATCGGTGACCTGCAAGATTGCGTCGGATGGTAGCACGTAAGGTCTACGAAGCGTTTAGGATAGCGCGGCGAGCAGAACTGGGAACTAGCCTACTCAACCATCCAGCGCGAAGTAACGTCGAACAAACCATGGACAAGCTCGTTATCGCCCGGTCAACGAAACAACCGGGTCGCCCAATCGTCGTCATCAGCTGGTCTCTGTCGCGGGCGAGGCGAAGGAGGCAACTGTCCAGGCGGCGCGGCGGCTGGCGGGAGTGGAGCGGCCCTCACCGCGGCAGTGCCCCAAGGCAGAATTTCGACGCCAGGGGTGCCGGTCCGCGACCCAGAGCCTCCCGGAGGAGGGTCGGCACCGACAACGATAGACCGGTTTGCCAGCGGATTGCCCTGACCGCGACGCTTAAGCTCGCGGTCGGCCATGTTATCGAAGTCAGCCAACGTTTGCGTCTGACTTTTTGGCACGAGATGAACGACACGAAATCCACGCGCCTTTAGGTCGGCCAGAAGCCCAGGTAGCGCGGCAGCCGTGGACGGCTGGATATCGTGGAACAGCAAGATACCTTTCCGCTTATCCATCAACTGGCTAACGATCGCGCGATGGACCGCGCCAGGGTCGCGCGACCGATAGTCATAAGCGTCGGCATCGATCGAGAAAACGCCCATGCCCCGACTACGGACGTAGTTGGCCGTGCTTTCTGGCGCCGACAAATATGGAAAGCGGAAAAATGGCGCAGCTGGCCTCCCCAACACGCGCGACACCGCGCTAAATCCCAATTCAGCCTCGGCGCGGGCGCGCGCTGGTCCGATCTTGCGGGCGTCAGCGTGCGAAAAGGTGTGCGTCCCAATCGTATGGCCCCGCCGGGCCGTCTCGCGCACGAGTTCGGGGTCGGCGACGGCCATCCGACCAACAATGAAGAACGTCGCTTTCGTACAATGGGCATCGAGCGCTTTCAGCACCGGCATCGTATAAGGACGCAGCGGCCCGTCGTCGAATGTCAGGACGATTTCGCCGTCCTGCAGGAAATCGACGTCTTTGTATTGCTGGTGGCCGTAACGCGGGCCGGCCGAAGCGTCGATTTCGACTGTCCGAGAGAGGCCGATCGCGCCCGCGCTACCGCATCCTGCGGCAGAAAGCGGCGCGGTGGCCGGGCGCTTTTGCGCGTGAGCCGTCACAGTTACCACAGCCGCGATCGCGCAAGCCGTCATGACGGCGGCCAAGGCAATCCAAAAACGGTGCAATGCTTGAGGCGTGATCGCGATGGTCATGGCCTATATCTAGCGGTCGGCGTCGTCTTGACAAGCAGCTGCAGCCGAAGTGTGGCGATCAAAACACAGCTAATAATCTGCTCCGCAGCCCCTATCGCACGAGCAGCAATGAGGCCAACCCAAGGAAAGACAAAAACCCAATTACGTCGGTCACCGTTGTTACGAGCACTGTCGATGAAATGGCAGGATCGTAATCGAGCCGATCCAGCAAGACCGGGATCGCAACCCCAGCCAACGCTGCCGCTGCAAGATTGATGATCAGGGCAAGCGAGATAATCACCCCCAACATCGCCGTGCCAAACCACAAATACGTCACAACGCCGACGATCAACGCAAACGCGAGCCCATTAAAAAGGGCGACCATCATTTCACGCGTCGCAAATCGAGCAATGTTGCGCGGCGTCAACTCGCGCGTGGCGAGCGCCCGGACAGCCACGGTCATTGTTTGACTTCCAGCGTTTCCCCCCATCGACGCCACGATCGGCATCAGCACGGCCAGCGCAACGATCTGTTCGATCACGGCATCGAACCGCTTGATAACCAGCGAGGCCAGGATTGCCGAAATCAGGTTGATAAACAGCCAGAAAAACCGCAACGGCAACACCGAACGAACACCGTCGATCATGGCCTCTTCGGCACCGACACCGGCCATTCGCTTGATGTCCTTTTCGGCGTCCTCCTGGATCATCTCCACGACGTCGTCGACAGTGACGACACCCACCAATCGCTGATTCTCATCGACGACAGCTGCCGAAATCAAATCGTAGCGTTGAAACTGCCGCTTCACCTCTTCGAAGTCAGCGTTAGCTGTCAGTTCATGCCGATCGGTGTCCATAATCTGTTCGATCTGGACCTCTCGCTTCGTGCGCAGTAGGCGCGACAGATCTACGGTTCCAAGAACGCGGAACGCCGGGTCGACAACAAAAATCTCGCCAAATGTCTCCGGCAGTTCAGCCGTCTCACTTATGTGCTGGAGGACCCGCTCAACGGTCCAAAACGGCGGCACCGCAACGAGGTCGGCCTGCATCACGCGGCCAGCGGTCTCCTCTGGATAATCTAGGTTGCGCTCAACGGCGGCTCGATCGGCCGACGTCAGCTGCGCAAGAACGGCCTCCTGGTCTACCTCCTCAAGGCCATCGAGGAGGTAGGCCGCATCGTCGCTATCAAGCTCGGTAATGGCCTGCGCAATCAACTCGTTCGGGAGCGCCTCTGTCAGTTCGTCGCGAATGGAGGCTGGCAATTCCGAAAGCGCTTCGAAATCAAAGTTCTTGCCGGTGATCTCAATCAGCGAAAGTCGCTGTGCGGGTTCGAGTGCGACGATCACATCGGCAAGGTCGGGTGACCGTAAATCACCAACGAGCGCTTCGAGATGCGTCGCATCACGCGCCTGGATTGCGGTTACGACCAGAGCCACAAGCGCATCGAGCGATCGATTACGGTCGCCGGTGGCAATGTCGGCGGGGCGTTCAGCCATGGGCAACTCGATCGGGCGAAGCTCGGGGGATTGCCGACGCTCCAGCGTCGACACTACATTCCTACGCGTGTTCGCAGCTGACGGCCATGCGGCTGAAGGGGGCGAGGCTCGCCGCGTCAGGTGCCGGGTTTGGAGTAGACCGGCGTGGTGTAGATCGGCTTGGAGGCCTCTCGCGATTTCAACAGGCGGAATGCGGCGTTGATCTCGCTGGCCCGCGCGCCGAGGTAGGCGCCGACCTCGGGCGGGAGCGTGACGCTGGCGTAAACGTCAGGGTGATAGAGCTTTGATAGCCGATGGTAGGCACTCTTGATGTCCTCCCACGGCGAGGTGCGGTCGACCCCAAGCACGCGATATGGGTCAAAGTTGGTGGCGTCCTGCACGCGGGTGTTCAGTGGCTGTGGTCGCATTGGCGTCACGAGCTTCAGCGCCTTGATCGACGCCTTAGGCACGAACGTCACCTCGCCGTCGAATTGCTCCACGTAGAGAAATGCTTCGCCGCCCTCCATCAACTTGTGAATGGCGCGCGCGTTTGAAACCGCCGCGCGACCTGTGACAACACGGCCGTCATCGAGCGTTGCTTCGATGGCGACCGTAACGGCGGAAATGTTGTCGACGGGGTTGCGTTCGA
The DNA here is from genome assembly GCA_038329675.1 of Hyphomicrobiales bacterium. Classification (GTDB taxonomy): domain Bacteria; phylum Pseudomonadota; class Alphaproteobacteria; order Rhizobiales; family Hyphomicrobiaceae; genus JANXVY01. The sequence continues at coordinate 17,651 of JBBQNE010000033.1, read as the reverse complement.
ACATGGAGCGGACCGGACACGGGGTGGGGATGGGAACAGCAATCACAACCGTAGCGGTGGTCGTCTCAAGCTCGCGTTAACGCTCGCCGCGACACCGCCTCAGGGTCGTGTCAACGGTGATGAACAAGACTTAAACTGCTGGTTCACAACGAGTTCAGCCCATGACGGCAAAGGTGGGGGTACCAAGCAACCAGGAGACCGGCAGCGTCCGGAGACCACCATGCCAGCATCCAAAATGATCAGCCTCATCATCTCTTCGGCCCTAGCGACAGCCGTCCTTGCCACTGCGGCCTTCGCTGGCGGCAGCGCCAGTGATATCCGCCGCGAGGCCCTAGAGCGGCGCGATGCGGCCCAAAAAGAAGCCATCGTTGATGGTCGACGCGACGGCTCGATTACGATTTGGGAAAAGTTCCGTTTGAACCGCGAGCAAAAGCGGATCGACAAACTTGAGCGCAACGTTTTGGCGGACGGCCGCATATCGAAACAGGAATACGTCGAACTCCGCCAGGCCCGTAACGACGCTGGCCGCAGTATCGATGTCGAGCGTCACAATGGTCAGGTTCGCGGTTGGTGGTGGCGCACGTTCTCGCGCTAAGGCGCAAGGGTTAGCCCACCACGACCATCATGTCGCGATCGGCGTGTAGCGATAGGACGAGGGCAAGCGGCAGACAAATGCCTCAAGCGTCAAGCGTCAGGCTCGGTTCGAGACCGGCTACTTTACGCCCACCCCAGTCTGTTGCTCGGTCGTAGGCGGCAACCTCTGCGGCCTTTGTCGAGACCGTAACGTAGTGTTGGCAATTCGGGATGCTCGCATACACCCGCCGACGCCAATCGCGGTCACGGGCCGTGTTTGATTTTGACAGCACCTCGAACGCGACGAGCGCATCTTTGGTGGGTGCCCACGCCGAGCGTCGCAAACCAGCTCGCGCCGGTGTCCTCCTTATATTTCTGCAACAGGTAGGCAAGGTTGGTGCAGACGTGCTGGTCGACGTTGACTGGCGTGGCATTTAACATCGGCACCCCCTCGATCAGCTCCCAGCGCTCCTCATCGGGCCGCGAGCGCAAGAATGCTCGGTAATTCGGGATGGTCATCCCCGCCGTTGGATCAAATTTCCGCTGGATGATCATGATCGCCTCCGCGTGACCTAAAGGTAGCTAAAACGCACCAGGCTCGCAATCACCCAACAGCACGCAATCGTAGCGTACGCCGACCTCGCCCCGGCGCTATCATGACGTACACCGACCCTTGTCCTTAGGTACACCGTCCCCGTTCATACAGCGGCGATCGAAGCAGCCCCGTTGCCGCTTCACTCAGCCCACTGTAGGAGGCGCTGTGGCCGCACCCGGCTGCAAGCCTCTGGAGAGCCCCAAATGTTCAGCGTCGAAGTCCGCGACCGCATCATGATCGCCCATAGCCTGCCCGACCCGTTCTTCGGGCCTGCCCAGCACATGCATGGCGCAACGTTCGTGGTCGACGTCGCGTTCTATCGTCAGACATTGACGAAGCAGAACGTCGTGGTTGATATCGGCGCTGCGCTCGACGTCTTGAATAAAACGCTGAAACCGCTCGGCTATCAAAACCTCGACCTATTGCCGCAGTTTAATGGCGTGCTGACGACCACAGAGTTCCTTGCCAAACATATCTTCGACGAAATCGCGAAAGCAGCCGCCAGTGGCGCGCTTGGCGAAGACGGTCGCGGGTTGACGAAAATCCGGGTCACATTGCACGAAACCGACCTCGCTCGCGCCGTCTACGAGGGTACGCTGACGTGAAAATTGGACCTCGGACGCTATCGTTCGCGATCCCGGGCGACCTCGACCTGCCAACGGGGGGGTATGCCTACGACCGCCGCGTGATCCAGATGCTACCCGACTACGGCGTCGAACCGACCGTGATACGCTTGCCGGGCTCGTTCCCGGCCCCGACACCAACCGACCTGGACGAAGCGGTGAGGTTGCTCGCCGCCGCGCCAGGACATGCCGCGCTGATGGTCGACGGCTTGGCGCTCGGTGCGATCCCAGCCGACCGACTCGATGCGATTAAGGCCCCGCTGATCGCGCTGATCCACCACCCACTGAGCCTCGAAGCTGGCCTCGAGCCGAGCCGTGCTGATGCCCTGAAACAGTCTGAGAGCGCGGCTCTGCAGCGTGCGCGCCATGTCATTGTGACGAGCGGCGCAATCAAACGCATCTTGATCAAAGACTTCGGCGTGCCGATGCCTTCAATTACGGTCGCTGAACCCGGCACTGACCCGGCCACGAGGGCAACCGGCACTGGCACGCCCTATCAAATTCTGTCAGTGGGCGCTGTCTCGCCGCGCAAAGGCTACAACGTTTTGATTGATGCGCTCGCGCCGCTGACCGACTACGACTGGCGGGCGACGATTTGCGGCGCAACCGATCGCGATGAAAAAATGGTCGAAATGCTTGAAGCGCAAATCATCGCGCGCGGGCTCGCCGACCGCGTTCGCCTTGCCGGGACGGTAGTTCCAGCGACGCTCCACCGGTTTTACGAGACGGCCGACTTGTTCGTGCTGCCCTCTCTGTTTGAGGGCTACGGCATGGTGCTGGCCGAAGCCATGGCGCGCGGATTGCCAATCGTGACGACGACGGGGGGTGCGGCTGCCGAGACCGTGCCCGATGCGGCAGCCTTAAAAGTCGCGCCCGGCGATGCGGCCGCCCTTTCAGCGGCCATCGACAAGGTCTTACGCGACAAGCGATTGCGCATTCGCCTTGCCGATGCCTCGTGGGACAACGGCCGCACGCTGCCGCCGTGGACTGAGACAACGCGCCGGATCGCCGCCGTAGTGATGGGGCTCAAACCTTGACAGGCCGAAGTGCCACCCAAACTGCGACTAGAATGACTAAGCGAGGTTCGACCCAATGAGTGGCTTTTCGCCCGAATGGCTCGCGTTGCGCGAGGCCGCCGACCATCGCTCGCGCGATGCTCAAGTTGCCGATACGTTGCGCTCGTATTTTTTGCAGCGCGATCGCCTGCGGATCGTCGACCTTGGATGTGGCACCGGGTCAAATTTGCGGGGCACGGCGCCGTTGTTGCCCGATCGCCAATCTTGGACGCTTGTTGACTTTGACGCTCGGTTGCTCGCTGCCGCCCGCGTCGAACTTTCGCGGTGGGCCGATGCGGCAAGTGCGACGCCCGGCGGCGGCTTAGCTCTGACGCAAGGCTCACGCTCGATCGAGGTCACCTTCAAGCAGACCAACCTGATGACCGACCTCGAAACGGTCTTGCCGACTGGCGCCGACGAGCGACCCGATCTGGTTACGGCGTCGGCATTGTTCGATCTTGCGTCGGAAGCTTTCATTCGCCGATTTGCCAAATCCGTCGCGCAAACGCGGGCGGCGTTCTACACGGTGCTCACTTATAACGGCATCCAATTGTGGGCTCCGCGCGGACCCCTCGACCAGCAATTACGGGCAGCGTTCGTTGGCCATCAGATGACCGACAAAGGCTTTGGCGTCTCGGCTGGCCCGCTGGCGCCCGAGCATTTGGGTGGATCGTTCCGCGCCTTCGGCTACCTCGTCAGCGAGGGTGACAGCCCGTGGGTTTTAAAGGCGCCCGATGACGCGCCCCTCATTGCCGAACTCGCAACGGGGTTTGCCGCCGCTGTGCGCGAAACCAAAGACGTCGCCGCCACCGACATTGACAAATGGCTATCGCGACGGTTCACCGGCGCCGAGGTCGGCCACACCGACACGCTGGCGCTGCCGGGCTCAAACATGATCTCGGACTTCGGCGAGGATTGATGGGTTTGGGACGGTTGATAAACCTCATTGGACTTTTTAACTGCGCCTAAAAATTGGATTGTTACAATGTCGATGTGGGAGATCGAGGCGCTGGCTGAGATGGGCATTGACCTGTGGCACGCCCATGCCCCGCCGCATGTACGCAAGGCTGATGCGTTCGCCAGTGTCTACCGGCTGATGGCGCCATTCGATTGTAAGTTCATCCATTTTCATTCAACCGACAAGCTCACGTCGGCCGGGTTTCTGCATGTGATGGAACTCGCCGACCATCCTGAATACGCGGCACGGCGGGCCGAACTCGACGCTATTGCAACCAAGGGCGATGAGGCGTGGCTGTCGCATGGAGACACCCTTGAAGCGATTTACACCTCGGCGGGTCATGGTCCGCCTCGATTGTGGTTCGACAGTTCGATGGCGCTGTGGGCCAAGGCCAAAGCAGCTGGGCGACTTATCGGGGATACGGCACGGCCCGTTGCGGTTTGGGCGCCGAACGTGACGATGGTCGAGACAATCCGACTGGCCTCGACCACGGGCCGTGACGGACCCGCCCTTATGAAGGGCATGCACGGACTTGTCGCGTCAACGATTGTTGCCGGGACTGACGTGCCCAAAACCCCCGACCCTCTCCTACAACGGGCCCTCGATACGCCCGGTTTGGCTGAGGCACTGCATGGCCCAACACTTGATTTTATCGACGAACGGTTCGATGCGCGAAGCCAGCTGAGTTGGGCAAGTGAGGAGACCAAGCCGTTCCTTGACTGGTGGTGCGGCCCCTACGCTGGCGGCCCTCCCGCACCCTCGTGGGACTGAAGCCCCCCGGTTATTAAAACGAGCATTGACGGGCGGTATCTGGTGCGGTGTTGGCGATCTTCCCACCGGGGGCCGTCCCGGTCTACAAGGCGGCGTCACCGGAGACAATAATGGCCATAGATACCGACCAACCCAGCAGTCCGCGGGATTGGGGCAAAACGCTGCTGCTGCCCAAGACCGATTTTCCGATGCGGGCAGGCCTCCCTGAACTCGAGCCGAGGCTATTGAAACGTTGGGCCGAAATCGGGCTTTACGAGCAGCTGCGCGCGGAAGCCCGTGGCAAACCGAAGTTCGTGCTGCACGATGGCCCGCCCTACGCCAACGGTAACATTCACATTGGGCACGCGCTCAACAAGATTCTCAAGGATCTGGTGGTCAAGAGCCAGACGATGGCAGGCTTTAATGCCAACTACGTGCCGGGCTGGGACTGCCACGGACTGCCGATCGAGTGGAAGATCGAGGAAGCCTACCGAGCCCGAGGCAAGAACAAAGACGACGTGCCGGTGATCGAGTTCCGTCAGGAATGCCGGGCGTTCGCGCAAAAATGGCTCGAGGTGCAGCGCGAGGAGTTCCAGCGGCTTGGCGTGACCGGCGACTGGGCGCGGCCGTACGCGACGATGAGCTTTGCCGCCGAAGCGGCGATTGCGCGCGAGATTTTGAAGTTCAAGAACAACGGCCTGCTGTATCGCGGCTCAAAGCCCGTGATGTGGTCGGTCGTCGAGCGCACCGCGCTGGCCGAAGCCGAGATCGAGTACCAGGACTACCAGAGCGAGATGGTCTGGGTGAAGTTTCCGATCCGGCTGACCGGGATTGGACCCCGTCGCGAACTGGGTTCGACAGCCCCAGTTGAACCGGTAAAAGTAGCGGCCATTGAGTGGGTACACCCCGAAGCATCTATCGTAATCTGGACGACCACGCCTTGGACGCTGCCGGGCAACCGCGCCATCGCGTTTTCGCGCAAGATTTCTTATGGCCTCTACGAGGTGACGGCTGCGCCGGAGAACAACTGGGCCAAGGTCGGCGACAAATACGTGCTCGCAGATAAGTTGGCGGCCGATGTCATGAAACAGGCGAAGGTTGAGGCCGATGGTTTCACACGACTGGGCGAAGTGCCAGCGTCAGAACTTGATCTGCTGACGTGCGCTCACCCACTTCGACGGCTTGGCTATTCGTTCGAGGTCCCCCTCCTCGATGGCGATCACGTCACAGACGACACCGGCACCGGCTTCGTCCACACCGCACCGGGCCACGGCGCCGACGACTACATCGTATGGACGACGAACCAAGCAAAGCTCCGCCAGCGCGGCATCAACACGGACATCCCGTGGACGGTCGGTCCTGACGGCGTGCTGACCAAGGACGCGCCGGGCTTTGAGGGTAAGCGCGTCCTCAAGGAGGACGGCTCCAAGGGTGATGCCAACGATGCCGTGATCAAGGCGCTGTCGGACGCTGGCAACATCATCGCGCGCGGTCGCCTGAAGCACCAGTATCCGCACTCGTGGCGGTCAAAGAAGCCTGTGATTTTCCGCAATACGCCGCAATGGTTCATTGCGATGGATAAGGCGCGCGATGCCGACGGCCACCGCGTGCCGACCTTGCGAGAAACCGCGCTGGCGGCGATTGCCGACACCGAGTGGGTGCCCGACACTGGCCGCAACCGCATCCGCGCCATGGTCGAAGGGCGGCCCGATTGGGTCGTGTCGCGCCAACGCGCGTGGGGCGTGCCGATCACGGTGTTCGTTGCCAAATCCGATCACACGTCGGCGGCAGGATCGCATGCCGATGGCGACATTCTGCACGATCCTCGCGTCGATGAGGCGATCGTCGCGGCGTTCGCGGCCGAGGGCGCCGACGCATGGTTTGCGCCAGACGCCGCCGAACGGTTTCTGTCGCACTTCGGCTACGATCCGGCCAAATGGGAAAAGGTCAACGACGTTCTCGACGTGTGGTTCGACAGCGGGTCAACGCACGCCTTCACGCTGGAAGACTCCAAGGCGTTTCCGGGCCTCGCAGGGATCACCCGAGCCAACGCTGGCGGCCATGACCGCGTGATGTATCTTGAAGGCTCCGACCAGCATCGTGGATGGTTTCAATCCTCACTGCTCGAAAGCTGCGGGACGCGCGGGGTCGCGCCCTATGACGTGGTGCTCACCCACGGCTTCATCCTCGACGAGAAGGGCGAGGAAAAAATGAGCAAGTCGAAGGGCAACACGTTGTCGCCCCAAGACGTCATGAAAACCAACGGCGCTGATATTTTGCGCCTGTGGGTCGCGTCTGCCGATACGACGGGCGACATCCGCTTCGGGCCCAAAATTGTCGAGACCGCTGGCGAAGCTTATCGCAAGGTGCGCAACACAATCCGCTGGATGCTGGGTGTGCTTGCCCATCACGATGCTGGCACACCGTTACCTGCACCCGATGCGTTGCCAGACCTCGAACGGCTGATGCTGCATCGCTTGGCTGAAGCCGACACCGATATCCGCGCCGCATACACTAACTACGATTATCGCCGCGTGGTATCCGTCCTATCGCAATTCATGAATACGGAATTATCAGCGTTCTACGTCGACATTCGCAAAGACACGCTCTACTGCGAGCCCTTATCGAGCGCCAAGCGCAAGGCGGCACTCGCCACGGTTGACGTGATTTGCGATGCGGTTTTGCGCTGGCTCGCGCCGATTTTGTCGTTCACGGCCGAAGAAGCGTGGTTGATGCGCGCCAATACGATTGGGAACACCGGCGCGGCCCCGTCCATCCATTTGGCGGGCTTCCCCAACGGGCTGCAACTCTACCGTAATGATCAACTTGCTGAAAAATGGGACGGCGTGCGCGCGGTACGTCGCGTCATCACCGGCGCGCTTGAATTAGAGCGGGCTGGCAAACGGATCGGGTCCAGCCTCGAAGCAGCCCCTGAGGTCTATGTGTCGAACGCCGACCTGCAACACGCGATCGAGGGCGTTGACCTCGCCGAGGTCGCGATCACGTCTGCGGTCAAGCTAATCAAGCGGGCAGCGCCTGAGGGCGCATTCACGCTAACCGACGTGACCGGCGTCGGCGTGGTTTTCAAACCCGCCGAGGGCCACAAATGCGCGCGCTCGTGGCGCTACACGAACGACGTGGGAGCAGACCCAGCGTTGCCCGACTTGTCAAAGCGCGATGCGGCAGCCGTTCGCGAATTTGACGCCGCACACGTCGGCAGCCCATTAAAAACGACATCAATGGGGACAGCTCGCACGCAGGGCGCCGCCGAATGATGTCATTTCGCACACTGGTCCAGCGAAGGGGTGGGACGTGAGCGCTAACCGCGACAAAAGCCAATCGAGCACTGACGCTCAAACACCAAGCCGACCACCGCGCGATGAACCAACACTTCGCGCGGTATGGCTATGGGGTGCGCACTCAGCGCTCGCGGCGATGGTCGCGCTTCCCGTGCTGGTCATCGACCAAGCGCACAAGTGGTGGATGATCACGATTTACGCCATCGAACAAAAGCAACGCGTACGCGTGCTGCCGTTCTTCGACCTCGTCTATACGTTGAACACGGGCATCAGCTACTCACTCCTCGATGGCAAATCCTACAGCTGGCAACTTGCTTTGGCCGGTTTCGCACTCGTAGCCAGCCTCGCCATGTGGGTGTGGATCGCGCGCGGTGGCGGCTCCCGGCTCATGGCGGCTTCGCTCGCGCTGATTATCGGCGGGGCAATCGGCAACGCGATCGATCGCGTGACGCTCGGCGGCGTCGCCGACTTTTTCCTGCTGCACGCGTGGGGCTACAACTGGTACGTCTTCAACATTGCCGATGTTGCTATAGTTGCTGGCGTTTTGGGCTTGCTGTATGATGCATTCATCAGTTCACCGAGTCGCAATGACGCCGCAAAGCCGTCTTAGCCGCTAAGGTGGGGCATGGCTGTTGCCGAGCACAGGGACTTTATGATGATCGTCGCGCTCTCCCAACATCGTCGCCGCGCGCTTCTATCTGCCGCGAAAGCTGCGATTGGCACTGCGGTTTTGGCCGTCAGCCTGACTGGATGCGCGCCGGGCGATGTCGCGCTGGAAGGCAAGCTATTCCAAACCGTTGGCGCCGCAGTTGGTCTCGGGGGGCCTGAAAAAGAGGCCAAGGTTGCACCACGCGCCGGTTTGGTTCTGCCGCCCGGCCTGAATAACAACCTGCCAACGCCGGGCGAATATGCGGTCCCAGATGGCCAAATCGCCGACATCCGGGACTTCGATAGCTCAAAGAAAGTCGATCGGACCAAGTTAGCAGCCGCTCAAAAAGAATACTGTAGGATCAACTACGAACTCCCAAAGGCGCGCAATGATCAGACCGTCGATGGTGTTGAGGGTCCAGCGGGTCCGTGTCGGCCCAGCGTCTTGGAGAGCCTTGCGCAGTGGAACAACGGCGAATAGCAGGCCGAGTGGTCGCATAAGCCAGTGGTTGCATAAGCCTGCGGTAGCATGAGAGCGACGGGGTAGCGTTCGCCACACGCAGCGAGTGACGTGGGCTTATAGATCGCGTTTTGTATCTTTCGCCCGCGCCACCAGCATTGGTTGAAGCGTTGATGATGCCCCGGCTGCCGCTTTGCACAAATGGCGCGTAAGTAACGCTAATCGCGTCCTAACACGCGCGATCTGACCACCGGATCGATTAACCACGCTCCCATTCGACCATCCGGCAGCGAACGTTTTTCGTTTTATTTCAACATCCTCCAGTCGAAGTAGGGGTCAAGCGGTTGCCGCGTTGGTTGGCCGCGCGCGGTTCTTTCGTTTGATCTCGTCGAGTTGGGTGGACACCATGAAAACCAAGTTGCTTATCGTTACCGCTTGCGCGGCGGCCATCAGCGCCACCGCCGCCCAGGCCGGCGGCGCATGCGCGCCATCGTCGGCTGAATGCTACAAAAAGGTCCGAACGCCGGACCGTTACGCGACCGTGGCGCGGCCAATTGTCGTTGCTCCGGGCCGTACGGAGGTCGTCCACAGGCCAGCCATCGTCGTCAACCGGCTGCATCGTTATCAAGTTGCGCCAGCCCGCGTTCACGCCGAGCACGTGCCCGCGACCTTCGCCCACGTAACGCGTCGCCAACTCGTCAAGCCCGCTAGCGTATCGTATGTGCACCAAGCAGCCGTGATCGAGCGCGTCCATCAACAGGTCGTGACCCACCCCGGTGGCGTTCGGTGGGAGCGCCGCGTTGGCCCCCATGGCGAGGAGCAGATGTGCAAGGTTCACGTTCCAGCCCAGGTTAAGACGATCGCGCGCAACGTCGTCGTATCGCCAGCCCGCCGGGTTCCCGTCTCGTCACCTGCGATCTACCGCGAAATGACCGTACCCGTGCAAACGAGCCCTGCTCGCATGCGCCACGTCTATCAGCCGCCCGTTTATGCAGCGGCCTACCAGCCGGTTGTCGTCCAACCCGCATCGCAGACCATTGTCCAGCACCCACCAGTCATGGGCGTCCAGCATCATAACGTGCTCGTCGAACGCGGCCGTTCGGTATGGGCACCGGTTCGCAGCGGCCACTGGTAACACTCCGGCGCGCCATCCTAACGTCACAGGTATCTGAAGGGCAGCCCTCGCGCTGCCCTTTTTCGATGTCGAAAGGGGCGTCAGATATGACTGGTTTACAGGCCGCTGTGGCCTGGATGCTGACCCGATAATCGCCAAGTCTGCTGAACGCGACGGCAATGTTGTGTGGCGTTGCGCAATGACTTATCTGAAGGGCGCCGGGTAGGTTATCCGGATCGAGACGTGTGGGGGAAGCGACACGGTCATGCTGAACGCAATCGCGGTCATGAACACCAAGGGCGGCGTCGGTAAGTCCACCCTGGTATTGGCCCTGGCTGAGACCTTGTCGGCTTATCACAACAAGAATGTCCTGGTCATCGACGGCGATGCCCAATCGTCCGTGTCGAGCATGCTCATGACGGTCGCTAATCTGCACAAGTTGCAGAGCGAAGGTCTGACGATGGTCGATTATCTCGTCGCCAACGTGTTGAACAATACCCCAACCGAGTGGACGCGCTTCGTCGTGCGAAACGTGTCTGACGTCGACGATGCGCGGACCGTCTACCTGCTACCGTCTGACATGCAGTTGACGCTCTTTGAGCGCGAAGTTTCCAAGCAAAATCAACACGGCAAGATGCGGCTTGCGATTGCTCAGATGTTATCTGAGGCCCGTCGCCTGTTCGATGTGGTCCTGATCGATTGCCCGCCGGGGCTGTCCGTTTTGACCGAGAGTTGGTTGCGCGAAGCCGATTTCCACATCTCGCCGACCAAGGCAGATTACGTGTCGATCTGCGGCTTGGAAGTCTTCCGGCGGTTCAAGGCGCTCAACCCTGAGATGGGATTTGCCCGAAATATGGGCGTGATCGTCAACATGAAGGACCCGAATTCACCAGCCGACGAAGACTATCACGCTTGGCTGAGGTCGGATCCGGAAAACCGCTGTTTCGTGCAGGCCGTGCCCCGCCTGAACGCGATGCAAGATGCGGCAAAGTTTTTGACGACAGAGCGTTCGTTCGGGGCGAAATATCCGGGCTCTGTGGGTAACGCGATGCGCTCGCTGGCTGCCGAAGTGCTACAGCGGATGGGCGAGGCTGAGGCGAGTTTAGCGGAAGCACAACCTTCAACGGCCGCTTGAGCTGACGGCTCAAAGTCGCAGGCCATCACCCGACCGGCCGATTTACGAACCGGTCGCCTGCGGAGTGGCTGCTTGCGAGATTAACACTTTCAAATGCGCCATGGCCTAGCGGCCGCGACGAGATAAAAATTGGAGCGGGCGAGGCGATTCGAACGCCCGACCCTCACCTTGGCAAGGTGATGCTCTACCCCTGAGCTACGCCCGCATCCTTGGGTATGCCGCCGGTAGTCGGCGGAGCGAGCTATATGACCGAACCCGCAACGGCGCGCAAGGCTCAATCTACGACTTTCGGCCGACGTTCGGCGGAGGGGGACGCCGGGGGTGTATGCGCGAGCCGCTAGCCGCAGGCGTGTATTCGAACGCGTGTGCCGCCTGGCTGTCCTTGAAACACCCTTGCGCGGGCGCGACACGTGCAAGGTACATGCCTCTGAAACGTTGGAATTGCGCTCGCCTTGTACTAAGTCATGGCTACACCGCCCGCCGGGGCGACACGCGTCTCGCCCGTCCAGCGTCCCGCTGGTCCCCGTCACGCGGCCCTCATGGCAGTGATACTTTAACGCGCGCGCCCAACGCGGCGCCAAAGGAGTGCAGTCATGGATCTCGGATCGCTCAAGCCCAACGCGGGCGCCGCGAGCGGCGGGGACGTCATCAAGTCGGGAACCGCAGCAAGCTTCGTCGCTGATGTGGTTGAAGCGTCAAAAGATGTCGTCGTTCTCGTTGACTTTTGGGCGCCGTGGTGCGGCCCGTGCAAACAGCTGACCCCCGTCATCGAGAAAATCGTCCGTAGTTACAACGGCCGCGCAAAACTCGTGAAGATCAACATCGACGAGCAGCCCCAACTCGCCCAGCAACTGCGCGTCCAATCGATTCCGATGGTGTATGCGTTCCGCGACGGCCGGGCCATGGACGCTTTTGTCGGCGTCCAGCCCGAAAGCGCCATCCGGCAGATTATCGACCGGCTGTCTGGGCCAGCGGAAAGCGGTGACAACGATATCGAAGCCGTTCTTGCCAGCGGGGAAGAAGCGCTCGCAACGGGCGATGCGGCAGGGGCCGCTGAAGTGTTCGCAGCTGTCCTGGAGGTGGACCAGCAGAACGTCCGTGCGCTGCTTGGGCTGGCGCGTGTATATCTCGAAACCGGCGACACAGCGCAAGCCGAGGCCACGTTAGCGCTTGTTCCGCCAGAAGGTCGCAAGAACCCAGCCTATGATGCATTGAAGGCGCGCCTTGAACTCGCACGCAAGGCACCCGTCGTCGACAATAGCTCCGAACTCGAAACGCGCCTGATCGCCAATCCAGCAGACCATCAGGCCCGTTACGATCTCGCAGTTGCACAAGCGGCGCGCGGCGATAAAGACGCCTCGGTCGACAATCTCATTGAGATCGTTCGTCGTGAGCGGACCTGGAATGACGAGGCCGCTCGCAAACAACTGGTGCTACTGTTTGAAGCCTGGGGGCCCAAAGACGAGGGCACGCTCGCCGGGCGCCGTAAACTGTCTTCGCTGTTGTTTAGGTGACGTGATACCATCGGGCGAGGCATGATCATGAGGACGAGCACGGTGGGTCTGACCGATCGATACGAGAAGCCCTCGGACTTACCGCTGCGCTTGCCGCTGTTTCCGTTGCGCGGCGCAATTCTATTGCCGCGGGCAACGTTGCCGTTGAACGTTTTCGAGCCACGCTATTTGGCGATGATCGACGATGCGATTTCGAGCAACCGCTTGATCGGGATCATTCAGCCAGCTGGCCGACATGACGAGGCAAATGACGACCATGAAAGTCCAACCGGTCAGGCGATCGGTCTGCGGCGCGTGGGATGCGCTGGCCGCATTACAAGTTTTCAAGAGCTCGACGATGGTCGGCTGATCATCACGCTCACGGGCGTCGTGCGGTTCGATATGTTGGATGAGGCGTCAACCGATAAACCCTACCGTAGTGCGACGGTTAGCTACGATAGATACGTCCATGATCTGGCCCATGGCCTCGGCGAGGATGAAGTCGACCGGCCAAAGCTTTTGCGCGTGCTCAAGGCCTACCTCGAGACCAACCGGCTCAAAGCCGATTGGAACTCTGTACTGCGGGCTTCAAACGAGTTTTTGATCAACGTGCTGTCCGTGATGAGCCCATACGGCGCGGAAGAAAAACAAGCGTTACTTGAAGCCGCCGACCTCAAGACGCGTGGCGACGTTCTGGTTGCGTTAGCGGAAATGGAATTGGCGTCCGGCGGCGACACGAGCGGCGGCAACACGTTGCAATAACGCGAGACGTGCGGACTTTGCCCTATGCCGTGAACGGGTTGGGTCGTGAACGGGTTGTGCCGTGAACGGGGGCACGTTAGTTCGGCGCGAGGTCGGCACCGTCAGTCGCCCGTGTAAGCGCTAGGATTGGAGCGGGGCACGTGAACAGTGGTGCGGGCAGAGACAGTGACGATGGCGCGCCGAACGGCGGCGACACGGTTGCAAACAATACCGTCGGCCCGAACCAACAGTCCGAAACCAAAGACGATGTGGAACGGACCGACTCACGAACACTTGAAATGCTCATCTGTCCGGTCAGCAAATCGACCCTCGAATACGATAGTGTCGCGCAAGAACTGATCAGCCGCCGGGCGAATTTAGCATACCCGATCCGATGCGGCGTGCCGCTACTGACGCGCGAAGCGGCCCGCTCACTCGACGGTTAAAAAGCCGACCAGCTGACACGTCTATCAGCCGGTCAAGCCGGCAGCCCGGCGGTTCACTCCCGCGCAGCCCGCCGTTCTGGCTCAGTGAAGCGGCGCACATGCTGGTCAAACAGCCGCGCGCTCAACACGGTCGCGATGCTGACCTGATAAAAGTTAGCATCGTCCTTCAATTCGTCATCTGCGCCGGGCCGCACGAACGGCAAAGTCGCTTTGCCCACGACATCACCGAGTGACAAATTACTATTTCGAGGTAGCGACAGAAGCGCCGCGATATAGGACTTAATGATCGCATTGTTAATCGTTTGGCGGCCGGTCGACTTCGTCGTGACGTACCGAACGTAGCCAAACGTGCCGATCAGATCGCGCACCGACGCATCGCCCCCGCAGGTGCCAACAATTACGGCGGTCACGTCGTTGATACGGTCACCGAGAACGCGCCGCGTATCTTCCTGCAGCGCCTCAATAATTGACGTGTGACCCCGCCCGATGACTGTTTCGACGCGCGCCCCACGCAATGCCTCAGCAATCGCTGGCATGCCGTACTTGATCCCAGCCGGGCCCGGCTTGTTGGCATAAATTTCGATTGTGCGGTTTCGCCCAGCGAACCGAAATACGTTGTAATGGCGCCCGTGCCGGACCGTCGCACCCAGCGACGTCATCAAGGTTCGAAACCCGCTGTAGGTGCCGTACGCATCAATGTCTTTATCCATCCGCATGAACATGCGGTGGACATGGCCACCACGTCCATCGCGCGAAAACAGTCGGTCGAACGGCACCGCGAGCATCGTGCCATCCAGCGCAAAATCGACACTAATGGCTGGATCGCGCTGGTCGCCGGTCACGGTCTGATAAACCGATAACATGCTGCCATAGACACTGCGCAACGGACCGCCCGGCTCGGCGCGATACTGGTCGTAAAGCTTCGCGAGGAGGGCGTTTTTGAACTCGAGCGCGGCAGGCGAGACGGAACGGTTGGTCAAGATATCGAGGACGACGGCGCTGTTGGCTTCAAACGCGCCGGGGTCGCCCAGAGAGGAGATGGCATCAGCGATGAAGCGCGTGCGGTCGCCGACGGTCTCTAAGACGGTATCAAGCAAGCCAAACGACGATGCGACACGGATGAACACCATACCGCGCCGTGTTGCGATGCCTTTATCGGCGCCCAACAGCCCCCGTGGCGCCGCACGATCCAAGAACGCCTCAAATGACCCGGTTTCACGAATGCCAGCGAGGACGAGCCCGTGCAGCATCCCCCGGTAACCCGACGTGCCCATCCGGTAGAGTTCGAGTTCGCCACCAACGACGATGTTGAAAAGTTCCACGGGCCCAAGGCCACGCAACATTCGCGCGCGGTACCAATCATCAAACGCGTGCAAGTTGTTGAAGATGACAACGAACGCATCACCAGCAGCGTCGAGTTCTAACACCGAGCGCGGCGCGTTCACGCCGCCAGCAGCCAGCCGTTTGTCCTTCCAGGCGACGAGCGTGTCAAACGCCTGCCACTCCCATTTGACGGGCCGACCGAGGTCGCGCTCGCGGCCAAAGCGCCGCGCAAGGGCTTCGGGAACTCGCTCCGCAAGCTGGTTGATGCTGGAGTTGACGTCGTCACCGAATACACGGCTGGCGAGCATCAAGTTGACCATTTCATCGCCCGCCCCCTCCGTCTCGACGAGGGGCGAAAGCAGCGGCAACAACATGTCGCGGTGGTCTTCGAATAGCCCAAGAAGAGAACCAGCGCGTTCCTGCACTCGGGTCGGCCGGGCGAATTCCGTGGCCTGAGCCGCCAGCGCGCTCCACAACCCCTCACGCGCCTTAAGCGACGTCGACAGGCTGGCCATGGCGGCGACGATATCAAGCCGGACCAGCGCGGCGTTTTCAGTGTCGGCGAGAAACCCCCACAGATCCTCGACCCGGTCAGGTGACAACCGGCTCGCCGACAGCCCAGCAATCAAAGCCTGGACCGATACCGTCAACACGGGCGCAACGCCCCGCTGTCGCTTCAAAATCAAATTGCCGGCCGTATCCGTGATCTGAAACCCGCCGCTGGTGAGTTGCTCAGCGAACCGGTCAGCGGTCAGCGGACTGCTGAGGCCGGCAGCCGTCGTTTGTTGAACGGCACCAACACTTATCGGCGTTTTGCCCGTGGCGACGGCCCCAGTTGACGGTTCAGCCGCAAGTGCTGACTGCGACCAGCTAGCGGTGGCGGTCAACGCAAAGACGGCAGCGGCAAATGCAAAGGCGCGGGACATTAAATTGCTCAAGTGCGGTGAGCCAGGCGCACGATGGCGCGTGACAATGGCGGATATATAACAAGGGCGCTTAACAACGGCGTGTAGGGGCGAACCGAAGCCCGGTCAAAACCGAAGTCTTCAGTTTACGTTCAATTCGTTATTCAGTTCAGCTACGATTTGGAGCTGGCGGCAGTTTTTTGCCGGAAAGCGTAAATGTGTTGCATCAACGCCCATCGCTTTGGGTGCAATGCGGCCGTCAGATCGCAGCAGGGGGTTTGCCCGATGGAAGCTGGCGAACATGCAGGCTAAGCGGACGCTGCCGTTATGCCATCGCTTCGGCGATCAGTTCCTGGGCCGCATCCCGCAGGATGTCTTCGCGCGCAGCACCGTGGACGGGCTCCTTGCCGACTTCGAGCAGGATCGGCACCGACAGCGGCGACACCTTGCGCAACGGCACGTAGCGGATTGCGCCCTTGATGCGCCGCAAAAACTGCCCGAGCCGGGCGATGTCGAGCAGCCCGGTCGCCGCGTCGGCCCACGCCGCTTCAAGCAACACGTGCGTGGGCTCGTGCCGTCGCAGCACGTCGTAAATGAGATCGGTCGACACCGTGACCTGACGCCCGCTTTTTTCGCGGCCCGGATGGCGCCGCTCGATCAGGCCAGCGATCACGGCGCAATGGCGGAACGTGCGTTTCATCAGGAAGGATTCGGCGAGCCACGCGTCCAGGTCGTCGCCGAGCATGTCCTCATCAAACAGCGCATCAAGGGGAAGCCGCCCGTCTGCAATCATTGCCGACATATCGGCAAGGCCCCAGATCGAAAATCCATAGTCGTTGGCAACAAAACCGAGCGGCTTAGCGCCTGCCCGTTCGAGCCGCCGCGTCAATAGCATGCCGAGTGTTTGGTGGGCGAGGCGCCCCTCGAACGGATAGGCGACAATGAAGTGCCGGCCGCCACGCGGAAACGTCTCGACCAGCACCTCGTGGGCCTTGGGCACGACGGAGTTGCGCGTCTGGATTTCGAGCCATTCAGCAACGGGCGCTGGCAGGCGGTCCCACGATTTCGCATCGGCCAGCATATCGCGGACCCGCAAAGCGAGGTGGGTCGAGAGCGGAAATTTGCCGCCGGGGTAACTTGGCACCATCGGGTCAGATGAGGAGGCCCTGGAGACGAACGCTTCGGTCTCGCGCAGCCCCTCGAAGCGGACGATTTCGCCGCCGAATACGAACGTTGTCCCAGGCGGCAGTTGTTCGATGAAATACTCGTCGACCTCGCCAAGGATGCGCCCGCCGACCATGGGCTTTCTAGGTTTTACTGGCCCGCCCGTCCGCGCGTGGACAGCCGTCGTGTAGCGGCCGCCAAGCTTTTGGGCGTTACCCGTTCCTGGCCTGCCGTTACCGCCCCCCGTCATTGCAGCGCCAGAGCGGACCAGGCGCACTTTGATCATCGGGCTATCAACGATTGTGCCCGCATTGAGCCGGTACTGATTGGCGATGCGCGGGTGGGCGAGACGCAGCTTGCCGTTCTCGC
>JBBQNE010000032.1:0-25459 GCA_038329675.1 Hyphomicrobiales bacterium | reverse complement strand
GCCCAACACGACGGCAGTTTGCCAAAGGGCTACGGCGGCAACGGACTGCTTGGTTTGCACGATCTCAACCCGCATCCCCTGTCGGCAGCTGAGATTGCCACCGGCGCTGCCCAAGTCCGCGACGATAATTATCGCATTGAGGTCTCAGACGAGGGGGTCCACGTCTACTCGCGCCAAGGGCACCACCTTGTGACGGATCCGTTTGCCGTTTTTGATCGGCTTGGCGTTGAAGCGGACGGCGGACACGCGTTTTATCTTGGTTATGAGCTTGCCAAAGCAGAAATGGCGTGGCGGCTCGGGAAGCGGTATGCGCAAGACAATCCACTCGACTGGGGGGTCGCGACAAAGGCCGCGGCCGTTGACTTAACAACGCCATCGGCCGAGGGCGCAACGCTCAAAGCCAAACGCGAGGCGATGGCGCATGTCCGTGCAAAAAAGGCGATGGTGAGCGACGACGGTTAAGTCTAAGGCCGTCGACGTGATATTCTGTCGACATACGAGATCGACCTCTCGATGAGCCATGTCGAAGCCGAAACGTTGGGAGCGACGTGCCTAAAATCATCGAAACGATCGTCACGACGGCAAATCAGGCCGGTGAGGTCCACATTGCGCCACTGGGGCTGATCGTCGAAGGCGAGACGATGGTCATTGCGCCGTTCAAGCCGTCGCGCTCACTTGATAATTTGCTCGAAAACCCGTTCGCATGCGCCTCGCACACCGACGACGTGCGGGTGTTTGCTGGCGGCGTGACGGGTCGCAAATCGTGGCCGCTGTCGGCGACATTAAATGGTCGCGGCGCCTGGCTCTCGGGTTGCGTCTCCCACACCGAATTGGCAGTCACCAAAGTGATCGAAGACGCCGACCGGCCTCGTTTCATTTGTAGGGTTGAAACGCATCACCAACATCGGCCGTGGCTTGGATGGAACCGGGCACAAGCTGCTGTCATCGAGGGCGCGATACTGGTGTCGCGGCTTCATATGCTGCCTGCCGACAAGATCGAGAGCGAAGTCGCCTACCTCGGGATCGCAATCTCGAAAACGGCGGGTCCGACCGAAATCGAGGCGTGGGGCTGGCTCATGGAGCGTGTCGAGGACTGGCGCCGCACGTCACACAAAGGCGTACTGGCGCGCTAAGATATAAGTGCGCAAATGACCGTTGAACCCAAGCTTCCATTTGAAGGTGTCGCTATCGATAAACCCACACCCCGCACACCATCGCCCGTCACGCTGGCGATCCATCTCGTCGAAAACGCATTCCTGCTGGTCATCGCACTGTTTACGGTCGTTGCGATGGGCCAGGAGGTCATGAAGGTCGTGAAGGGGCAACTCGTCCAGCTTCAGGACCTGCTGTTGATGTTCATTTACGTGGAAGTCCTCGGCATGGTCGCGGTCTACTACGACAGCAAAAAGATTCCCATCACGCTGCCCCTTTTCATCGCGATCACGGCGCTCGCTCGGCTTGTCATTTTGCAGGGCAAGGAACAGCCGCCCGTGAATTTGATCTATGAAGGCGGGGCAATCCTGCTTTTGGCGGTCGCGTGTGTGATCTTGACGTGGCGACAAAATGGGGAATCGAGAAGTTAGCGCGGTCTTTTAAACGTCGGTTCGCTCGTCGGTGATGGCGCCGCGTTGATTGGTTGGAGGGTTGATGGATACCCAAGACAGCGAGCCGCGCATCGCGCTCACCCGCGAGGCTGACATTGCCACGCTGACCATCGCCAACCCATCGCGGATGAACGCCCTCACCGCTGCGATGTGGGCAGCATTGCCAGCATTGGTCGCCGACGCCGTCGCTGACCCCGCCGTTCGCGTGATCATCTTGCGCGGGGCTGGCGAACGGGCATTCTCAGCGGGCGCTGATATCTCCGAATTCGAAACCGCTCGAGCGGGTGGCGAAGTGCACGCCTACGACGCGCTAAACCACGCAGCGTTCGAAGCGCTGACTGGATGTCCAAAGCCGACCATTGCCATGATCCACGGCTATTGCATGGGCGGCGGGCTGGGCCTCGCACTCGGCTGTGATTTGCGGATTGCGGACACCGCGGCCCAATTCGCCCTGCCGCCAGCTAAGCTGGGCCTCGGTTACAATCCGCGCTGGATCACGCCGATTTTGCGCGCGATATCGCCCGTTGACGCAAAACTGATGCTCTTCACCGGGCGGCGGTTTCCAGCCGACAAAGCCCAAACGATGGGTCTTGTAACGGAGGTCGTGGCTTCCTCGGAGTTATCGGCCGCAGTCTTGGCTCTCGCGCGCGATATCGCTTCCAACGCGCCGCTGACAATTCGGGGGGCCAAAGCTGCCATCGACGCGTACTCAGCGCCCTACCTCGCCCCGGGAGTGGCGCCGGATATCGCCGCTCTCGACGCCCATATTGCTGCCTGTTTTGCCAGCGCCGACTATGCTGAAGGTCGCCGGGCCTTCCTTGAAAAGCGCAAACCGCAGTTTACCGGCCGTTAGGTCTGCGGCGCGAGGGGCCTCGCGGGGATGCTAGACGTGACGCTGGCGGACATACATTCGAGGGTGAAATTTGCGTGATTGCGCATTATGTTAGTGCTTAGGACTGCAACCGCGCCGACAGCTGGCCCATCAGCCAAGAGTTTCATGTGACGCCTATCAAGCATCCAAAACCTGACGCTGAACCGAACCGTCGGAGGGTCCTCGCCATGACCGGTGGCGCGCTGGTCGCAGCAACGATCCCAGCGCGAAAGGCTGTTGCCGCCCCGACAGATGTCGCGGCGATGATCGCACAGCTGACCGGCGGCAAGCCGATCGCCGACGGTCGCGTCACACTCGATTTACCAGCCGTTGCCGAAAATGGACTGTCCGTGCCGTTAACATTCGCGGTCGATAGCCCGATGTCGGCTACCGACCACGTCAGAGCGGTCCACATATTTGCCGAGCAGAACCCGTTACCGCACATCGCGTCCTATCGGTTTTCGCCATTGTCGCCCAAGGCCGAGGTGTCCATCCGTATTCGGCTAGCAAAGTCACAAAACGTCGTCGCGCTGGCCGAGATGGCCGATGGAGCATTCTACTTGGTCAAGCGCGAGGTCAGCGTGACCGTTGGCGGCTGCACAGGCTAACGTTGCCGATTACGATGAAAGTTGAGGAATGCCCGATGACAAAGCCCTTGCCCCGCGTTCGCATGCCAGCCACCGCGAAACCCGGGGAGGTGATCGAGGTCAAAACGCTAATTTCACACGAGATGGAAAGCGGGCAGCGCAAGGACGTGTCGGGCCAACCCATCCCGCGCAAAATCATCAAAGAGTTTGCGGCGACCTTCAACGGACAGGAGATCATGCACGCCGACTGGCTGCCGGGCATCTCGTCAAACCCGTTCCAATCGTTCTACGTCAGGGTCCCGGAAAGCGGGACGTTCGTGTTCCGGTGGACCGATGACGATGGCACGGTCTACGCCTCTGAACACAAAGTGACGGTTGGCTGATCGTGGTGCTTGACGACAAATGGTGGCGTCTTGGCGCCCGACTTAGCTTCCTTTGGGTCGTTGGGATCGGCGTCGTTGTCGGCAGCAGCGCGGCTCCTGCGCTTGCCGCAGACCCGGCCTATGGCGCTTACCTCGCGGGTGAGTGCGTAACTTGCCACCGTGCCGACGGGGCACCGCACGGCATTCCAGTGATTGCAGGCATGGCTGTTGCACCGTTCGTGGCCGCCATGGAGGCCTACCGCGACAAGCGGCGTCCAAACGAGGTGATGCAGACGATCGCACACCCCCTGTTGCCCAGCGATATTGCTGCACTTGCTGCCTATTTCACTGCGCTCACACCTCAGGCGCCGCGATAAACGCTCGACCCGCTCGTGCCATCTGTTCGACGCGGCCTATTGCAGCCGGGCGCACAAGCAATGCTGAAATGTTGATTTGTGAAGCTAAAGCCTTTCGCTAAATCCGACCGTTCGATTCCATTTGAGGCCTGCCATGACCATTTCCCGACGAACTGTCCTGCGCACGTCTGGTGCCGCATTCGGCAGCCTCGCGCTCGGCGCACCTGCCGTCCTTGGACAAGCAAAGCCACGCGCCGTTGTTATTGGCGGCGGTCCTGGCGGGGCAACGGCAGCACGTTACATTGCAAAAGATAGCGCCGGCGCAATCGATGTCACGCTCGTTGAGCCCTCGAAACAGTTCGTCACGTGCTTTCACTCAAACCTCTATCTCGGCGGCTATCGCCCGATCACCGAGATCACCCATTCCTATGACAAGCTTGCCTCCGCCCACGGCATCAAATTGGTCCATCAGGCCGCTGCCTCGATCGACCGCGACAAGAAACTCGTGACGCTCGCCGATGGATCGGCGCTGCCCTACGACCGGCTCGTCCTGTCGCCTGGCATCGACCTTAAGTATGACAGCGTCCCAGGTTGGGGCCGCGAGCACGAAGAGGCGATGCCGCACGCGTGGAAAGCTGGCCCTCAGACCCAATTGCTGCGCACGCGGCTAGACGGTGTGCCCGACGGCGGTGTCATCGTGCTGCTTGCGCCGCCCAACCCCTATCGATGCCCACCGGGGCCGTACGAACGCGTCTCGATGATGGCACACGTGTTGAAGGCGAGCGGAAAGTCGAAAGCGAAAATCATCATCCTCGATCCCAAGGAGACGTTCTCCAAGCAGGCGCTGTTCCAAGAGGGCTGGGAGAAGTATTACCCAGGCATGGTTGAATGGCTCGGGCCAAAAATCCACGATGGCGTGAAGTCTGTCGACCCGGCGAGCAACACCGTTGTTACGGGCTTTGAAACGTACAAGAACGTCGCTCTCGTCAACGTGATCCCGGCGCAAATGGCTGGAAACATCGCACGCGACGCGGGCTTGGCCAACGACGGCGGTTTCTGCCCAATTGACCCAGCCAGCATGAAGTCGGCCAAGGACGCCAATATCTTCATCGTCGGCGATGCGTGCATCCCAGGCGACATGCCGAAGTCGGCGTTCTCAGCCAACAGCCAAGCCAAGGTTGCAGCCATGATGGTGCGCGGTGACCTGATCGGTGCACCGACGTTTGCTGCCAAGTATACCAACACCTGCTGGTCGATGATCGAGACCGACGATACGGTCAAGGTCGGCGGACGCTATGAGGCCAAGGACGGCAAGATCGCCGCGGTTGAAACGTTCGTATCAAAGCCTGGCGAAACGGCCGATTTGCGAAAACAGACCCAAGTCGAAAACATGGGCTGGTATGCGGGCATCACGGCTGACATGTTTGGCTGATGGGCCGTCGTTTTCCGTCAGTCCTTTGTGGCTAGTCCTCTTCCTCTTCCCGGCCGACGAGGGCCAGCGCGCGGCCCTTGATGCCCATTAGGCCGAGTTGGTGAATGAGCGCATCCTCACGTCCGTGCGTGACCCATATCTCTTCGGCGCCCGTCTCGGTGATCGTGTCGAGCAACTCTGGCCAGTCGGCGTGGTCGGATACGACCAGAGGTAACTCGACGCCCGATTGGCGCACACGGCCGCGCGTCCGCATCCAACCGCTGGCGTAAGCTGTCACGGGATCATCGAAGCGGCGCGACCACCGATCAGCAATGGCCGACGGGGGGCACAGGACGAGCGCGGTTGCCGTCGTGGCCTTGTCGGCATCGGAGGCTGGATAAACCTCACCGAGATCGTGGCCAAGCTGTTGATAGAGCCGCGTCAGCGCAACATGGGCGCCGTGCAAATAAATCGGCGCGTCGTAGCCAGCCTCCCGAACGAGCTTGATCATGCGCTGGCATTTGCCCAGGCCATAAACGCCGAGCAAATGCGCGCGATTTGGCTGCTCGGCGATTGAGGCGACAAGCCGCGCGGCTTCGTGGGACGCGCAGCCGTGGCGAAACACCGGTAAGCCAAACGTCGCCTCGGTCACGAAAACATCGCACCGGACGGGTTCGAAGGCTGCACACGTCGGGTCGGTCGTTCTCTTATAATCGCCCGACACGACGGCGCGGGAGCCCGCCCACTCCAGAACGATTTGCGCAGAACCCAAGATATGCCCGGCTGGCACGAGCCGAACTGAAACGCCGTTGATGGCGCGCGCTTGCCCGTATGGGATCGCGTCGAACTGGCCCGCACAGGCCTCCCCGTAGCGGATTTTCATGATGGCGACTGTTTCGGGCGTCGCCAGCACCGCGCCGTGGCCAGAGCGCGCATGATCGGCGTGACCGTGGGTAATGACCGCTTTGTCAACCGGCCAACGCGGATCGATGTGGAACTGGCCTGGCTCGCAGTAGAGGCCTTTGTTGGTTGGATAGAGCCAGGTCTCAACGGGAGGACGGCCTGCCGTTGGCCCTCGGCTCGCCCCATCGGTGGACCCGGTGTGCTTAGCCGTGCTGCCAAACCCTGACATCAGGCGATGATGTCAGGACGGAGTTGGTCCTCGACGCTCTGGATTTGGTCTTTCAGCAGAAGCTTGCGCCGCTTGAGACGCTGGATCCGCAATTGATCAGCCAACGCTGCGACCTCGAGCGCTGCGATCTCCTTGTCGAGGTCGCGGTGCTCGTTTCGCAAGCGGATCAGCTCTTCGCGTAAATCGCGTTCGTCTCTTCGCGCCGACATGTGATGCAAACCAGATTGTCGTTAAGGCGGTCGGATGGCGCGCGACGAGCGTCGGGCGACAACCCTCAAACTCGTCGTCGTTTGACCGAGCGCGGCTATACACCAGGGTGTTGGACGCGCCTATTGGGTTTTCAAGACCGCTTGTCTTTAAGATCGGCGGTTGACGCCACATCTCGCCCAGCGGCTCGAATTGGGGGAGGGTGCGCGAACAAGCGATTAAAACAGCTTCATGCCGGGCGGTAGCGGCAGTCCACCGGTTACTTCGCGCATTTTATCCTCAGCGATGGCTGCCACTTTCGTACGTGCATCGTCGGTTGCTGCTAGGATCAGGTCCTCGAGAATTTCGACGTCCTCGGGCTTCATCAATGAGGGATCGATGCGGACTTTTTTCATGGTGCCTTTGCCATCGAGTGTGACGGTGACGAGCCCGCCACCGGAGCGCCCCTCAACCTCGGCGGCGGCGAGTTCGTCTTGGACCTCTTTCATGCGGGTTTGCAGCGCCTGAACCTGCTTCATCATACCCATCATGTCGCGCATATCGACGTCCTTGCTAGTGGCACATTCTATTTCTGATGGAGGCCATGGCGGCCCGGTCGAGAGTGTTTAACCGGTTCCAGCGTCGTCGTCTCGTGTGACGGACTGGCGCCGGATCGACGTGATTTTCGCGCCTGGAAATGTTTCGAGCAAGTTACGCACCACCGGATGGGCCTCAATCAGTTCGCGCTCCTTGGCCTCAAGCTCGCGCCGAACGCTGCCAAGCGTTGGGGCACCCAAGCTTTTGGAGACCATCACCATCCACTTGCGCGCTGTCCAGCGGTTGAGCTTTTCGCGCAGATCGTTGGGCAGGCTTGCTGGCGCGCCCGACACTAAGAAGAGGTCAATTGAACCGGCAGCAGCGTCGAACTTCACCAGGCTAACTTGCTCTTCAAGGTCAACCCGCAATTTCATGTCGCGCATCAGCCCCGCGAGTTCGACCACGTCGGTGAACGTCTTGATGATGGCAGCTGTGGGTAGCGTTGCGGTCTCAGCGTCCCCGGCGGCGTCCCCGGCGGCGTCCCTGGCATCGTCGAGGGTATCGTCGAGCGGATCGTCTTCGCCAAGGCCAACCTCAACGGAGCCACCATCAAAGCTTGCGCCGGGGTCATCTGCCCACATGGCGTTAGGGTCGAGCGACATATCCAACGACCCGCCGTTCACGGCTGGAACGGAGGCTGGAGCTGCGACAACTGGCGGGTCACGTGGCGAGGCACGTGTCAGGTCGTTGGGCGATGAGGCTGCCGAAGTAGGCTGCGCGTAACTGCTCGGCCTAGGGTGAGGCGGAGCTTTCGCCACCGCGCCGCTGTCAACGCTTGGCCCAGCGATCGGTTTCGTCGCGGATCTCGCCTTCGGCGCATCTCCGCCAAGCAGCCGCACGAGATCGTCGGGCGAGGGCAGGTCGGCCGTGTGTGCAATGCGGATTAAGACCATCTCGGCTGCCGCATGCGGATCGCCCGATTGGCCAGCCTCCGCTTGGCCCTTTTGCAGCATCTGCCAATAGCGCGACAAGAGCGGCACGGCTAGCGCATAGCCGAGCGCAGCAATGCGCCGTTTTTCATCGGCCGATAGCGCGTCCGATCCGCCATCTCCCGATAGCACTTTCATGCGTGTGATGACGTGGACGGCCTCCGATAGGTCGGAGAGGACCTGTAGCGGGTCGGCGCCGTCGCGATAAAGCGCATCAAGCAATGAAAGTGCGTTGGCGATGTCGCCTGCAACCAAGGTTTCCATGAGATCGAGGATGCGCCCGCGATCAGATAGCCCCAGCATGGCGCGCACTTGCGTGGCAGTCACGGTCTTGCCGCCCGCCATCGCAATTGCCTGATCGAGGATCGAGAGGCTGTCGCGGACCGAGCCTTCGGCCGCGCGAGCGATCATCGCGATCGCATCATCGGCTGCGGTCACGCGCTCTTGTGCAACAATCGACTTTAAGTGCGCTGACAGCACCGGCACGTCGACACGGCGAAGATCAAACCGCTGGCAGCGCGAGAGCACCGTGACCGGCACCTTGCGGACTTCGGTCGTCGCGAAGATGAATTTGACGTGCTCGGGTGGCTCTTCCAGCGTCTTCAACAGGGCGTTGAACGCGCCCTTGGAGAGCATGTGGACTTCGTCGATGATGTAGACCTTCATCCGCGCTGAGATCGGCCGGTAGCGCGACCCCTCGATGATTTCGCGGACGTTATCGATGCCCGTGTTTGAAGCCGCGTCCATCTCGACGACGTCAGGGTGGCGGCTGCTGATAATGTCGGCGCAGTGCATACCGAGTTGGGGCATATCAACGGTCGGGGCTGACACCGTCGGCGTTTCGTAGTTGAGGCCTCGGGCGAGGATGCGCGCCGTCGTTGTTTTGCCGACGCCACGCACACCTGTCAGCATGTAGCCTTGGGCGATTCGCGCTGTGGCGAACGCGTTGCGCAGGGTTTGGACCATGGCGTCTTGGCCAATCAGATCGGCAAACGTTTGCGGTCGGTATTTGCGGGCAAGGACGACATAGGGGGCGAGCGGCGGCGCGAAATCGCCAAATAGGCCGCCGTTGGCCGACGGATGTTGCTCGACTGGCGGGGTGCTTACCGCGGTTTCGCTATTGCTGTCGGTGGCTGGGGTCGGTCGCTTGGCCATGGCGCTGTTTTGGCCCGAATGGCGTGTTGCGCCAAGCCCTCAGTTGCAAAGGGGCGATAAGCGGCCAAATCGAACAATCTGGGTCGAGGCGCCGCTTATCAACGCGGTCGCTATAAAAAGTGACTGGCGGACGACCCGGCGCCTGATCGTTAGGGCTGCTTCGTTCCCGACCTGACCCGGTTGGCGAGGGCGTCGTCCGCCGCCAGTCGCTATGAGATATGGCGGCTTCAGGGTGCGGTGGCAAGTCTCGCTGCCCTGAGACGTGTCAAAAACGATGGCCGACGCTCAACTATCGGCTTGCAGCACCGCAATACGCTCCCCGGCGTGGACGGCTTTAAGCTGGGTTACGTCGTCGACAGCTTCGGCCCATACGTTGCAGGCACCAGCCAGCCGAATTTCGCCCAATTCGGATATCGGCGTCGGGCCAAAGCCAATGGCGATCGACCCGCCGTCTGGCCAGTAGACGATTTCTCCGCGGCGTACGACGGCCTTGGCGTCAGGCTCAGCGGGGCTCGCCACGGCCGTTTCAAAGTAGACTTCCTGGCCCCAGGTTCGGGCTTCGGCATATATTGGAAGTGCGGCCCAAATTTTATCGGCAGTCGGCGTGTCGAGCAGCCGGGCGCGGATGGCGATATCGACGACCCGGATCACGATTTCGCGCATGGCACCGCCCGTTCTGACTGCGCAACATAAACCGCAACCCAGCCCTTAGGCTGGAACTGGGCCGAAGACGAGTACGGCGTTGAGGCCGCCGAAAGCAAACGAGTTCGACATTGTGTAGCCGAGCGGCTTGGCGCGACCGACGTTGGGCACGTAATCCAGGTCACAGTCGGGATCGGGATCGTTGAGGTTGATCGTCGGTGGCATCCAGTTGTCTTGCATGGCTTTGAGGCAGGCAACGGCTTCAATGCCACCGCCTGCACCGAGCGGGTGGCCGTGCATTGATTTGGTCGACGAGACAGCCAGCTTGTAGGCATGAGCGCCAAACAGGGCCTTGATCGCGTTGGTCTCATTCTTGTCGTTGATCGCGGTCGCAGTACCATGAGCGTTGATGTAGTCGATCTGCTCAGGCGCGAGTTTGGCGTCGGCAAGGGCGAGCCGCATGGCGTTGAGCGGGCCGTCGATGTCGGGGTTGACCATGTCTTTGCTGTCTGACGTCATGCCGAAGCCTTTGAGTTCGGCTAGAATTTTGGCGCCACGTGCCTGTGCATGTTCGAGGCTCTCAATCACGAGGATGCCCGCGCCTTCGCCAAGCACCGTGCCGTTGCGTTTCTTGGAGAACGGGAAACAGCCCTGCGGCGAGAGCACGTGAAGCGCCTGCCAAGCTTTCATCGTGCCATAGTTGATGACGCTCTCCGAGGCGCCGACGATAGCCACATCGGACAAGCCCGAGCGAATGTAGTCGCGACCGATCCCGATGGCGTGCGCCGCCGTTGAGCAAGCCGAGCAGGTTGCGAACGTTGGCCCTTTGACGCCGAACTCGATGCCAACGTGGGCCGATGCCGACGAGCCGATGATCCGCAGCAGGGTGAGCGGATGGGTGATCTTCTTTTTGTGGCGGAACAGATCGCGGTAGGCGACCTCATAGGTGACAAGGCCACCGGCGCCCGAACCGATAATGCAGGCTGCGCGCGACCCATCGACGAAGGGGACTGTGAGGCCCGACTGTTTGATCGCTTCATCGGCGGCGGCGGCGGCAAACCAGGAATAACGGTCCGCATGAAGAATGATCCGGTCGCGGCTGAAATGCTTGAGCCGGGCTTTGTGATCGAAGTCTTTGACCTGCGCAGCGATCTTGATTTTGAGGTCGTCTTCGTCCTCCTGCGGCAATCCTTCAAGCTTGGAAACGCCACACCGTCCAGCGCGGACACCGGCCCAAAAATCGTCGACGGTCGTACCGATCGGCGTGACGGCGCCCATGCCGGTGACGACGACGCGTCGACCGCTGTTCGTTTCACTCATACTGGTGTCCTGTGATAGGGCGGCCCGATATCGAGCGGCCCGTTATGGAGCGCCCTATGGTGGGGCGGCTGCGACAGGCGCAGCCTGTTGTAGCGAGTGCCGCGCCCCGTGCACGCGAGGGTGAAACCGGGGGCTGCGGCGGCCAAACCGCCGTAAGCCGTTCCGTTTGGGTTATGTTCCGCCTAGCGCCAACTGTCGCCTGCGACCTCACCTGAGCCAGCCAATCCAAGCGTCAAGCTTTGCTCGCTTGCTTCTCGGCGATCAGCGACTTGACCCGATCGACCACAGTGCCGACGGTTTGGAAGTCGCTGACCTCCTCATTGGCATTGTATGGAATTTCGACCTGGAACGAATCTTCGATGTCGAACACGATCATCGCTAGGTCGATGGATTCGATCTTTAGATCCGCAAGCGCCGTCTCCGCGGAGATATCATCACGCGGCTCCTTCATATGCTTTTTCAGGATCTCGGTGATTTTCGTCGTAACCTCGTCCATACGGCCTCCGGCTCGTCCGTTAGAAACAGGCGAGTGATTGATAGCGCCCCGTGGTAGTCCACGCGACGGCAGACTACAACCGGCCGGTGGGATAACCCTTAATGGTCAGCAAGTCCATGATGGCGAACAATGGTCAACACCGCGGCAACGCCTGGCGCTTGGCTGAAGTTGTAGCGGCCACGGCGAGCCGACACACCGGTTCGGTGTTGAACAGTTCAGCTGAACGGACAGCCGCAACCCTAAGTTAAGTGTCAATCAGCAGTCGAGTTCGTCGAAGTTTGGATCAAATGACCGATTGGTCAGGAGTGTCAGTGCGACCTCTATGATGGAGGCCCGGCGCAGACCGGCCGCACGCACGCGTTCAGCCGTCGCGTTGACCTCAGCGGTAGAGATCGGCGCGGGTTGGCGGCAATGGCGATTTGCGTTTGGCGGTTTTCGTCGCCACCGTCTGGAAAATACGCAACGTGCCACGCGAAAACGCCAACGACACGCCAGCCAGATAGGCGACCCAGATCCGGTATTTTTCTTCGCCGACAAGTTCGATCGCACGGGTTTGTTCCGCGGTCAGCCGCTCGCACCATAACTTGCAGGTGCGCGCATAGTGTTCGCGCCAGCCTTCGACGTCGTGGACCTCAAACCCCGCCCGCTCCATGGCGACGATACTGTGGCCGATGTCATCGAGCTCCCCGCCGGGGAAAATATACTTTGCGATGGCGCGTTGTTCGGGCCGCATCGGACGGCGGCCGCCAAAGATCGCTGGCTTGGGCGCGCGATGGGAGATTGCGTGGTTTAAAAACACGCCATCTTCCGACATCAGGCTCCGGACTTTTTGCATGTAGGCCGGGATATTGGTCAGGCCAATGTGTTCATACATGCCGATCGAGGCGACCTTGTCGAAGGTGCCGGACATAGCGGCATAGTCGCTGTGGAGGATCGTGACTTGGTTTTCGAGCTTGAGCCGCTTGACCGTGTCGCGGGCAAAATCAAGTTGCTCCTCTGACAACGTGATGCCGGTGGCCGTGACGCCATAGTGGCGCGCGGCGTGGCACACGAGCCCGCCCCAGCCGCAACCGATATCGAGCAAACGGTCGCTGGGCTTCAGCCGAAGTTTACGGCAGATCATATCGAGCTTGTCGGTTTGGGCCGTTGCGATGTCGTTGTCCCAATCGCGAAAGTAGGCGCACGAATAGACCATCTGTGGATCGAGAAAGAGCGCGTAAAAATCATTCGACAGATCGTAGTGAAAGCGGACGTAGGCTTCGTTGTCCCGCGATGTTTTGCGCCGACCCAGACGATCGCCATCAAAGCCCTGTTCTTGCGCCGCCGGTGCGCCTTGAGCAGACAGCAGAAATGGCCGCAGTTGCCACAGTAGTTGCAGCTTGTTGACGTCGCGGGCGCGAATGCTGCGGCCCGATCGGTTCAGTTGCTCGCCAAAATCGATCAACGTGCCGCCAACGAAATCGATGTCTTTTTCGACATAGCGGCGAATGACGTTATCAAGCGTCGGCCAGCGCAACAGTGCGCCGATGGCGCCGGGCGAGTTGAGCACGATCTCAAAGCTGCTGGTGACCGCGGTGCCGAGCGGGTGGCGCGAGCCGTCCCACAATCGCACCGATGCGTCGAGATCAAGAGTACGGGCAGCCTCCGCAGCGATATCGCGGGCAGCTGAAAGTTGCTTGGTGTTTTGGCCCATCGGTGGACACCCCCGTTATTCCGTAATGATCGTTGGATGGACGCACGTTGCGAGACAAGCGCATGTGGCAGCGGTGGCCCGGACGGTTTCGAGACCGGGTTGGTTTGGACAAGCTCGCGGTTAGGACGACCGTGGGCGACGGATGACGCCAAGCCGCGCGTAGTCGCGGAACAGGTGCTCGAACTCCAGGCTGCCGCCACCCGACTTTGCGACCGTGGCCATCTCTGCTTCGAGATCGTCGCGGGGGGTGACAGAGAATTTCGTCAACCAGGCGTGCAACCCGCGCTTGAATGGCCCGGGCAAACCGGCCTGTTGACCGAAATCGACGATATGGAGCGAACCGCCGGGCTTCACCGCTGCAAACGCTTGGCGGATGGCTTCACGCCACGGTGGGATCATCGATACCGAATACGAGATGTAGACCCGGTCGAAGGATGTCACGCCGAACAGAGCCTCGCTTGAGAAGTCTGACGCGTCGCCCTGGGCGAGTGTAATGCGGCTCGATAGACCAGCCCGCGCGACGTTGGCCGCGGCGGTTTCAAGCATCATCTGGGAAATGTCAAAACCGTAAAGTTTGGCCGCTGGATAGCGCCTAGCGGCGAGGATCAGATTTCGGCCAGTTCCGCAGCCAACCTCAAGGATTGTGCCATGGCCCGGTACGGCAAGCCCGGCGATCATGCGGTCGCGGCCGAGCAGGTAGAACTTGCGCGTTAGGTCGTAGATGTAGCGCTGATAGCGATAAATGCCGTCCATATGGTCGGCGTGACTACCGCTTGGCTGTCCAGCCACAGGCTCAGCCCTTGAACACATAAAGGTGGAAACCGCCATAAATCGACGAGCGATCCTGGTTGGTCCACGCGCGGCAGGTGGCGACGTCATAGGTGAAGCGCGACAGCAACGCGTCGGGCACGCGGCCGGGCAAAATCGTGTCTTCACCAGCTGTGCGGAAGATCACGCGACTGCCGGGCTTTGACGTGCGAGCGATCTGTGACCACAATTCGGTCAGTTGCTCGTCGGTCATCCAGTCTTGGGCATCGAGCAGCACAAAAGCATCGCACGTGCCGGTTGCTTGGCTTGCGAGGTACTCGGTGAAGGAGCGATGCAAGATCTCGAGATTGCCGACCCGTGCACGCAATTGATCGAAGTTTTGCCGTTGCAAATAGGGTGGTAACGGTCCCGCGCCGCCGCTGGCATAACGCCGACCAAAGGCTTGCCACGCGAAGTAATTATCGGCGAAGTCAAAGTCGCAACACAGCCGCTCGGTGCGCTTATACAGCACGTCGGCCATGTGCTTTTCGTTGCCCTTCAGGGCTTCGAACTGCGCGGGCGGAATGCCAAGCCCAAAGAGAGCTGAGGGACGTTCGCACAACCAGCGGATGTGGGGCTTTTGGAATAGCGGACCGATTTCTGCATCAAAGATGGCGCGCTGTTCGGCCTTCGATTTGGCGCGCAAAATTTTGCGAAGATCACGCCCGTGCGCTTTGGCGAGCGCGTGGCCAGCGCCTATAAACCGACCGAGGAGCCCGTGCCGGTAAATGTTGTTGGCGAAGTAGGAGATCCGTTTGCGGCCAAACTTGTCACGCGCCTCCCAGTAGGCACGGGTTGTTGCGTCCAGGTGGGGAGCTAAATAGCGCTCGTAGGCGGTGATGTTTTCTGGTGTGTCGGCCTCGGCAAAGAACCGGTGAAAGGCCTCATAATCGGGCAATTTCGCTGCCGCACAGGCCTTGAGCTTGTTCAAGGCGACGTGCGCGGGGTTCAAGTCGACCGCGGTGATGCGCACGTCGGCCAGTGAAATGTAGCTGTTGACGTTGCAGCCCCCTGACATGATCGCGACGACATGCTCGCCAGATTTCAGCTGCATGGCGTCGAGATCTACGATTGGGTCTTCCCAAATTTGCGGGTAGACGAGGCCGGAAAACATCGCCGTGAACACGCGTTCCGACATGCCAGCTCGCGAGGTGACTTTGTGGCGATGCACGGCCTGTTTCAGCCGGGCATTCCGCTGACTGGCGCCGTCGATCGTGTCGCTCGTGGCGGCATCCCGCGTCATGGCCATATTGTTTTCACCCGTGTTGTCTTTGAGCCCGGTCACGCGTTAGCGGTATGGGTTTGGCGGTCTTAGCAAAGTGCATTGGCGTGCGCCACACGCTGCCGCCAGCTCGATTGTCGCGTATCCCCAGGCGATGTCGCCAAGGATTGGGTTGTGGCACAGGATTGGTTGTCCCGCCCAAGCGCGTTGCATGACGTTCTGGTGCTATATCGTAAAGCTCGTGCCGCAGCCGCAGGAGGCCGTTGCGTTGGGATTTCTGATTTGGAACGATGAGCCAATGAGGTCATCGACGAAATCAATTTCAGAGCCGGCGAGGAAACCCATGGAAATCGGGTCGATAAGCACACGGGCACCGTTGCGCTCTAGCACCACATCGTCGGGTGCTGTGGTGCCGGTGAGGTCAAACTTGTATTGGAAGCCCGAACAGCCGCCACCTTCAACGCTGATTCGCAGCGTGGGTGCGCTCGCGCCGTCGGCTCCGATCACGAGGATGCGGCGGGCGGCCCGTTCGGACAGCGAAACGGAGTGTGCGGCGGTAGCCGTCGTCATGGTGGCTTAGCCTTCCCATGGTGAATGTTGCTTTAGATACATAAGTGAGAATGCCCGCCAGTCAAATCGGCGGGAGCGGCGGCCGGTTAACGAACGGGTCAACACATGTCGCAGCGCGGCAACATCACACAGGGCACGATGCCCGCGAGCCAGGGTAGCCGCGCGGCGACCAAGGGGCTTGAGCACCTAGGGAAAGCCGTTGATTTGGGCTTGAAGGCTGGGGATTGCGACTATGGCCAAGCCCTGGAGCCCGGCCAACGCGACCCGGCACCGTATGCGGCGAGCGGCGTGCCATCTCGGGGGCGGCGAACGGCGGAAGCGCCCTGCCTGACCCGCTCGCCGTTCCAGCGCGATCGCGATCGCGTGATCCATGCCAGCGCCTTCCGGCGGCTCATCCACAAAACGCAAGTCTTTATCTTTCACGAGGGCGACCATTATCGCACCCGGCTGACCCACACGCTTGAGGTGGCGCAGATCGCCCGGACGATCGCCCGGCAGCTGCGCCTCGATGAGGACCTTGCCGAGGTGTTGGCACTTGCCCACGATCTTGGACACCCGCCGTTCGGGCATGCTGGCGAACGGGCAATCGATCGCGCGATCGCCGACCACGGCGGTTTTGATCATAACGCGCAGAGTTTGCGGGTCGTCACCGCGCTTGAGCGGCGCTACGCTGATTTCGACGGCTTGAACTTGGCGTGGGAAACGCTTGAGGGGTTAGCCAAGCACAACGGCCCGGTGACAACAGGATCGGCGGTGGCGAAGGTTTCGCGCGGGCTTGAAACCTGGCGTCCGCTAGAGCTTCAATCTTACGCCTCGGCTGAAGCGCAGGTGGCAGCGCTCGCCGATGATATCGCCTACCTGACGCACGACGTTGACGACGGGTTGCGGGCCAAGCTCGTAACGTTTGATGACCTAGCCGAGCCGCGGATGACGGTCGGGTTCGTGGCTGCCACGATGGCTCTAGACGCACCTCGCGATGCCGGGCGGCGGGCCTACGAGATCACCCGACGGATGATCACAGTGATGATTGCCGATTGTGTCGGTGAGAGCCGTCGCCGGCTGGCTGAACTCGCGCCGAACAGCCCAGACGACATCCGGGCCGCGGGCAGGCCCGTCCTTGGGTTTTCTGCGCAGATGGCTGATAATGTTGCGGAATTACGCGCGTTTCTTTACGGGCGCGTTTATCGCCACCCGTGGGTGATGGGCGTCATGAACCGCGCCGAACGGATCGTCGGCGACTTGTTTGAGATCTATCTGGCGGACCCGTCGACGTTGCCCGTCGACTGGGAGAACGTCGCTCGAAGCCTTGATGACCGCCGGCGCGCGCGACTGGTCGCTGATTATGTCTCGGGCCAAACGGACCGTTATGCGATCGAGGAGCATCGGCGTTTGTTCCCGCACACGCCTGAACTGCGATGACGGGAGCTGTTTGTGACAAAATTAACAGGTCGCGTGTCGATGTCTGGTATTGGCGGACGGATGCAGACCCGTTCGACATTCGAGCCGACGCCCGAGCCTTGACCGCGATTGCCGCACAGGCCGGGCTATCGCCGGACGAATTGGAGCGGGCAGCGCGCATGACCGCACCGGGGCAGTTGCAAACATTCGTGGCCAGTCGCGCAGGGCTGCGGGCCATCTTAGCGGGCTATGTTGGACGCTCGCCAAAGGAACTCGCATTTGCGATTGGGCACCACGGCAAGCCGACGATTGACGGTGGCCCGTTCGATGGTGGCCCGTTCGATGGTGGCCCGCATTTTAACGTGTCGCATGCGGGCGATTGGGTGGCGCTTGCGGTTTGCCCCGATCGGCCGATCGGGATTGATATTGAACGGCCACGGCCGGTCTCGCGGGCATTGCCGGGACGCTTTTTCTCAAGTGCGGAAGCCAGCCGCATGGCGGACCTAACGGCTGCGGCATGGGAGGATGCGTTTTTTACGATTTGGACCCGCAAGGAGGCCGTGCTTAAAGCTCTTGGTACGGGCCTTAGCCACGATCCGCGATCGTTCACAACCTTAGACAGCGCCGCTTCAGGCACCGTGATTTGGCACGGGATTGGCGGCGCGTTAGCCGACGGCGGTGATTGGTGCGTTGGCGGGCTCGAACCTCCACAAGCGGGGTACTTTACGGCCCTCGCCATCAACGCGACGGCAATGCCGATGATTACATACCAACGGTGGCAGCCCTAGACGCCGATCGGCCAGCGCATATGCCGCCGCCCCATTCCCGCGCAGGGTCCAAACCGAACGAGAGCTGTGCACTGCAAAGCCGTGAGCGGTGTTTTGAGCTTGGCTGGACGGCTCGCGACGGGTAGCTGCAGGTCATGCCGAAACGTCCAGCTGGCCCCGAAATCGAGCGCCTCATTCAACTGCTTGGGCGACTGCCGGGCCTTGGGCCAAGGTCGGCTCGCAAAGCTGCCCTCGCGCTGCTCAAGCGTCGCGCTGACCTGTTGGCCCCGCTCGCCGAGGCGATGACGCAGGCGGCTGCAAAGATCGTCGCCTGCAAAACGTGCGGCAACGTCGATAGTGTTGACCCGTGTTCGATCTGCGCCGATCCGTCCCGTGACCAGACCCTGATCGTCGTGGTCGAAGAGATCGGCGACCTATGGGCCCTGGAGCGGGCAGGCGTTGTGCAAGCCCGCTACCACGTGCTCGGCGGAGTTATGTCGCCGCTCGACGGGGTCGGTCCTGATCAACTTAGCATAGCCGGTCTGCTCGCTAGGGTTGGCGAAGGCGGCGTCGCTGAGGTATTGCTGGCGCTCAACGCGACGGTCGAAGGACAATCGACCGCCCACTACGTCGCCGAGCAGCTTTCGGCATACCCCGATCTTGCCGTTTCGCGCCTTGCGCACGGCGTCCCGATTGGTGGCGAACTTGATTATCTCGATGACGGCACGCTGGCGGCGGCGATTAAATCGCGCCGACGGCTCTAAAGGACGCCGATGCAAGATACGACGCCACCACCCGCACCAACTCCGATGCCGACGCCAAATCTGGTTGCCATCGTGACGCCTGCGCTACCACCGGTCATCGCAACGCAGCCGAGTGCTGCGATGCCTGTTGGTGCGGCGCCCGTATTCGTTACGGGGTCGTTGCTGCGGCACATTCTAGTGATGACGGGGACCGGCGCGTTTGGGCTCGTTGCGATTTTTATTGGCGAACTTGCCAACCTGATTTTTCTTGCCCAGCTCGGCGATGAGGGGATCATCGCAGCACTTGGCTACGGCTCATCGATCGTATTCTTCACGATTTCAATTGGCATCGGATTGTCGATTGCCACGACGGCTCTCGTGGCACCGGCGATCGGCGCCCGTGACCGCATCACGGCCCGACGGCTCGCGACGCATTGCCTGCTGACAACGGCGATTGTTTCTGCGGTGGCTGGGGTTGGGGCGTGGCTCGCTTCGCCCGTGTTGCTTTCGGCGATGGGCGCCAGCGGGCGGACCTACGACCTTGCGATGGGCTATCTCGCGATCGTGCTGCCAGCATTGACCCCGCTCGCGATTGGTATGTCAGCGAGCGGCATCTTGCGGTCGGTCGGCGATGCCCGGCGCGCGATGAACATCACGCTGATTGGCGCGGTCGTGAATATCGCGCTTGATCCGCTGTTGATCTTCGGCCTCGGGCTTGGCCTGACGGGGGCGGCTTGGGCGATCGTGCTGTCGCGCTTTGCGGTGATGGCCGTTGGGCTGTATGGAGTGATGCGCGTCCACGATCTGGCCGGTACGCCGAACGCCGACGCATTTGTCAGCGATCTTCGGCCAATCGCGGCGATTGCGGTACCTGCCATCCTGACCAATATCGCAACGCCAGCTGCAAACGCATTTGTGACGGCTGCGATTGCAACGCACGGCGATGCCGCCGTTGCTGGATGGACGGCAATCGGGCGGATTATCCCGGTCGCGTTCGGGGCGATCTATGCGCTGTCGGGGTCGGTCGGGCCGATCCTTGGCCAGAACTATGGCGCGGGAGATATGGCGCGATTGCGGCGTGCGTTTACGCTGTCATTGTGGGTGACGGCCGCGTTCACGCTCGCAGCTTGGATACCGCTGGCCCTGTTTGCCGAAGCGATTGCGAGGTCGGTCAAGGCGAGCGGGGAGGCAGCTGAACTCATCGTCCTATTTTGCCGGTGGCTATCGCCGCTGTTTGTGTTCCTGGGCGCGCTGTTTGTGGCCAACGCTGCCTTCAATACGCTGGGGCGCGCGCCGCTATCAACGGTGCTGAACTGGGGACGCGCAACGGTCGGCACGGTGCCATTCGTGATGGCGGGCGGTGCGCTCGGTGGCGCTGGCGGCGTGCTCGCCGGGTGGATGGTCGGCGGGATCGCGTTCGGCATTGTCGCGGTGTGGCTATCCTACCGCCACATGGATGCGTTGGCAGCAAAGGGCGCGCGTTGACTTTCCATTGCTTACGGGTTGGGCTGGAAGAGCGGCGTGTCGCGGTAGAACGCTGACAGCGGGCCGATGTCACCGATCACGGGTAGCGCGATGCGTTCGTTGGGGCCAGCAAGTTCAGTTTGTGTCCACGACCCGTCCAGTTGACGACGCCACAACCGGCACCCGATTTCGGTTTGCAGCACGAACAGAACGGCAAAGCAGTGTTCATGTCGCGTGTAATAGCCGATCTTCGCGTGGAGCTTCCATGCCTTGTCGTGTTCCGATAGCACTTCCACAACGGCGTAAAATCGGTCCGCGTAAATTTGACCAAATGCGACAGCGCGATCGATGACAGTCACGTCTGGCTCTGGGTTGTAGGAATCATCACCGGTGAGCAGAAGTCCGACCTCCCCGTCGGCGGCCCATTCGGGCTTCAGGCGATCAAGATGGTCGTCCAGCACGCGCGTCATGTTTTTACAGATGCGCTGATGGAGCAGCGTCGGTTAAGGCATCATGGTCGTGCGTCCGTCGATCCGCTCTGACTTCTCTTCGCTTGGGCTTTCGTCGCGGAGCACGTGGAATGTCACCAGCGGCACTCGCCAGTGCTGGGGCTTCTCACCAGCCACTACCGCCTCCAGTCTGGCTCGACGTCACATTACAAATCAAATTCGCATGGAGCGGGGATTGTCGCGAATGCGTGGACGCCGTCAGCGCGGTCAAGCAAAAGGCCCCCTGATCAGGGCTCGGAATGCCTGCCGCAAAGTCATCTCGTCACCGATGATACCAATGATGCCGCATAGTCCGACGATGATGACGACCGTGGTAAGCAATGTTCCAGCCGCGCCCCGCCCGGATAGTGGTTTTTGCGACGTGTCGGGCGGCACAGCCCTAAATGCGATCGCAAATACCAGCAGCAGCGCAAACATGACCACCAGCACTGGCTCGCCTAGCCAAACGGCGCCAGCTGCGCCAATCGCAGTCAATACAATTCGCACCCAGATCAGACTGGCCACCGACACGAATGGTCGCGCCATGGCAAGGGCAATTTGCCCGCCATCGAGCGGCGGTATCGGCAAGAGGTTAAACAGGTTGAAGATTGCGAAGAAGTGGCCGCAAGCCAGCAGGAAATCGTTGTCGAACCACCACCCCAGTACGCCAGCGGCGATCGCGGATAAAAGGCCAGCCGCAGGCCCGCCGATCACCATCGCGACAAGTTGGCTATCACTTTCGTGTTTCTTTTGGCCAATGGCAACGCCGCCAAGAAACGGCACAAAATAAAAGGCACTGGCGCGGTCGCCAAACGCGCGCATTACGGCCACGTGGCCAGCCTCGTGCAGCACGAGGCCTGCAGCCAGCGCAACGGTGAACCACAACCCGAATGACCAGCCCCAATAGCCCAACGCAACGGCGGCAAGTCCGAGCGCCAACCAAGACATGCGCATGCCCAGAAAGCTGACCGCTTCTGGCGCGTTGCCGTTATCGGCGGCATAGCGCGCCAGCGCGCCATTGCGTTCAATCTCGGCTGTTACAAGCGCCGACAAGTAGAACCCGACGAGAGGCCGTGTCAGGCGCCCAAGCCAGCCCTCGACGCCGAGCGGGCCGATCTTTTCGGAGGTGATCGACATGGTGCAGCGGCTGCCTCCCGGATCGGCCGTTACCGAGGTCAGCGAAATCATGCGCTCGCCGGGCTCATTACCGCTATTCATGACGTCGAGTGAGGTCGCGACGTGCATGTTGGCATCGTCAATGCGTTGGCGCATGTAGGCTTTGGAGCCGCCTTTGTAGGTGATCATGCCGTCCGTGTCCGAGCCGTTCTCCCACTCGACGCTTTGGATGACGCCCGTCCAATCGGGCTCGCCCCGCCGCATGCGCATTAGCTGCCACAGTTCGTCGGGATAGACACGGTAGACGCGGCTGCGAACCATTTTCTGGCGCGGCCTGATAGCGAAAAGGATCGCCACGCAGAGCACGGCCAGGATGACGAAAAGAGGTAGGCTCAAAAGGCGCTCCCGATCGCGACGTGCTTCGGGCAGCATGCCCTGATTGTGGCCATGTCGCCCGAGACAAGGCGCTCCGTCGAAGGCGGTTGTCGGGTGTCTTGGCGCCACGTTCCTTGACGCCGGGCGGGCTGAGCGGTTGTGTCACTCTGCGCTTTGCGGTTCGGCATGCCCGCTGCTCGGTGACCGCTCACGGCAAGAGATCCGCGCTGGTCGCGCGGATCTCGAGGCGGCCACTGGGAGCGTCGGCACGACCGCAGCAGCCCGAACGTTGCCGTATCAAAGCGTTTATAGGGAAGCATTCATATAGAAGCGTTCACCCTACAGCGTTCGGGCGATCGTTTCGACGGTGAAGCACTCGATCTCGTCGCCCTCGCGAATGTCCTGGTAGTTGGCAAACGCCATGCCGCATTCCTGGCCACCGGTAACGTCTTTGACCTCGTCCTTGAAGCGCTTGAGGATCGACAGCGTGCCTTCGTGAATGACGACCTTGTCGCGCAGCAAGCGGACCTTTGCGCCGCGTTCGACGCGACCGTCGGTGACGATACAGCCAG
Source organism: Hyphomicrobiales bacterium (assembly GCA_038329675.1). Lineage (GTDB taxonomy): Bacteria > Pseudomonadota > Alphaproteobacteria > Rhizobiales > Hyphomicrobiaceae > JANXVY01. The sequence continues at coordinate 2,596 of JBBQNE010000032.1, read as the reverse complement.
CGACTTTGCCGACCTTGGTGATGTTGAACACCTGCTTGATCGTGGCGTAACCGAGGAACGTTTCGCGCTTGGTTGGCGCAAGGAGGCCTGCCATCGCCAATTTCACATCGTCCACGAGATCGTAGATGATGTTGTAGTAGCGCAGCTCGATGCCTTGTTGTTCGGCGGCCTGCTTGGCCTGCGTGTTGGCGCGCACGTTGAAGCCGACGATGATCGCCTTTGATGCGTTCGAAAGCGCGATGTCGGATTCCGTGATCTGGCCAACGCCAGCGTGCACAACCCGCGCGCCGACCTCGTCGTTGCCGACCTTGGCGAGCGCGCCGATGATGGCTTCGACCGAGCCCTGCACGTCACCCTTGATGACGAGATTGAACTCTTTCTTGCCCGCAGCGTCCTTGAACTGCTGCATCATCTGTTCGAGCGTGCGCGGCGCACTGGAGCTGCCGAGCGTCTCGCGGCGCTTGCGAACACGGTAATCGACGATTTCACGGGCACGCGCTTCGTTTTCGACGACGGCAAACGCGTCGCCGGCCTCGGGAGCACTATCAAAGCCCAAGATTTCGACGGGCACGGATGGTCCAGCCGTCGGGATGTTGGCACTGTGGTCGTCGAGCAGCGCGCGGACCCGACCCCAGGCCTGACCGGCAACGACGATGTCGCCGACTTTGAGGGTGCCACGCTGCACGAGAACGGTGCCGACGGGGCCGCGACCGCGCTCCAGCTTGGCCTCGATGACGATGCCTTCGGCGGGGCGAAGCGGGTTCGACTTGAGGTCGAGGATTTCGGACTGGAGGTGGATCGCCTCGATCAACTTGTCGAGGCCGGTGCGCTTCAAGGCTGAAACTTCAACTTCAAGCGTATCGCCCGACATGCTTTCGACGACGATTTCATGCGACAGCAATTCCGTGCGCACGCGTGTCGGCTCGGCTTGTGGCTTGTCGATCTTGTTGATCGCCACGATGATAGGAACGCCTGCTGCCTTCGCGTGATTGATGGCCTCGATCGTTTGCGGCATCACGCCGTCATCGGCTGCGACAACAAGCACGACGATGTCGGTGACCTTGGCGCCACGGGCCCTCATGGCAGTGAACGCTTCATGGCCCGGCGTGTCGATGAAGGTGACTTTCTGACCGCTGGCCGACGTCACTTGATAGGCGCCAATGTGTTGGGTGATGCCACCGGCTTCGCCCGACACGACGTTTGTTTTGCGAATGGCGTCGAGCAGCGACGTTTTACCGTGGTCGACGTGGCCCATAATGGTGACGACCGGCGCCCGTGATTCCAGCGCTAGATCGTCTTCATCCTTGACGCCGACAAAGCCGATTTCAACGTCGGCTTCCGAGACGCGCTTCGCGGTGTGTCCGAACTCCGTCACGATCAGTTCAGCGGTATCGCTGTCGATCGTGTCGGTAATCTTATGCATATGCCCCTGTTTCATCAGAAGCTTGATGATCTCGACGCCGCGTTCGGTCATCCGGTTGGCGAGTTCCTGGATCGTAATGACGTCCGGGATGATGACTTCGCGGACGATCTTCTCACGCGTCTGGGAAATGCCCATCGCCTTGAGCTTCTCACGCTCCCGTTTCCGCTTGAGGGAGGCGAGCGAGCGCTGGCGTTGATTTTCGTCAAACGCATTGTTGATTGTCAGCTTGCCGCGAATGCGACCTTCTTCGCCCACCGGCTTATTTGCACCGGGGCGAACGGGCTTCGTGTAGTCGATCGCACCGCCAGCTTTGCGGCGCCGCGTATCCTCATCGTCGGCCGTAACCGGCTTGGCGACCGGAGCACTGCGCGTTGGGCGTTTGATCTCAGTCGACGGGCTGGGCGCCGATGGGGCAGGAATGATCGGACGACGATCGCGCGCGATTTCGATGTTGCGCGGGCGGCCAGCCTCGCGCGGCATATAGGCCGACGGGGCTGCAGCACCGCTGGCGGCGCCATAGCTTCGGGTACGGTCGTAGGGTTGGGCTGGAGCGCGGGCGCCATCAAATCGGGCACCGTCGGCGCGGAAGCCGCCTTCAGGACGCGGGCCACGGTCCGGGCGATCGCCGCGATAGCCGCCGCGATCACCTTCTGGACGCGCGCCATCAGCGCGAGGACCATCTGTGCGAGGTGTATCGGGTCGACCGAACGGCGGACGCGGGCCGGAGCGATCGCCCACAGGGGCGCCGGGCGCGCGTGGACGGTCGCCTTGATAGCCACCCGTGCGCGGCGCACTGGTCGGGCGCACATCACTGCGTGGCGGGGATGCGCCGGGTTCACCACGGGGCACGAGCGTGGCGCTCGGACCCGGGGCAGCAGGGGCGGCCGCACTGCGAGCGGGGTCGGCGGGCACGGCTGGCACGACTGGGGCTGCTGGCGATGCTACTTTTACTGTTGGGGCCGCCGCTTTTGCCAAAGGTGCCACAACTTTTGCAGACGACGCAGCCGCTTTTGTCGAAGTCGCATCCGATACGGGTTCAACGACGACTGCTGGTGGCGGAGGTGTCGGTTCCACGACTGGCATTGCTGCGCGAATTCGTTCGGCTTCTTCCTGGCGAGCGCGGTCTTCGACATCGCGTTGGCGTGCGGCGGCGAGGGCGCGGGCGCGGGCATC
>JBBQNE010000031.1:0-25466 GCA_038329675.1 Hyphomicrobiales bacterium | reverse complement strand
CCACTCGCACCAGCAGAGCTACAAGCCCGGATCGGCTATGGCGAACGCGGCGTCCTTGAGAACGGTTCGATCGTTAGCGACGGGCCGAGTGGCTTGGCGTTTAACGCTAACGTTGGGTCACCGAAAGAGAACGGGCCAGCGGTCGCTTTCAACTGGACGCCATCGAACATGAATGCGGCCGTTTCGGCCTGCCTGAGCTATAGCTTCTTCTTGCCGCGTGACTTCAACTTTAGCCAAGGCGGTTATTTGCCGGGGCTGATCGGCGACTTGTCGAAGGGTGCTAGCTCGGGCAAATCGGGGTTCGGCTCACGGCCCCATTGGGTGGCGAATGGCATCTTCTCGATGGATAACAACGTGTCTTCGTCAGAGGTTGCCCAGGCTGGAGCGTCTAAAATTAAGGCCAAGGATTACACTTTGCCGCGCGGGCGATGGGTGCGAATTGACCAGGAAGTCGTGCTCAATCACCCCAACGCGCAGAACGGTCAGATCAAGGTTTGGGTCGACGGCAAATTATTGATCCAGGAGAAGAACGTCGCTTGGCGGGGCCACGCTGGAATAAAAATCTCAGCCGTTGCTGCCGACGTTGGCTACGCGCCGATGACAACGAACATTTTGCCGACACGTCAACCCACGAGCATCCGCTTCTCGCCGTTCCAGATTGGTTGGAAGGCTGAGGAGGCGAAAACGTCGACCCGATAGCGCGCGTTAGAAATTGTCTCTGCGTGCCGTCCCGATTGCCCGGCGGCGCGTGTCGATAAAAGGGCCGATCATTGCTCACAACGAGTACTGACGGCGTCGTGTGTGCGACACCACGTCAGGCTGGTGGCTCGCCCCGATCAGTTTGCGCTCCGCACACCACGCGCCGTAAGCAACGCGCCCGCTAAGCTTTCGGCGAAATCTCGACGCTCATCGTCCGATAAAAAGTGGGCGAAGCGCATTTCGCTACCGTGGGAGCTAAGGTTCAGCGCGTTGCGACCATCGGCATGTTCTTTCAGTCGCACGCGCACCCAGTAGGGATTAAATTCATACGTCTCGCGTTTGCCCGATGGATAGTTCCGGGTCAGCGTCATTGCGCCGGGCGACAGGTCGATCGTCTCGGTGAGCAAACCAGCGTGGTAGTTGGATTTAAACGCCCAATAGACGAGCGCGATATCCAGGCCGCAGAACACGAGAATGGGCCATGCCCCAAGTGACAGGAAGAACCCGCCAACGGCGAGATTAATTGCAATGACGGATCCCATCAAAAGGCGAAATCCAGCGCGGCTCAGCGACCGGTAGGAAATGAGCCTGAAGCGGTAGCGGCCGCTGTCGCGATCAGAGACTTCCGTCATGGCCCGGCTTCGGCCGAGCTTTCGCGAAAGTCCGCGGCCGAGTTCGATACGGTCTTGCGTTTCGTCATCGATGTCATTCATCCATTACGACCCTTAATTCCTTCCGCCCACGCAAGGATTGACCTGCATGCCGGTTGAGACCGCCCCTGCCCCGCGTAAACCCACCACGCGACGCCGTAAGCCTAGACGTTCGCGATTTTCTAAGGAGGTTGCAAGCCAGATATTTGCAAGGTTTGCGGCGGCGAACCCTGCCCCGCAAGGCGAGCTTGAGCATATTAACCCCTACACGCTGCTGGTTGCCGTGGTGCTGTCGGCTCAATCGACGGATGCCGGCGTGAACCGGGCAACCCGCCCGCTGTTCAAGGTCGCCGATACGCCTGCAAAGATGGTCGCGTTAGGTGAAGATGCGGTGCGGGCACATATCAAAACGATCGGGCTGTTTCGAAACAAAGCCAAGAATGTCATCGCGCTTTCAGAGCGGCTGATTGCAGCCCATGCCGGCGAGGTGCCGCGCGACCGTGCCGCGCTCGAAGAGCTGCCGGGTGTTGGACGAAAGACTGCCAACGTGGTGCTCAATATGGCGTTTGGCGAGGCCACGATGGCGGTCGATACCCATGTGTTCCGGGTGTCGCACCGGCTCGGCTTTACCCGGGCCAAAACGCCTGATGGGGTGGAAGAGGACGTGCTTCCGCTTGTACCGGCTGAGTTCGGACTGCACGCCCACCATTGGCTGATCCTACACGGCCGCTACTTGTGCAAGGCACGCAAGCCCGAGTGCTGGCGTTGCTCGGTTGCCGACTTGTGCACGTTTAAGAAGAAAGAGCCGGGGCCAGACCGCGCTCTTGCGCAACCAGACCCAGCCGGAGCGGAGTTAGATCCCGACTGAGCAGCGCGAGGCGCTAACTTCGTGGTGTGTCGATGTGGTGTTGAGGAGGTCCACGCCAGGGGACCGCCCTGCTTGCAACGCCGTCTATCTCATGGGGCTTTGGACGCGCCTTTTTCTGCGGCAGCGGCTGCAGAGGCTGCGCGCTCTGCTGCTGCCGCGGCCCGTTCGGCCGCATCGGCTGCGCGTTGTGCCGCGAGCAGGGCTTGGTCCATCGCCGCGTCGGCCTTGGCGGGTTCAACCTTGGCTGCTTCGGGTTTGGCTGCTTCAGGCTTAGCCGCCGCCGACTTCGGCGCAATCGGTTTCTCGGCGGCAATCGTGCCGGTTTCGATCGCAGGGGTGGCGATCGCTGGCGCCGCTACGGCTGCGGCTTTGGCTGCAGGTTTGACAGCTGGAGCGGCCAATGGTTCGGGCGCGGTAATTGCCGTGTTGGTTGTGGCGACGATCCCTGATGCGCCATCGGCCGTCGATGGAGACGTTGATCGTGGCGTGCTGGGCTTGCGAATTGAACTGGCTGTCGCGGGCTTTGCCGTTTCGCCGGGGGCTACAGCTTGTACAGTGCCAGGTACTGCCGGACCATCCCAGCAAACGGTCGCTTCCGCCTTGCATGTATGCTCGTCGAAAACGATGAGGTTCAAATACAGTTCGCAGCTGACGTCCTTAGGACCGGTGCGGTATTTCTTGATGCCGCGATCGGCGGTCCACTTAGCAATATAGGTGTCCAGTAGTTTCTTGGCGTCGTTGGTTGGCCCGTCTTTGCCGTAATCGTTGACAGAAAATGCCAAGCGCGTGCACGCAGCCGAAGCCGGGTCAGCGAACAAAACAGCGGCGGCGATCGGCGCGGCGGCCGTCAAAGCAACGAAGCGTGCGGTGTTCGCTGAAAAGCGCATGTCGGGCCTCTAAAGAAAAGCTGATCGTCCCCAGTCGTTTTAATCCTAGCTGGAGACGCGAGCGTTTTCTATAGGGCAGTGCGAGTGATCAAAGCGGCATACACGCGAATCTCAGCGGCATGCGGCCACTGTGCATCGCTAGCCTGAGCGCGCTTAGTTCAAGTAAGGCGAGTTACCGCCCCGGGGGCCGACGCCCGAATCAAAGAAGAACCCGTTGTCAAACGGTCCAAAGTTGGTCTGGCGATCGAAACCTGGGTCGCGGAACGCTTCAGTGCGGCCGAAACGACCTCGGCTGTCGCCGTAGGTATTGATCGTGTCGGGGGCGGAGTATGAGTACCCGCCGCGGCGCTCTGGCGTGTTGCCTGCCTTTTTACCGCGCTCTTGTGCTTCTGCCAACGACGGCAAGATCGCGATTACCAAAGTAAGCGTGATGGCGAGCGTCATGGGGCCGATGCCACGGCTCCGTGCTTTTGTAGCGTGCGACCACTGCTGCGAAGTGGTCAGCGATGACGGGAATGACGACAGGACTAACATGGGGGCGGCCTCCAACTAGGTCCGGATTTCTGGACGAACCATACCACACGACGTTGTATCAGCGGGGCTTTTCTTGATCGCGTTCAACTCAACGCGGCCTAAACAAACGGTACCGCGATTTTGTTGCGACTTCCTCAAGTCCAGTGCCGGAGCGAAGCGTTTCCGCCCCGGACTGTCGTAAAACGGTGACGCGCATGGTGCCGAGGTTGGCGCGTCGCACTTACTTGCAGTTGCGTTGTGAAGCCTTGGAGGTGACGACCGGGAACGCACCTTCGCTCTTCATCATGACCTTGCCCTTGGCCTTGTTGCCCGAGGCTGCGATGGCGGCAGCGAGTTGCGTTTTGGCCAGATCGTCGGCGATTTCTTTCGTCGCACCGATCCCGGTGGTGGTCGTAACGACACATTTGCCGGCTTGGGCCGTCGAGGTCATGGCGAGGGCTGCTGCGGCGGCGATAACAGCGATACGGATCATCTCAATCTCCTATGGGTTGACGGCCGCTTGCGACCGCGATCTTTGGTTAACACATCTCGATCGTGACACGACTGTCGCAGCGTTAGGTGGCCGGTGTCGTTTGTCAGGCGCCGTGGCAACTGGGCAACGGTTGCGCCACGCAATCGTCCACTCGTCTTCGGCGGCGCGAATTGAGCTTTGGCGCAAACGCTCACATTTGCGCCCGTTCTGTCGTCAGCCAGGACACGCTGCTACGCGCATGGCGATCGAGCGCCAGCCGTGTGGCCAAGAACCCGATTAATTCTGTGAGTTTTCGATCTAGGCCATAGGGCGGGTTTAGAATGATCAAGCCACAACCGGGCAGGCCACTGCTGCCGATTGCCTTCACCATCAGCTCGACATAAAGCAACTTTGGGAGTTCGGTCGCACTCATCGATGCGCGAAACGCCGAGACACGGTGACTGTCTTTGATTGGGTACCAGACGATGATCGTTCCTGTCGCAAATCGCTGCGAAGCTTCACGTAGGCCCTGTGTAATGCGCGCAAATTCACCGGGCTCTTCGAATGGCGGGTCGATTAAAGTGACGCCGCGCCTTTCTGGGGGAGGCAGGTGAGCCCGGATGGCCGTCCAGGCGTCGATGCTGGTCGTTTGAACGTAACGGTCGTTGGCAAACAGTGCGTCGAGCGCGGTGAAATCGTCGGGGTGCAATTCGTTGGCTATCATTCGGTCGCCCGGCCGCATGAGGTGGCGCGCGATGAGTGGGCTGCCTGGATAGTGGCTCATCAGCGTGCCGGGTCGGCTGGACGCCGACTTAATCGCGGAGATGTAGGGCGCCACCAGCGGGGCGATATTGTCGGGTACAGGGGTTGCGAGCAGGCGGCCGATCCCGTTGGCCGCTTCTCCTGTTTTCAACGCCTCTACCGCTGAGAGATCGTATTGGCCGCGCCCGGCATGCGTGTCGACAATGCGGAATGGCGACGGTTTTGCGGTCAAATGCTCAACAATAAGGGCGAGCGTGGCGTGCTTCATCACATCGGCAAAGTTGCCGGCGTGGTAGGCGTGACGGTAGTTCACGAGGCCGCCTCGGGTTCGTGGCCGCAATCGCTGTGGTCGTCGTTTCGGCCACGAATGGGTTTGACGTTTTTTGTATCGACGTCTTTGGACGCAGCCTCGTTAGTCGGCGGCTCATCGAACGCGGTGATCGCTGCTTTCGTGGCTGCCAACGCCCGTGGAAACCCCGCGTAGGCTGACATCTGGATGATGATTTCGACAATTTCTGCGCGGGTCAGTCCAGCGCGAAGCGAGCTGCGGATATGGATTTCTAGCTCGTGTTGGCAGTCGCCGAGCGCCGTTAGTGCGGCAATCGTGGCGATCTGGCGGGAACGGAGATCAAGGCCTGGCCGGGCGTAGATCGAACCATAGGGGTAGGCTAACAGCAGCGCGGCCATATCTGGGCAGGCGTCAGCGAGGCGGTCGACGTAGCTGAGGCCAATATCGCCATGGACGTGGCGGAGCGTCGCCCGTCCCCGTTCGATTGCAGCTGGGTCAAATTCAAGTGCTGATAAATGGTTGGATGATTGGTCAGGCGATTTTGAACCCGCCGACCGAGCGTCCTTGTTCGAATTGTCGCTCATGGCGGCGCACCCTCGACGTCAATTACAGTGGCACTCGAATGACAGCGGTACGCGGATCACAGCGGTACGCGGATCACAGCGGTACCCGGATCACAGCGCGCAAGCCGCCGATGGAACTTTGTCCGAGCGTGATGTCACCCCCGTGGCTTTTGGCGATATCACGTGCAATTGCGAGGCCGAGGCCAGAGTGTCCGGTGTCCTGATTGCGTGAGCTATCGATGCGATAGAACGGCCGGAATACGTTTTCACGTTCTTTGGCGGGAATACCCGGGCCATCGTCATCGATCTCAACGCGCAACCAATCGCTTTCGGTCGCAGCGCGCACGATAATTTCATCGCCGAACCGGACGGAATTCGAAACGAGGTTTGTAACCGCTCGTTTGAAGGCGTGGCGCTTCAACGGCAAGATCACGTCGCTTCGCCGCTGACTGAGCTTTAACGTAATCGGCTTGCCATAAACGACGGCCTCATCGACGATTTCTTCAAGCAGTTCGCGGACGTTCGTTGGCTTGGCTTCCTCGCCGCCATCGCCGCGCGCAAACGCGAGATAATCCTCTAGCATGTGCTGCATCTCGTTCACGTTAGCGGCCATCGATTTGGCTTCGGGGGTGTTACCCATCAAGGCAAGTTCGAGCTTGAACCGCGTTAACACCGTGCGCAGATCGTGGGAAACGCCTGCAAGCATTGTCGTGCGCTGGTCGACGTGCGTGCGAATACGGTCGCTCATTTCGATGAACGCTTGGGCAGCTTGGCGCACCTCACGGGCGCCGCGCGGGCGAAAGTCCTCCGGAATCGGTCGGCCTTTGCCAAGCGCGTCGGCGGCTTCGGCCAGCCGCAGGATCGGTTTGATTTGGTTGCGCAGGAACAGGATCGCGACGGTCAATAGAACGACCGATGAACCGACCATCCACAGCAGGAAAATGTGTGAGTTGGATGCCGACGTCTGGTTGCGCGTCACGACGAAGCGCAAAATGGCGTCGTCGTGGAGCACGCGGATTTCAACGTGGCTCGATTGGCCAAGCGTATCGATCCAAAACGGATAGCTGAGCTGCTTTTGGACTTGGCGCGATAGTGTGCGGTCGAGCTGGCTGAAAAACGGCTTTGGTAGGGGCGGAGGTAGCTCGGTCCGGGGCAAGATCTGCATCGACAAATTGAGCCGGTCGCGGGCGAGCTGGACCAACTGTGAATGGTCAGCCTTCTCTTTTTCATTATCGTAGACATCGATCAGTGCTGCGATGTTGCGCGCGGTCTGCTCGGACAGTCGCTGGTTTACCTGCTGCCAATGGCGCTCCATGAACACGAAGGTGACGACGGCGGCTAACATCACGATTGGGGCGATGATGATTATCAGCGCGCGCGAATAAAGACCCTTTGGCAGAAGGTCCCAAGCCCAGACTGCGATCTTTTCAGCGATACTTGCCCAGTTCGAATTCAGCCGCTCGCGAACGGTCCGGGCTAATGATTTGCCCGCAGCCGTGGCCGCTGCTGCCGTTTCGCGAGTGAATGCCATCGCCCCTCGAAGTTGCCCCATCCAAGTGGCCCCAACAATGGAAACCCCTCAGTCCGTATAAAGGATATAACCTTTGCCGCGCACGGTCTGCAGATAAATCGGGTTGGCGGGGTCCGATTCAATCTTGCGGCGCAGCCGGTTGATCTGGACGTCGACGGCGCGCTCGCTGCCGGTTTCGCCCTCAGAGGCTAATTCATGACGTTGGATTGGCAGGCCACGGCGTTGCGCGAACTGGCGCAAAAGATCGCGCTCGCGTTCTGTGAGTTTGATTGAAATGTCATCGCGTTTGAGTTCGCCACGGCCCAGGTGGAATGTCAGCGGACCTAGGCGGATCTCCTCCCGATTACCGACCCCGCCCTCGCTGCGTCGCAAGATGTTGCGAATGCGGAGGAGCAGTTCGCGCGGCTCGTAGGGCTTGGGCATGTAGTCGTCGACGCCAGCCTCGAGCCCCTCGATGCGGTGTTCGGTTTCTGATCGGGCCGTCAGCATGAAAATCGGGATCGGGCGGGTTGCCTTCAGATCTCGGGCGAGTTCGAGCCCACTTTCGCCTGGCATCATCACGTCGAGCAAGATCAAGTCGAACGAGAGGCCTCTGAGCGCTGCCCGAGCCGCTGCGGCATCGCCAGCCGATGTCACTCGAAAGCCATTCTCGGAGAGGTAGCGCGCCAGGAGTTCGCGAATTCGCTGATCGTCGTCCACCAGCAGGATGTGGGGGGCGTTGTCGAGCGGTGTTTCGGTCCTCGGAGTGGTCATGTGCGGCCCGTGGAGGTTCAGAAAAGGGTGCGTGTTATGACAGCGGAAGGGAATGTGGTGACATCAGCGCGGCTGGCGACGGTGCGCGCATCACGATTATCCGTCCGGCATTAAAGCCGACCGCTCGCGTTGTGTCCCTGATCGCAACTCAAGGCAAGCGACGAAGGGCAAGAGATCGCGGCGTTGCTGTGCAACAACAGCTGACATTCTTGGGGCCTAGGCTTCCGGCGCAGTGTTTGCTTGATCATCGCGCTTGAGGCTAAGTTAGCCAAGGTTTGATGTGTAGCAGGGAGCTGTCATGGACCGGAGCCATCGGGATAAGCGGGACGGGCGGCCTTTGCCGCGCACTTGCCTTTACATTGCCATTGCAACACTCACGTCGGTGCTGGCTGTGACCACGGCACCCGATCAATCGTTCGCGCAGACCGTGGATGCTCAACGAAACTGCCAAACCGTGAGGAACTGCCAATTTAGCCGTGGTGGTAGCTTCCGCGGCTGCGTCTCATCGTTCTCTTGCCGGTCGTGCAGTTTCGAGCCGTCGAAGTGCTCGATCGCTGGGACGGCTGGAAGGTGTCGCAAACAGGTCTGTCGCTGGGGCTAGCGCTTCCGTTTCGGCAGACCTTGGCTTGACTAGTCACGCAACATTATCGCGCCGCACACGATCGTCAAGAATACAGCAATCGCTGAGCCGAGCATCACGAGCGTCGACAGCGCAAGGGTATAGCCGAGGCCTTGACCAATCGCCCAGACGGTGGCTGGCCAAAAAAGCGTTGGAATAACAACCGCAAGCGCAAGTCCCGGGAGCGGATCGATATTGATCATCGCGAGATTGCGCTGCGTGGCGTGTTTGGCAGCACCCGCGGTCTCGCTCGTGGATGCGGTTTCAATGATACCCGGTGCCGCCTTCATCTCGATCCCCTCGGGCTGAGCATAACGCACGTGAACCGCAAGGCTAGGCTTGGAATGGTGTGCGGTTCCTGAACGATCGCCAAACGACACCCGAGACACTTTAGTTTTCGTTAACGTCACAGTAGGCGCGGGCGAAGGTGCAGCACAGGGGGTTGTCTCGCAACCGCGATGCAACCGTTTGCGGCAATGCACACGAAGCGCCATTTGCTTTTGCTGGTGAAAGGTCGCGATACCCGCTGCCATTGCGCGGCTTTGCGAACTCCGGCACATGCCTGCTTATGGCGAGTGCGAACATTGATATGGTCGATGCGGTTATCGTCGGCGGCGGTCATAACGGGCTGACTTGCGCGGCTTATCTCGCGCGGGCGGGGCTAACGGTCACGGTCGTCGAAAAGAACGCGGTTGCTGGTGGTGCGGCGCTGACGGAAGAGTTCTATCCGGGATTTCGCAATTCGGTGGCGAGTTATGCGGTTTCGCTACTCAATCCTCGTGTGATCGCCGAACTTGAGTTGGCCCGTTACGGCTTGCGCATCATCGAACGGCCGGTGGCCAATTTCTGGCCAGTGGCAGGGACGGACGGGCTACTGATGCCCTACGGTGCGGCGGGTCGGCGCGAGGCGATCGCGGCTTTCTCGACGGCGGATGCGGCCCGGCTTGCCGATTACGATGAGACGCTTGACCGGGCAGCTCAGGTGTTGCGGCAGCTGGTGCTGGAGACGCCACCCAACGCTGGCGGGGGATGGCTTGAAGCGTTGCGGAGTGGCGCGATCGCACGGCCACTCACGCGGGTGCCGCTCGCCGATCAACGGGTGTTGGTGGACCTGTTTACCAAGAGCGCTGCGGCGTTCCTGGGACAGTGGTTTGAGAGCGAGGTCGTCAAGGGCGCCTTCGCTTTCGACGGGATCGTGGGGGCTTATGCCTCGCCATATACGCCGGGCACGGCCTACGTGCTGCTCCACCACTGCTTTGGCGAGGTCAACGGCAAGACGGGCGTGTGGGGTCATGCCGTTGGCGGCATGGGCGCGATTTCGGACGCGATGCGGGCGTCGGCTGAAGCGTCTGGGGCGAATGTGCGGGTGGGTGCCGGGGTCCGGCGCGTTATCGTTCACGATGGTATCGCGACGGGCGTGGAGCTCGCCGACGGCGAGACGATTATCGCGCGGTGTGTGGTATCGGCGGTTGGGCCAAAGTTGCTGATGCGCGATCTCGTGCCGCCTGACGCCATCGCGGCTGATCTCAGGTCGCGCTTTACCGGGCTGACGTCAGGGTCGGGCGTGTTTCGAATGAACGTGGCACTGTCGGAGTTGCCGGACTTTTCATGTCGGCCTGGCACTGTGCAAGCGCCGCACCATGGCGCTGGAATCGTGATCGGACCGACGCTCGATTATCTTGATCGGTCGTTTAGCGATGCCCGGCAATTCGGCTGGGCGCGTGAACCGGTTGTCGAAGTTTTGATCCCATCGACGCTCGATCCGACGTTGGCGGCTGCTGGCTGCCACGTCGCAAGTCTCTTTGTGCAGCACGTTGCTCCAAAGCTGCCAGACGGTCAAAACTGGGACGATGCGGCCGACACGTTCGCCGAACTTGCGATCGCGACGGTAACCAAGCACGCGCCGAATTTCGCCGCTAGCATCATCGGGCGGCAGGTGCTGTCGCCGCTCGATCTTGAACGGCGGTTCGGGTTGCTTGATGGCGATATCTTCCACGGGCAATTGACGCTCGATCAATTGTTCTCCGCTCGGCCGGTTCTAGGTTATGCGGCCTATCGGATGCCGGTGCCGGGGCTTTATTTGTGCGGGTCGGGGGCGCATCCTGGCGGCGGCGTGACGGGGGTGCCGGGGCGAAATGCGGCGCGCGAAATCATCGCCGACCTCAAGAGCGGGCGGGGTATATCAGGGGGCATAGGAGGGGGTATTCGTCGGGTTTTACGACGGAAGTGGCCCAACGGCGCGGCTGATCGCGTATACTGACGGCTTAGCTCATCTCTGTCGTGCCCTGCTAAACTGTTGGTCGCAAGCTGCGCCCTCCTCCCTGTCGTCTGGCCGCGATGGCCCAAGGACTATTATGATCAAAGACGACTACCGGGCGATCATGCGCCACCAAGCTGGCGCGGTGAGCGTCATCGCGTGCAGCTCCGATGGGGCGCGAGCGGGGTTGACGGCGACGGCTGTTGCATCGTTGTCGGACACGCCGCCAACAATCCTGGCTTGCGTGAACCGGTCGGCTGGCGCCCACGATGTGATCGTCCAGGCGAGTGCGTTCAGCGTGAACTTGCTGTCGGCCGCCCAGCAATCCGTCGCCGAGCGATTTGCTGGCAAAACCGGGCTGTCGGGCGAAGCGCGGTTCACGGGCCTGCCGTGGAGGGCATTGCAAACCGGCAGCCCGATCCTCGCCGATGCGCTAGCGAGCCTCGATTGCGAGGTGATCGAGCACCATACGTTCCAGACGCATTCGATTTTCATCGGGCTTGTGTTGGCTGGCGAGTTCCGCGCCGACCTCAAGCCGCTACTCTATTTTCGCGGGGATTATTGGAACCTGCCGCTGCCGGGCGGCGAGCCGGATGTCGACCAATGTGGCGCGTAACCGATCGCATTCAGCTTGGCGACGACGAGCTTGAGGAGCGGTTCGTCCGGGCGTCAGGTCCTGGCGGACAGAACGTCAATAAGGTTTCAACCGCGGTCGAATTGCGGTTCGACCTGCGGGCATCGCTGTCGTTGACGGGAAGCATCAAAGAGCGGTTGGCGCGCCTGGCTGGGCGGCGACTGACGGATGAAGGCGTGCTCGTCATTCAGGCGAACCGGTTTCGGACGCAGGAACGCAACCGAGACGATGCGAGGGAGCGGCTGTTTGAGATGATCCGCGAGGCCGCCGTGCCGCCCGTGCCTAGGATTGCGACGAAGCCGTCACGGTCGTCGCGCGAGCGGCGGGCCGATGAAAAAACCAAGCGCGGTGTTGTTAAGAAGCTTCGGCAATCGAAAGTCAGCTGGGATTGATATCTGGGAGCGGGACCTTGAACAGGTCCGGCGCGGCGCCATCTGCTGCAGGGTTGGCGGGTTTGGCTCTCAAGGCGTGGCGTGGCTGGACGCCAAACGTGTCGCGACGGCTGATGATCTTGGCGCGCTCGAGCCAGTAAAGTTCTGACAGCGCATCGAGGATCGGGTCCGGTAAGTCGACATCGTGCGCGCGGCCGGTGAGGGCTGTATAGCGGGCGGTCCGCAGGACGGCTTCGTCGTCGGGTTTCAGCACAAGATCCATGACACCTCTACGCGATCGCCACCCGCGACGCCGCAGGGTAAAGGCTCAACGGTTTTGTGGCGTGCGGGTTCCCGGTTCCGGGTTGCGGGTGGTTCCGCTTAAAACATAGGAATCGGCATCAACTCCGAGCGGTTTTTAGAATCGGCGTGGGCTCGTGGGTGGAACGGACGATTGGCCAACAAGCCCACCCAACCGCTATTTTGCGACGGGCATGCCGAATTCGGGGCCTTTGGCGATGCTTTGTGACCAGCGCTGCATGATCGACTTTTGCTTGGTATAAAATCGAACGCCCTCTTCACCATAGGCGTGCATGTCGCCGAACACAGACCGCTTCCAGCCGCCAAATCCGTGCCACGCCATTGGCACTGGGATCGGGACGTTTATCCCGACCATGCCAGCCTGAACGCGGCGGCCGAACTCGCGGGCGACGTTGCCGTCTTGGGTGAAAAGCGAGACGCCGTTGCCAAACTCGTGGGTGTTGACGAGGTGGAGCGCGGTTTCAAAGTCGGGCGCGCGGACGCACGACAACACCGGCCCGAAAATTTCTTCGCGGTAAATTGTCATGTCGGATGTGACGTGATCGAACAAGGTCGCGCCGAGGAAGAAGCCATCTTCGCAGCCGCGGACGCTCAGGTTGCGGCCGTCGACGATCAGCTTGGCGCCCTCGGTGACGCCCGTGTCGATATAGCCCGTGATGCGTTGGCGTGCGGCGGCCGACACGATCGGGCCCATCTCGGCGGTTTCGTTGGCCCCATTCTCGATGCGTAGCGCGCGGGCCTTTTCGGTGAGGCGCGGCAGGACGCGGTCGGCTGCCGTGCCAACAAACACGGCGACCGAAATCGCCATGCAGCGCTCGCCCGCTGAGCCGTAAGCGGCGCCGATCAGAGCATCGACGGTTTTTTCGATGTCGGCGTCGGGCATGACGACGAGGTGGTTTTTCGCTCCCCCGAGCGCCTGCACGCGCTTTCCGTGCCGCGCGCCTGTCTCGTAGACGTAGTTGGCGATCGGGGTTGAGCCGACGAACGAGATGGCCGCAACGTCGGGGTGAGTCAACAGGGCGTCGACTGAGGTTTTTTCGCCCTGGATGACGTTGAAGACGCCATCGGGGAAACCAGCTTTTTTGATCAGGTCGGCGACGATCAGCGACGGGGTCGGGTCGATCGGCGATGGCTTCAAAACGAACGTATTCCCGCACGCGATCGCGACCGGGTACATCCAGGCAGGCACCATCACGGGGAAATTGAACGGCGTTATGCCAGCGACGACGCCGAGCGGCTGGCGGAACGTCCAGTTATCGATGCCGGTCGAGACTTGATCTGTGAAGTCACCTTTTAGCAATTGCGGGATGCCGCAGGCGAATTCGACGATGTCGATCCCGCGCTCGACCTCGCCGCGGGCATCCGTGATGACCTTACCGTGCTCGGCGGTGATGGCGCGGGCGAGGCTCTCCTTGTGCTCGTTCATCAACGCAAGAAAGCGGTTCATCAGTCGCGCGCGGCGGATTGGGGGTACGTCGGCCCAGGCTGGAAACGCTGCCTTGGCTGCGGCGACGGCGGCGTCGACATCGGCTGAAGATGACAGGACGACTTTGGCGGTTACCTGACCCGTGGCGGGGTTGTGGACGTCCTGATACCGGCCGCTTGCGGACGCGGTGCGCTTCCCGCCGATGTCATTTTCGATGACGTTGAGCATGGCTGGAGCGTTCATGGGCGGGTCTCGCGGTGGCGATGGTGAGGCGGGGCGTGGGTCGGGCTGGCACCCATCCGATGTCATGACGCATCGTGCAGCGTCAAGCGGTGGGCGGTTGCGTTAAGGTTGGCGCGACCTGATGTCGGGCCGCGCGTCGTAACCGTCTGATCTTGCACCGATTATCCATCTCTTACGGCGCTATGGGGAAAAATTGATAAATTGTTTTGTTTCACCGGCTTAAGCAATTTCTGGGTGCTCAAGTGGACGGGCGTGTCATTGACGCCATTTTTGACGCAATGGGGTCGATAGGCGGGTCGGCGAAGTTGGACGTCGTGGTCGTCGCCTGACCGATGCCGATGCCGATGCCGCGATCGAGCGTCGCTTCGCTGAGCACGGCAAGGAGTGGCGTTAGGCCCTCGACGTCGACCAGTTGGAAGATCTCGACGTCGGCCTGGGCTTCGGGCGTCCAGCCAGCGATGTCGAGTGTGCGCTGGGACTTCGACAACAGGCCGTGGTTGCGAATGCGTTTGCCAGCTTGCGCGCCGACGGTGGGCTCATCGGCGACGGCGACCACGTCGGTTTGTTTGCGGCCGAACAGTCCTCCAAGCCGTCCTCCGGTTGGCGCAGCGAGCGCCTTACCATCACTCGTGCGGAAAACGGACAGGTCGGTGTAGCTGATACGCTGTTCTTCACGGCCGAATTCAAGCAGCTGGTCGGGCGACAGGGCTCGGACCAGTTTCAAATCGTCGAACACGCCAGCAAGCTGGTTCATGGCAAGCGCGCGGAGTTCTTCTTTCTTGCTATCAGGACCGTCGCGTTTGGCCGAATAGAGGTTGGGGATGACGAAGTAACTTGAGCCGTTGTGATGCAGAAAATGCTGCCGGACCCATTCGATATCGACATCTGGCGCACGGCGGATTGCCGTTTGGATCGCCGCTTCGATCTGGCGGACGACTTTGGGGTCGGCGACGTGCAGGCGGGCCTGTTGCTCGGCCAGGGCATCGCGGCGTACCGGCCCGACTGACGGTGGGTTTAACAGCGCGAGCACAAACAGGCCAAGGTCGATGCCGATCGTTGCGAGCAGTGCGATCACGTCGCGGCCAGTAATCGGCTCGCCGGTTGTTGTTGTGCTGGTTTTGCCCGTAAAGGCCCAAGTGACGGTGCTGTACAGGTACGAGCCGAGGTTCGACCACAGGTTCTTGACCGCGTTGGCAACGCCGGCGGGCCCCTCGTTAAAGGCGGCGTCGCGCAGGACGATCGAGGCTGGAACGGCCGACTGTTCGGCGGCTTGGCGCAGACGCTGGGCGAGCGTCGGGTCATAACAGCCAAAGCCCGGCTGGCCGGGCGGAACGGAAACGCTATCGGCCAGCGCGCGCAATTCTGATGCCGTCGATTTGCCAAGTTCGTTGGAGCGCTGGGCAATCGCGCGGGCCGATCCGCGCACTTGAGCCGAGACGGCTTCGAAGTTTCTCTGGCGTTCAGCGGGGGTAGCGCCGTCGGTGACGACGCCGACTTTCTTGAGCTGTTCAAGCTCGACGTTGACGGGGCTCAGCCAGGAATTGGCGATGGTCTCGCGTAGCGAAGCCACGCTATCGCGTGTCGAGCGGCGGGCGTTGTAGAGCGGGCCGCGGCCAGCCCCAGAGGCGATACCGCAACTGCCGCCGCTCGCCTCCTCGCGTTGCATTTGGCTTTCGGACCAAGCAACGAAGCCGTCGACCTGCGCTTTGACGGCGTCGAGCCGTGCCGAGATCGAGCCGGTGGCCGTGCGGGCGTCTTCTTGAAGAGCGCTCATGCTGTTGCGCGTCGCTTCTTCGCCCGCGATCAAGCTCCACCAGAAGCCGTAGCCAAAGCCGATCGACCATAGGGCCAAGAAAATATAAAGCGGCCAAGTGACGAGGCGCTCGATGATCCGGCGCTGGGCGCCGATTGCCTCGCGCAAAGACAGCCACATCAAGAACGTCAGCGCGACCGTGATGAAGACGACAAGGCTGTGGTGGGAGACCGAGAAGCCCTCGGTGACCTGCGTGCCTTTTGCGGACGATTGAGAGGCGCCAACGATAAAGTCGTTCATGCCGCTCCAGGTGGCGAACCCGGAGATGAGCAGGAGCATGATCGAAGCGATGGCGATCAGCGTATTACGCCCGAACAGGTAGTCGACGATCCAGCCCCAGTTTGGCGGCGCGGCGTCTCGTCCGCCCGTTGCCATCTGTCGGCCTGCCCCTCGCCCGCTTACCATGACGCTACCCCCACAACCGCACACTCACAGACCCGGCCATCGTCAATAGCAACAGGTTGCGAGCGTCTGCAAT
Source organism: Hyphomicrobiales bacterium (assembly GCA_038329675.1). Classification (GTDB taxonomy): domain Bacteria; phylum Pseudomonadota; class Alphaproteobacteria; order Rhizobiales; family Hyphomicrobiaceae; genus JANXVY01. The sequence continues at coordinate 9,317 of JBBQNE010000031.1, read as the reverse complement.
CTAAGCTCGCGATCGGGTGTGGTTTGCTAGCCAAGCGTGGCCGAAGCCGACTATCGCTAGCGCGGCTACTTCGGTGCGCGCTTGGCGAGGATCCGTTGCAAGGTCCGGCGGTGCATGTTGAGGCGACGCGCGGTCTCTGAAACGTTGCGATTGCAGAGTTCGTAGACGCGCTGGATGTGCTCCCAGCGGACACGGTCGGCCGACATGGGATTTTCCGGCGGTGGCGCCTTGCTGTCTATTGGCGCGAGGAGGCTGTCGGTGATGTCGTCGGCGTCGGCGGGTTTGGCTAAATAGTCAACGGCGCCAAGCTTCACGGCGGAGACGGCGGTCGCGATGTTGCCGTAACCCGTCAGCACGATGGCGCGGGCGTCCGGGCGGACTTTGTTCAGCTCGGCGATGACGTCGAGGCCATTGCCATCTTCGAGGCGCATATCGACGACAGCAAAGGCTGGTGCCTTTTCTCGGATGAGGTCAATGCCTTCACCGACGGAATGGGCGAAGCGGACTTCAAAGCCGCGGGTTTCCATGGCCCGGACGAGGCGCTGCAAGAACGCGCGATCGTCGTCAACGCAAATGAGCGAGCGGTCATCCGGCAATTCGTCTTGCCGGAACGAGAGGTCTTCGGTGGTCACGTCTGTATCTCCTGGGGCGCGCACGCCGAACGGCGGGGCGATGTGTAGCTTGTGACGGCAATGTGGCACGTTCCATGCCACGTGTCAGCCGGTCGCACCAGCGCAAGGTCTGGGCGGCGGCGGCGGATGGGTTAACGGGCTCATCCCAAGGTTTGAGGCCTCATAATTAATCGGACGCGGCGGCCGTTGACCTTTGGCGTGCGACCGGCTGGTTGCGCGCCCATTTTATTGTTGTCGCAGGGCGGGGCCTTGTTGAAGGGCTGGGGCGCTGGCGGGTTCAGGGCCACCAATGTTAGACGGTCTCGGGCGTTCGGGCCGTGCCCGGCAGGAAGGTTCGGCCCTCGGCTGGCGCATCAAATGCTGATCGCGGCCAGATGATCCGCACGATCGCGCCCCGCCGTGGGGTCACTGCTACGGGCGGGCCAGGTTTTGCGGCTGACGGATCGCTAGCTTGCGGACCGGGAGCTGACAGGTGTTTGGGTTCGGCGTGTTTTGATGTGTTACGGTTCGACAAGTGAATACTCGCGCCGGACCGCTCTAGCAGCGTGTTCGCGATGAAGAAACCGAGCCCCATCCCGGTGCTCTCGCGGTCGCCCATTCTGCCGCCCGATGATCGCGTCGTAACGTAAGGTTCGCCCAGGGTGTCGATCAGGTCGACAGGAAAGCCCGGGCCGTCGTCCATCACTGTGATCTCGACCGTCTTGTCATTCCATTCCGCGCTGATGTCGACGCGCTCCAAGGCGAAGTCGATGGCATTCTCGATGATGTTGCCAAGGCCGTAAATCACGCCTGGACGGCGAAGGGCGAACGGCTCGGCGGCACCTGGGCTGCCGGGGTCTTTTGGCGCCGATCGGATCGAAATGAACGTCCCGTGGTCGCGGTAGGGACCGGCTGCCTCGTCTATAATTTCGCGCACGGACAGGTGCCCGTGCAGCGGGTCTTGCTCGGATGGTTTGCGGGTCAGCTTGGTTAGGATTTCGCGACAGCGTAGGGCCTGCGATCGCAATAGTTCGAGGTCTTCTTTCATGGCAGGCGACGTCGCCGGATCGCGCTCAAGTTCTTTGGCAACGAGAACGATTGTTGATAGCGGCGTGCCGAGTTCATGGGCGGCAGCGGCCGCGAGGCCGTCTAGAGCGTGGAGCTTTTGTTCACGCGCGAGGACCATGTCGGTTGCTGCAAGTGCCGCCGACATCTGGCGGCCCTCGCGGGCGAGACGCCAAGCATAGAGCGACATGAAGAGGAGCGAGGCTGCGACGGCGGCGAGCATCCCGAACTGGTAGACCAGCGGCAGGTCGAGACGCATGCCTGGGAACCACGGGAGCGGGAAATGGCTGGTGTAGAGCACGGCGATGGCGGCGACCGTCAGCCCGCCAAGAAACAGCGTGTTTTTGGCCTGAAGCGATCCAGCTGAAACTGTAACGGGAACGATAATCAGCATCGCAAACGGGTTCTGCATCCCGCCGGTCAGGTAGAGCAATGCTGACAATTGGGCGAGGTCGTAGGCGAGCATGGCTGTCAGCCAACGGCTAGATAGCCGATGGCGGGCGGAAAAACGCAGGGCCAGGAATACGTTAAGCCACGCCGATAGGGCGATGCAGGCCAAGCATAGACCCAGCGGAAGCGGGAACTCGAACACCAGCGCGATAACGACGACGGTGATGAGCTGTCCAAGGATCGCAATCCAACGGAGCCGAACGGTGGTGACGAGCCGCAGGCGGCTGTCCGTATCGGGTCCCGATCCGGCGTGTTGCTTCATGGCCTGCGGCTTCAAGTGGCGGGTCTCCAAATGCAAATGGCCTATATCTTGTGGCGAAGTCGTCAGGCTCTAGGTGTCCGCAACTGCGCGGCAAACCCGTCACGCCCAGTTACAATTCGAGGCAACAGACATGAACGTCAAGCTAATCGGCATCGCAGTGGCCTGTCTGACGGTTGGAGCGATCATTGCGGCCGCGATGACGGGCGGAATCTCCGGGTTATCAGGTGGAGCCGGGGGCGTGTCCGGTACGATACCGGCGGGCTCGGCTGGCACATCTGGCCCGGTTGGAACAACAGGTCGGGCTCTTGTCGGTGGGCCCTTTGAGCTCATCAACCACCTTGGCAAGCGTGTGACAGATCGCGACTTCCAAGGGCGCCAGATGCTGGTGTTTTTCGGCTTTATGAATTGCCCCGACATCTGCCCGGCGGGGCTCACGGTGATTTCGGCTGCACTTGATCAGCTTGGACCGCAAGCCGAAACCATCGTGCCGGTGTTTATTACCGTTGACCCAGAACGCGATACGGTGCCGAAAATGGCTCAATACGTCAGCAGCTTTCATCCGCGACTTGTTGGGCTCACAGGAACGCGTGAGGATGTGGCTGTGGCGGTTAAAGCTTACCGCGTCTTTGCCAAGAAGGTTCCAGACGAGCGCGACCCGACGTCATACACGATGGATCATAGCTCTATTGCCTATTTGATGGGATCGGACGGGCAATTCCGTGCGTTCTTTCCCGAACTCAAGAGCCCTGGCCAACTGGCCGGGGAAATTCGCAAAGCGCTCGCGCAACGGTGAGACCGGCCTCGGTTGCGTGAGTGTTAACAATGGGGCTGAACTGATCGGGCAGACGCTCATCTGCGACGGCAATACTGAGCGACATGTGTTCGCGATCGCCCTGCTATCGGTCGGCGGGTGCCGGAATAATTCAATTAAACCATTAGTTGCAGGTCGCGTTCTCGCACTGGGCAGCCGAATTCGCCGCTACCACCATTGTCGGGCGAAGAGCGTTGGCGGCCCGGACGGTCAACTGGCTCACCCGCTTTTGGTGGGTCGACCCAGATGCCAGGCGGTGATGGCGATGGCTCAGCCCCTTCAATTGGTGGGATGCGTGGGGGGCTGACTTGAGCATCGCTGGCTGCTGGCCAAAGAAACGCGGATGCAACAAGTAGGGTCGCGATTGCGACAAATCGGTCGTTCGACCGGCGTGGTTGCTGATGTCTCAACATGGCAAGCCTTTCGTACCGCGGTGGGGCACCGGACGGATTAGGCACGGCTAGCGCAAAAGTAGCGCAGACGTCGCGCCCGGGGCACGGCGTAAGCGTCTCAACCTCATTAGCTCTATCAACGTCCAAATTTGTCGGCTTGCGAGCAGGACAATTCGGTCGAGCCTGCGCATGCCAGCACCACGCAACCCTACAATAAACGTTTAATCGTCGCGCCCAGATCGGTTCGCTGGGCTGGCTTCGATCTTGCTTTCTCGAACGGCAACGTAACACTCAATTCACGATACGAGGACGCGATGACAACACTGATACGGCGAGAGACCGGGGGTATAGGCCCCGATCCAACCCCGACGCCGCGGGATGTCGACGCGATGGCAGCCGTGCTTGAGTCGCGTCACGGTAACCATGCCGCCGACGTCGCGGAGTTTTTTTCAAGTTGGTATGATGACCAGGGCGATGCCGGGCGCAGTTGGGCCTGGGCAGGCGTCGCGCGAAAGGTTCGCCTGCGCGAACAGGAGCGGCTTGGCGACTACGACGGCTATTGAACCCGATTTTTATTCACATCTTCAAGCCCCCGAGATTGACACGATGGCCGCGGCAGAGCTGAAGGCAGACCCCACGCGGGGCGGTGCCGTCGCGGCGGCCCGGACCAGAGATGAGCACCAGACGGCAGACGTTGCCACCGCGCGCGTTGACGCCGCCACAGCGTTTCTCATCAGGTGCACGTCGGCAGCACTGTTGTTTTTAACTCAGGTGGCATTGGCCCGTTGGATGGGCAAGACCGAGTACGGCATCTACGTGTCGGTTTGGGCCGCGATCATGATTGTGGGCGGGGTTGCCACGCTGGGGCTCAATTTAGGCGTCATGCGGCTCGTGCCAATTCACCGCGAGGCCGGCGACTACGATCGGTTGCGCGGCCTCGTCGCCGGCAGCCGGGCGTTGGCTTTTACGCTTGGCGTTGCGCTGGCGGGCGCCGGATGGCTCATACTTGGACTGTTGGCCATGTCGGATGCGCATCGGGCGGTAGCGTCGATCGCGCTCCTGTGTCTGCCGTTTTACGCCGTCTCAGACATGCAGGACGGTCTTGGTCGCGGGCATGGTTGGATCGCTCCCGCGCTTGTGCCGCCCTATGTGCTGCGCCCGATTTTGATGTTGATAACGATGGCGCTTGCCGGTGCAGCCGGTTTTGCCATGCGGGCTGAGACGGCGGCTGTTGCGATTGTCATGGCGGTCGCCCTTGCGGCCGTGCTGCAGGGCGGTTGGTTGCACGCAAAGTTCAAGGCTTCGCATGGTGCGGGCAACCGGCGGTACGCACTGCGCGCGTGGATCGCGTCGTCCTTGCCGATGCTTGGTATCGCTGGCGCCGAACTCGCGCTCCAAAATACCGACGTGATGGTGTTGGCCCGCCATGTGCCGCCAGCCGAGGTTGCGATCTACTTCGCTGCCGCCAAGACGATGGCGCTGGTGATGTTCGTCCACTACGCCGTCGGCAGCGCCATGGCGAGCCGGTTTGCCGGGCTTAAGGAGCGTGGCGATACGGTGGCATTGCAGGCGGCGGTTCGCACTGCGGTTGGATGGACGTTTTGGCCATCGCTCGCGTTGGCCGCGCTCTTGGTGATGCTCGGTCGACCAATCTTAGCCTTATTCGGCCCGGGCTTTGCCGATGCGTACCACGTTATGACGATCCTCGTTGTCGGCTTTCTATTGCGCTCGGCGATGGGACCGGCTGAAATTCTGCTCAATATGCTGGGCGAACAACGGGTTTGCGCTGCGATCATGCTGTCAGGGGCAGCGGTCAGCCTTGGGCTGAACCTTATTCTCGTGCCGCTCTACGGCACAACTGGGGCAGCGATTGCGACGGCTGCGGCGCTCGGGCTCGTCGGGCTGCTCAACGGGTGGATCGCGGAGCGGCGGACGGGGCTGCGCGTCGCGATCTGGCGGCATTTGTCATAGTCTGCTGCAGTGGCTCCCGCCGCTGCGCAAGTCCCCGAATTCGGCTACATCGGGCTGCCGAGGACGAGCGTCCAAAACGACTTGAACTCGCTCTTTGGCTCCTGGACGAGCGCTATCCCCATGTAATCGGCATCCGACAGCAGGAGGTTTTTGTTGTGGCCGGGGCTTTCCTTCCAGCCCTTCATGACCTCAGAGAAATCGATCTGGCCGGTGCCGACGTTTTCAGCCGCCACCCGGGCCTTAAAGCCCGCCCGTTTGACGCGATCCCATGGATTTGAGCCGTCTGATCCGTAATGGGAAATGCGGTCCCACTTGGCGAGGTCGCGGGAGTGGGTTTTGGCGGCCGCGGTGAGCTCTGACGACAGTTTTAACGGCTTTAACCCGTTCTCGGCTCGGTATTGATTGATGATATCGCGTGCGAATGTCGGGTCGAGCGCGGTCTTTGAATAATCGCGGTCCGAGAGCGATCCGGCGGGGGCTCGTTCGAAAGTTCCCTTTGGAGCCTTATCCGCATCCAGGCTTGCGACCTTCGTGCCCGCCTTCGTTAACGCGGGCGAGGGCGCGGCGTCCGTCATGCCAAGGTTCGGCCCGCGCGGAACGGACGTATCGGCGCCGAGTGCGACCTCGGGCTTTTTATAAGAACGGGACGGGGGTGGGCCGTCGGCAAATCCCGACGACAAGGGTACGGCACTTCCAGCACAGGCGGCCAGCGATAGCGCCAAGCCAATGCTGAACGCAAACCGGCTAAGCGGGACACGGCAAAACGTGACACGATACATACAAAAACACTCCCGCCATACGCGCGGTTACAGACTACAATCATCGTTAACAGGCGACCTCTTAACCGAGTGTTAAAGATAAACTCGGAACAGGTGCTTCAACGTTTTTCGCCGTAGTTTGTAACCCCTATGAGAGATGGCGCTTCGACGATGTCGCCAGTTTGTTGCGATTCTGGCGAAACGTCGGCGCATCACTTGGAAAGGTGCGCGGGTTCGGGCACGCTCAGGTGAAAGTGATTCGGTTCCGGTGTCACAGTCTTGATGCTCGCGGCGATTTTACCGGCAGCCTGCTGTCGGAGCCGCCATCCCCCGATTTTTGTGACGGAGCAGAGCATGGTCGTGATGAGCCGCGCGACCGATACCGATGGCAGCGACCCTGTATTGAACCACGGCGATGCAGGTTGGATTGGGCTGCTGGTGTTGTTGCGCCTCGCGGCAAGCCCAATCACTCGGGCCGAGCTGGTGCGGGATCTCAAATCATTTGCGACGCTGGGTGGCCAGGCCAATGTGGGCACCAAGGCTGCCGTCGAGACTGAGTTGGAGCGGTTGATTGCCGCTGGTCGGGTTTGCAAGTCTGGAGCGCGGTTTGAGGCAACGGACGATGGCCGAGCAGACGCGCTTACTGCGCTCAAGCCCGGTGGGCAAAATACATTAACGATGGCTGGGGGGTGGGCGGCGTTTCGCGACGGGCCCGTGACCTTAGCGGCGCTTGGCGCCGACCCGTTCGATCCCAAGCTCGCCAAGGCCGTGCATTCGCCCGATGGCCTCAGGGCAATGGTCGTCCAAGCCGCGTATGGGTTCGACCTTACTAAACCAATGTCGCTTGGAAAACTGCGAACCGCTTTGGCGCTGCGGGCGCTGGAGCGGGCATTCGGCGGACAAATTAAAACGGCCTTGGGGAACGGCGCCGCGTTGGCATCTAAGCCGAGCCGCCTGCTAGCGGCGCAGCTTGCGCGTGTGCCGAAAGATTATGGGTCGGATGCTAAATTGATCGCGGTTTTGGCAGCGGAGCATATATCTGCGACTATCGCCGCCACCGTTACACCGGTCGATGTCGACGGCTTACGGTTGCGGGTGATCGCCCGGTGGGCGGGTCGCGGCCGGGTCACCGCGCCGTCATCAGCGGCGGTTGCTCTGGCGAAAGCGACACCATCGAATAGTCATCGCGTTGAACTGGCGCCCGTTGCTCGAAGCGCGCCCGTTGCTCGAAGCGCTCCTGGCGCTCCAGCGCGGCCAGCTGTTCCGCCAGCCAATGATCGTGGAACGGTGGCGGACTTAGCCGCGCCGCAGTCACGCCCGGATTTGCCAGGGTTCGTCAGGGCTGTCTCCTCGGGGGCAGCGGCGAGAGCCCAGGGATGGCCTGGAAACCGCAAGGCATTTATCTGTCATGTCTATGATGAGGTGACAGCTCGCCATCCGAACTGGCACCTAAGCGAAATCGAATTCAAGGCAATGTTAGCCGAAGCCCACCGCACCGGTGGCGTCGTGCTGGCGAACGCCGATCTCAAAGATAAGCGGTTTATCCAAGACTTTGAAAAATCGGCGATTCAGTACAAGAACACGGTCTGGCATTTCGTGCGTGTCGAAGAACCGTGATCGCGTGGTCATGGTTAAATTTTTAGTGGCTCCGGCAATTGGTTGTTGTCGTTTGGTGATTAACCGAACCGGCAGACAACCGTTTCACGTGCGTGATCTTGATAGCGATCTCGATTGCAGTCGCTGCGACAGGCAGGGAGTGACGACTTGATTTCGACGCCACCGCCACCGCCAGTCACCTATCCGCACGCGCAAGGTCACGGTCTTAGCGCCGAACTCGCCCACGCTTTTGAGCATTCGATCACGTGGGAAGACGATATCTGGCGCGCGGACCCCGTTGATGTGCCAGCTGTCCACGCCAAGGCGCGGGCTAAGTTCAACGATCTCCTCACCGCGATTACGGGCCATCCTGGCCATACGGACAGAATAGGGTCGTCTCTCCGAACGGGGGCTGCGCAATCGTCGGCGGTCGCTAGGTCGCTGCCGCAAGCGCGCATTTTGCTGTTTCATGGCCAGTCTGGCGCTGGCAAAACCCATCTGGTGCGGGCGTTGCGCACTGCGGCTCACAGTCGCGGTCAGGCCTATTTTGGCTATGCGCAGATGACGCCTGATGTTGGTACCTACGCCGACTATTACCTCCGGCGCCTCGTTCACTCGCTGGAAAAGCCCTACGATCCTAATGACGCGGCAAGCCCAACGGGTTTGCAGCGTCTGACATCAGCGCTAGTTCGTGACATAGACACGCTCGATCCGGCCGATCTGTCGACGTTACGCGAGGCAGCTCTAAAGCCCGACGAACTTGCCCGGCTCGTGTTGAAAATCGCCGACGACATCGTCGCTTCGAGCCGATTTGCGAGCTTGGACCTCGACATCAATATTGTGCGCGCTCTACTCTATTTGCAGCGCGCCGATCCGCGGATCGATCAACGCATCCGGCAGTATTTGCATGGCCGCCAGCTCACGCCGCTTGCGCTCGAAGCCGTGACGGCGCTTGACCCGAATACGGGCGAGGACCGGGCATTTGAGATCATTGCTTCGCTCGGTCAACTAATGTGGACGGCGGATGGGGCGAGCCTCGTTTTTGCGATCGACCAGGTCGAGGATTTGCGCTTTTTCGACAACGCAGAAGAACGGTTTCAGCGGGCAATTCGTGATCTGATCCAGATCGCCAACCGAGTTCCAACAGCGATCGTGTTGATTTCTGTGCTCGAAGACTTTTACGGGCAGGTCCGCGGCGTGCTCGCGCAATCCTATATCGACCGCATTGAGAAGGCTGGCCCCGTCGCGCTGCTTGAGAGCCGGTCGGCTGAGGAAGCGCGCCAGATTATCGGCAAGCGCTTGGAGCATCACGCGCAGGTTAATTCCGGCGGGGCGACGTACGCTGATCCGAGCGCATTTTTTGGTCCTCAGTTCTTTGAGGAGTTTGGCGGACTTTCGACG
>JBBQNE010000030.1:0-25550 GCA_038329675.1 Hyphomicrobiales bacterium | reverse complement strand
ACAAACCTGACAGTCTTAAAATCGCTCTTGCGCAGTTGAACCCCACCGTCGGGGACCTCGACGGCAACGGGCGTAAACTCGTCGCGGGCCACGCCACCGCAGCGGCGCTTGGCGCTGATTTGGTGGTGTTTTCCGAGCTGTTTATCACAGGCTATCCGCCGGAAGACCTGGTCCTCAAGCCAGCATTTCAGGCGGCCGCCCGAGCAGTGCTTGAACGGCTGGCCGCCGAAATAGCCGATGGTCCGGCCGCCCTTGTTGGGACCATTTGGGCCGACGGCGGTAAACTTTACAACGCGGTCGCGCTGCTCGATGGCGGTCGGATCGCCGCCGTTCGGACTAAGGTCGATTTGCCCAATTACGGGGTGTTTGACGAAAAGCGGGTGTTCACGGCCGGTCCGCTGCCAGGCCCGATCCCGTTCCGTGGCGTAAAACTCGGCGTACCGATCTGCGAGGATATTTGGACAGACGAAGTCACCGAATGCCTCGCTGAATGTGGCGCTGAAATTTTGATTTCGATCAACGGTTCGCCGTTTGATTGGCCAAAGCCCGATCGGCGCATGAATGTTGCGGTGGCGCGTGTCACGGAAACCGGCCTGCCGCTCGCCTACCTCAACCAAATTGGTGGCCAGGACGAACTCGTTTTCGATGGCGCATCGTTCGTGCTCAATGCCGACCGGTCAATGGCTGCGCAATTGCCTGCGTGGCGAGAAGCTGTTGTGCTGACCGAATGGCGGCGGGGCCCGCAAGGCTGGCGATGCGAGGCCAATCACGTTGCCCGGGTCCCAGAAGGCGATGCGGCCGGATACCAGGCGGTGATGCTCGGGCTCGGCGACTATGTGCGCAAAAACGGCTTTCCGGGCGTGGTGCTTGGGCTATCTGGCGGGATCGATAGCGCGCTGGTGGCAGCCATCGCTGCCGATGCCTTGGGGCCCGATCGGGTCCACGCGCTGATGCTTGCCTCGCGCTACACCGCCGACGATAGCCTAGCTGACGCACGAGCATGCGCAGCAGCCCTTCATGTCCGGCTGGACGCGGTGTCTATCGAACCGGCAGTGGCGGCGATGACATGGGGCTTGAAGCCGCTGTTCGGCGACCGTCCCAATGATGTCACGGAGGAAAACCTCCAGAGCCGTGTTCGGGGTACGCTGCTGATGGCGGTATCAAACAAGTTCGGTAGCATGGTCGTGACAACGGGCAACAAGAGCGAAATGAGCGTGGGATACGCGACGCTTTATGGCGACATGAATGGCGGCTATAATCCTATCAAAGATCTCTACAAAACCGAGGTCTTCCGCCTCGCGCGCTGGCGTAATGCGAATGTGCCAGACGGCGGGCTGGGTCCGGCGGGAATTGTTATCCCTGAGCGGATCATTACGAAGCCTCCGACGGCAGAATTGCGGGCCAACCAGACCGACCAGGATAGCCTGCCGCCGTACGATGTGTTGGACGATATCTTGATGCAACTGGTCGAGAATGAACGGCCGTTGTCTGAAATCATTGCGCGCGGGCATCCGCCAGAAACGGTGGCAAAGGTCGCGCGGCTGTTGGATATTGCCGAGTATAAGCGGCGTCAGGCGGCGCCCGGCGTCAAGATTTCGGCGAAAAACTTTGGCCGCGACCGGCGATATCCGATCACCAACCGGTTTCGTGAGACTATTGACGCGACGGCTGAGCAGCCGTTGGTGGACGCAAAGTCAACGGCGGTTGGCGCGTCGATGGGCGTTGCTGCACCATCCCTACCCCGGCAGCCCGAACTTGCGATCGCTATTCCCCGCGCCGACGGCGACGGAGCGGGCTGAGCAGTTCGGCGGCGATCGCTGCCGCTCAGCTTGCTTGCGCGTCATGGGGATAGGGGTCGGCTGTTGGGCCGGGATGGCGCGGAACATAACCGACGTTGCGCAGCACGACGTAATCTGCAAGCCCGACGTAATCTGCTCGACTCCACGAAAGCAGCTCGACCCCACGTAAGCAGCTCGACCCCACTTAAGGTACGCGACCCCACTTAAGCTGCGCGATCCGTGTCGACCCGGGCGCCGCGGCTCGGTGTAAGGTAGGGCTCGATCACGCCGACGCGGGCGGCGAGCCGTACCAGACGGGCGAGTTGTCCCTTCCGTAAAGACGTCGGCCATCGATCGGCCAGCCCGATAACAAAAGCTTCGTCGTCCTCATCGAGGTCGAGCCGGGCCAGATGGGTTTGCTCGATCAGCCGCCGGATTGGGATCCCGCGCCAGTCGCGGGCGAGCTCGGCACGGTCGCGGAGTTCGACGAGCACTTCGCGCTGGCGCATGGACAATGGCTCGGGCGTATCGCGTGACGCCATGCTGTCGAGGAAGTCAAGTTCCCAGTCGCTCCAATCGCAGTCATCCATATGGTGGAGGAACCGTGCAAGCGTGCGGACAGCGTCGGCATCTTCCGCAAGACGCTTCATCTCGATATGTGATGCCATATGCTGCACCTGTTCGATTGTGCCGACGCGGCTTCGCTCAGGGACAAGCTGTGGACAAGCTGTTTGCGAGCGACAGTGTTGGTGAATAGGTGATTCCGCGATGTCTGTGGTGCATACCGCCAACAGAGTCCACAACCTCGACGACCGGTGGCAAAGCGCGCCAGGAGATCCATGACTGATACACCCGTAACGACCGCAGCTATCGCGCCTGGAGCAACCCATCCTGCATCGATGAACGTCGCCGTTCGATTTGCCCCATCGCCGACCGGTCGGCTGCATGCGGGCAATATTCGGCCAGCGGTGCTCAATATGATGTTTGCCCGGAGCCATGGCGGCACGTTTATGCTGCGTATGGACGACACCGATCGCGAACGATCAAAGCCACAATACGCGGAGGCGATCGAACGCGATTTGACGTGGCTTGGACTGACGTGGGATCGGTTTGCACGGCAGTCGGATCGCCTCGTTCGGTATCAGGCGGTCGCCGAAGCGTTGCGCGCGGCCGGGCGGCTGTATTCATGCTATGAAAGTGCCGATGACCTCGATCGAAAGCGGAAACGCCAGCTCGCGCGTGGGTTGCCGCCGATTTATGATCGCGCCGGGCTGAAATTGACGGCGGACGAACGCGCGCAACTTGAGCGCGAGGGGCGAAAGCCGCATTGGCGGCTACAGTTGGCAAATTTTGATCCGTCCGATCAAAGTTTGACCCCGCGTCCCACGCCTGTGACCTGGACCGACCTGATCCGAGGCGAGCAGACCGTCGACATTGGCTCGCTGTCTGATCCGGTCCTGATCCGCGAGGACGGCACGCCGCTTTACACATTCACGAGTGTCGTCGACGACATCGACTTTTCGATCACGCACGTGATCCGCGGCGAGGATCACGTCACCAACACTGGCGTGCAGATGGAATTGTTCGGCGCGCTGGGTGCCGCCCCGCCAGCGTTTGCGCATCATTCGCTGTTGATTGGCGCCGATGGCCAAGCGCTGTCCAAACGGCTCGACAGCCTATCGATCGGCGGCTTCCGCGACGCAGGCTTTGAGCCGATGGCGGTCTTGTCTCACGCGGCCTTGATTGGCACATCGGATGCCGTTGAGCCTCGCATGAGCGTTGCCGACCTCGCGCGCGGCTACAGCTTGGCGAAAGTATCGACGGCGCCAGCCCGTTTCGATGAGGCTGAATTGCGCAGCGTCAACGCGCGGTTGCTGCACGGGCTCGCATTTGGTGACGTTGCCGATCGATTGGCGCACCTGGGTATTGCGGGTGGCTCGGCTGAAGCGTTTTGGGGGGCGGTGCGAGGCAATCTGTCGGTTATGGCCGAAGCGAAGGAGTGGTGGGCGGTCGTCAACGGTGACATCGATGGTGTTATCGAGGACGCGGCGTTTGCTGCTAAGGCTGCAGCTGTTTTGCCGCCTGAGCCATGGACGCTTGAGACCTGGCCGACCTGGATCGATGCCGTGAAACGGGAAACGGGAGCCAAGGGCAAGGGTCTGTTTCATCCCATTCGATTGGCGTTGACGGGTCGCGAGACGGGCCCGGAACTAAAACCGCTGCTCCCGCTGATTGGCCGAGACCGCGCCATGAAACGCCTGGGCTCGAGCTAGGGTCGATACCGATCCCGACCGCTAGCCAGTTCAATCCGCACGCCGCTCTACAGATCGATCGTCGCGTTTGAGTGCGAGTGGTTAGCTGCACCAACCGCACGCTGCATCCGACATACAGCGTTCGGACTAGAACTTGGTTGAGGCGCCGAACCGGAAGAATTGCTCCCTGTCGAATTCTTCCTTCAGCAGAGCATGGGCAAAATCAAGCCGCAAAGGCCCAACCGGCGAATTCCAAATCAAGCTTGCGCCGACCGAAGCCCGGACGCTCGCTTCATCTGCGAGGCAGAGGCCGCGTCTCGCCGTCGATTGGCCCTTGAACGTATTGGCAGCCAACACACCTTCGACGCCGCCAGCACACGTCTGATTGGCTAAGCCTTTGACGGCATCGCTAGCGTCAAAGAGCGAGCCAGCGTCGGCGAACACCGCACCACTCATGCCCAGCTCGTCTGGTAAGAACGGGAATGGGAAGCGAACTTCAGCGTTGGCGGCCCAGTAGGTCTTACCGCCGAGCGCATCGCCGGTCGAGAGATCGCGTGGACCGTAACCTGCTCGGTTGAAGCCTCGCACCGTTTCACCGCCACGGAAGAACAAGTCGGTCAGCAGGACGTCTTCGTCGCCCCAACCCTCGATATGGCCGCCAGTGATGCGCCCGACCAATGTAATTTTTTCGGTGATCGGATAGTACGCGCGGCCCTCGCCAGACAGTCGGACGTACTGCACGTCGCCACCCAATCCAGCAAAGTCGGTACCGACCTGGAAGTAGTACCCGCGATTCGGGTTTCGAGGATGGTTGCGTTTGTCATAGGTGAGCGTTGCGCCGAGCGCTGACGTGATCGACTCGCCATCGTTTCGGGTTCCAGCTTCCAAGATGCCGATCGAAGCTCGGTCCGATACGTCGAAGATATCGTTCTGCGACAACGTGTACGACGTCTGCATCCAAAGATCTTCGGCGAGCGGGAACCCGAGACGGACACTGCCGCCGGCCGTGCGATTTTTGAAGCCCGACTGGTCGGTTTGGTCGACCTGCTTGTAGAACAGGTCAAAGCCAGCCGACAGGTTCCGATCGAGGAAGCGCGGCTCGGTGAAACTCAAGTCAACTTGCGCCCGCTCAAGCGAACCGCCGACCTTGAGGCGCAGGAACTGGCCGTTGCCGAGCAGGTTACGCTCGGTGATGCTGACGTCACCAATGACGCCTTCGGCTGTCGAATAACCAGCGCCGAACGAAAGTTCACCAGTTGACTGCTCAACGACGACGACGTCGAGATTGACGCGGTCTGAACTTGAGCCTGGGCGGCGTTTGATATCAACCGTCTTGAACAAACCGAGCGATTGTAAGCGTTTCTTGGCGCGGTCAACCAGCAGCGGGTTGAAGGCGTCGCCTTCAGCAAGCCGGAACTCGCGACGGATGACGAAGTCCTTCGTCCGCGTGTTACCGATGATGTCCAGGCGCTCAATATAGACGCGCGGGCCTTCATCGATCTGGTAGACGATCGAAATAGTTTTGTTGGCCTGATCCGGCGTCGCGCGTGGGCGAACGCGGGCGAAGGCAAACCCCTGCTCAGCCACTGCAAGTGTCAGCTTCTCGACCGTCTTGTCGAGTTCCGAAGCGTTGTAAACCGCACCCGACTGGGTGAGGATCTCGGCGTTTAGCGTGCCGGTCTGAACGTTCGGCAGTGCGCTCTCGATCGTGATCGCGCCGAAGCGATACATCGGGCCTTCTTCAATCGTGTAGGTGATGAAGAAGCCGCTGCCATCAGGGGCCAGATCGGCGTTGCCAGCAACGACGCTGACGTCGGCGTAGCCATTTTTCAGGTAGTACTGGCGCAGCAGTTCGCGGTCGAGGCTGACGCGATCGGGGTCGTAGATGCTAGTGCCCTTGAGGAAGTCAAACCAACCGGACTGTGTTGTGGAGACGATATCGCGGAGTTGTGAGTCGGAAAATGCGCGGTTACCTGAGAATGCGATGCCTTTGACCTTGGTCGCCGACCCTTCGGTGATCTCAAACACCACGTTAACGCGGTTCTGTTCGAGTTCAATGAGCTTGGGCTCGACGTTGGCAGCGAAGCGGCCCTGACGCCGGTACACGTCTAGGATTCGCTGAGCGTCGGCGCGACCCTTGGCCTCGGTGAAAACCGAACGCGGCTTGAGTTGCACTTCGGTAGAAAGCGTCGCGACATCGACTTCGCTGTTGCCCTCGAATGCTACCTGATTGACAATTGGGTTTTCAACAACTGTGACCGTAACCGTGCCGCCATCGCGCGTGATGTTGACGTCGCGGAACAGGCCCGTGCCAAACAATGCTTGGATTGACTGGCTGACCTTGCCTGCGTCGTAGGCGCCGCCGACGGTAAACTTTAGGTAGGAGCGAACCGTTTCAGCTTCGACGCGGCGATTGCCTTGAACCTGAATATCGCGAACGGGACCGGTTTGCGCGAAGGCCGTGTTTGGCAATAGGACGGGGATCGCGGCAGTCGCGCCCGCAGTCGCGAGGAGTGCGATGACCATCGTTCGCTGAACCGAACTGACGATGCACTGGAAAGCTGCGAAAGATCGAAGCTGGCAGCAGTTTCCCGCCACCACGTTGATCAATTTGGTCGTAAACCCCATCATCCGCGGACTTGCCCTTAAAAACCGTCCACCCGTTTGGCCCTCAGGCTGAACCGCAGCAGGTCCCGGTGGACCATCACAGCAGACTGAGCGCCTGATTTCGCAACTCATGACCCAGAGAGGGCTGCGACCTGCAAAACCATGTTGAGCTTGCGAACTTTCGCGCCCCCGCGCGCACCTTCACTGAAAGGTGACGCACGCAATTCTCAACAACGCACCTTTAACGATTCAAAACCCTGTGAGGAAGTGGCAACTTTACGCCACCACCGGACAATCGTCCGGGAGCTCAAAGGCCGCATTTCCGTAGTGATTCGCGGGGTTTGAGCGGTGCCCATTTGGGGGCCGAGCGGGAGGTCAACTCGAGCAGTCGAGGCCAACCCAACGGCACACGCGAAACCGGTCATTCCACAGGGCCAAGAGCATCAGGCTGCAAACCAGCGCGAACCCGATTCGAAAGCCGAATTCCTGCGCCTGCTCGCTCAGTGGTTTTCCGCGCACAGCCTCGGCGGCATAGAACATAAGGTGGCCGCCGTCCAGGATCGGAATCGGCAGCAAGTTAATGAAACCGATGCTGACCGACAGAAGGGCGATCAATTGCAGCGTCGGCAGAAACCCAAATGTCGCGACTTTGTTCGACACATCGATCATTGTCGGCAGACCGGACACCTTCTGCAGGAACTGTGGATGCATCATTGCGCTGATCGTGTCAGTGATCACGGTCCACGTTAGCGTGACCCCATGAACTAAAGCTTCGACAACGCCTGGTTGCACCGTCGTCCCGCGCGATTTTTCTGCGATCGCTTTCACGCCCAGCATCGGTCGCGTGTCTTTACCGCCGAACCCGTCGTCGACGGTCCGTTCTTCGGGACGGACCATCAGCGTGAACGGTTGGCCGTCGCGCAGCACTTCAACCTTGAGTTCCCGACCGATTGGTGCCGTTGACATGACGCGCAGGAGCGTCGTGAAGTCTTTGATGTTGCGACCGTCGATCTTGTCGACGACGTCGCCGGTCATCATGCCCGACCGGGCCGCGGGGCTGTTCGCCTGAACCTCGATCGTCGGTTTTGGTTGAATGTTGATGCCTGCAAAATAGGCAACGGCAGCAAAAATGAGGATTGCCGAGATAAAATTTGCCCCTGGTCCAGCGGCAACGACGGCGGCTCGCTGCCACAGCGGCTTTAATGGAAACGCGCCGGCCCGCTCTTCCGGGCTCATGCGCAACACCGCGTCGGCACTCGGCACGCTGGCGGCGTTCTCATCGCCAGCAAACTTGACGTAGCCACCGATCGGGATAGCAGCGAGGCGCCAGCGCGTTCCGTGCCGGTCGTAGCGGTGGTACAACTCAGTGCCAAACCCGATCGAGAACGTCGCGACCTTCACACCGCACCAGCGCGCGACCAAGAAATGTCCGAGCTCGTGGATGAAGATCACGATCATGATGACAGGTAGCCACGCCAGCAGATTGAACGGCGGTAGCGACATCTGAAGTAGCGTCATATCGAGCTATTACCTGAGGTGTTTGGATTGCGACCGGCCCGCTTGTTTGGGACGGCAGGCGATTTTAGGCGGGCGTGCAGGTCAGTCGGCAGTTACGTCACAAAGTATCATTTAGGATCGCGCCTGCCAAACGGCGAGCTTCACCATCGACGTGAAGGATTTCGTCCAATGTGGTTACGCAAGAACTGACGCCAGACGCTGCGGCAGCCTCCAGCGTCGCTGCCACCAACGACGTAATCTCGGGAAACGCGATCCGTCGCGACAAAAAGGCATCGACGGCGATCTCGTTGGCAGCGTTCAGGATAGCTGGCGCCGTTCCACCGGCAATCATCGCTTCGCGTGCTACCCGCAAGGCTGGAAAGCGCTCCTCGTCGGGGGCTTCGAAGGTCAATTGACCGAGGGCGACCAAATCAAGCCGTGCGGTGGGGGCGACCATGCGCGCTGGCCACGACAACGAGAGCGCGATCGGCGTGCGCATATCGGGCGCGGCCAATTGCGCCAGGACTGACCCATCCGTGTAGGCAACGAGCGCATGAATGATCGACTGTGGATGGACGACGACGCGCAGCTGATGTGGCTCGACGGGAAAGAGGTGGTAGGCTTCGATCAGTTCAAGCCCTTTATTCATGAGGGTTGCGCTGTCGATCGTGATTTTACGGCCCATCGTCCAGTTGGGATGCTTGAGCGCTAACTCGGGCGTCGCCGCAGCAATGCGCTCGCGCGACCATGTTCGAAATGGGCCGCCAGATGCCGTTAGTGTCACCGTTTCGATGTCGCGAACTGAGGCTCCGCTCATGGCTTGGAATGCAGCTGAGTGCTCGCTGTCGACTGGCAACAACTCGGCCCCCGAGGCCGCCACGCAATCGAGGAAGATCTGACCGGCAGAGACAAGACATTCTTTGTTTGCCAAGGCAACGCGCCGTCCCTGCCGCGCCGCAGCAAAGGTCGGCCGAAGCCCGGCTGCCCCGACGATTGCAGCCATCACGCAATCTACAGGACGAGACGCTGACTCCGTGACCGCATTGGCGCCAGCTGCCGCTTCAATTCCCGACCCGGCAAGCCGTTCGCGCAGGTCGCCAAGTTTTGTATCGTCGCCAATAACCGCTAGCTTTGCATGATGGCGGATTGCGAGCTTGGCCAGTTCGTCGACATTGGTTTGCGCGGTCAGCGCGATGATTTCGAAGCGATCGGCGTTGCGGCCTATCAGGTCAAGCGTGCTGGTGCCGATCGACCCCGTCGCGCCCAGGATCGTCACTGTCCGGACGCTGTCGGGCTTTTGCACGCCACCATGCGGCCGAGGGTCGATGGCCTGTTTAGTGCTGGCTTGTGCAGCGCTGGCCTGAGCAGCGCTGGCTTGTGCAGCGCTGGCCTGGTGACGGGAGATGCTGTCCACGTCAAACTCCAATCAACAAGGCGCTAGCTGGAGATCGGCCGCCGAGCACCAGTGCTGCGATCGCGGCGACGACTGCAACGGCCACGATGCCATCCATACGGTCCATGACACCGCCGTGTCCGGGGATGATGGCGCCGGCGTCTTTTACGCCAAACCGACGCTTCAACGCTGATTCAGCGAGGTCGCCGCCAAGCGCGAAAGCACCCGCAATCGCGCCAATACCTGCGAGCCGCCACGGCGAAACGCCACTGAACATGAGCGCAAACCCATAGCCCGTAATGGCACTGGCAGCGATGCCGCCGAGAAGACCTTCCCAGGTCTTCTTGGGAGAGATCGACGGCCACAACTTAACGCGCCCGATCGATTTGCCAACGACGAAGGCCATCGTGTCGTTCATCCAAACGGCTAAAAATAGAAACAAGACGATCGCAAAGCCGTAGCCCGGGTCAGCGCGCAACCACATCAAGGCGACGGCTGGCAGGCCCGCGTAAAAAATGCCAACGGCCGACAACATCGGATTGGCGCCATAGCTTCCCCCAGCCAGCACGACCGCGCCAGCTGCCAGCGCGATCAGGGCAAGAACTGGAAAACCAATCAGCGCAAGCGCAACGGCGATAGCAAGCGCGGCGGCATGAATGACAAAACCGTCACTTGCCCCATCGCCGCGAACAAGTTCGCCCCATTCCCAGCCAATCATCATCGCAACGACGAGGACAAGCAGGGCAAACGGCAGCGTACCAGCCCAGGTCATGGCCACTCCGACCGTCACCATGACGGCTGCGGACGCAATGCGCGTTTGGAGGTTGCCAACAGTTGTCAGGTCGACACGGAATGTCAGGTTGACCGGGGATTGCAGGTTGACGGGAGATTGCAGGTCGATAGGTGACGGGGCAACCCGGTCGGCCGCGGACCGTTTAAGGCTGCTGATGGCGATCGTTTCGCTGCCAAGTGTATCGCTCACGCTGACGACCGCTTGCTCAAGCCCCCAAACCGTCGGTCCCGGGAGCGGTATTCGGCAATTGCCTGTTCGAGATGCTCACGTCCAAAGTCAGGCCAGTATGTGTCAAGGAACACGAATTCTGTGTAGGCGAGCTGCCATAACAAGAAATTAGAAATCCGCATTTCCCCGCTTGTCCGGATCAACAAATCGGGATCGGGAGTGCCAGCGGTGTCAAGTTCGGCTGAGATGGCGGCGGCATCAATTGCATCTGGAGCAAGTTCGCCAGCCATAGCGCGCTCTGCGAGGCGGCGGGCAGCGGCGGCAATTTCAGCGCGCGATCCGTAGTTGAACGCGATCTGCAGCGTGAGCGCGGTGTTTGTATGCGTGAGATCAACAGCCTCGTCGATCAGCGTCACCAGTTCTGGATCAACCCCACGCCGGTCGCCAATGACAGTAATGCGCACGTTGTTTTGATGGAGTTCGGCAAGATCGCCGCGAATAAAGCGCTTCATCAGCGCCATCAGATCCGAGATCTCGTCTGGTGGTCGCGACCAGTTCTCAGATGAAAACGAAAAGATCGTGATGTAGGCGATGTCGAGTTCCATGGCCGCGCGGACCGTTCGGCGCACGGCCTCAACGCCGCTCTTGTGGCCAGCCGCTCGTGGAAGGCCGCGGTCCTTGGCCCATCGGCCGTTGCCATCCATAATGATGGCGACATGGACGACGGGCGCAACGTCACGGATGGCCGATGCCGAATTATGTGGAGATGGGTTATGTGCCGACGGGGAATTGTTTGCAAACGACGCTGACGCCGCCGAACTTAGGACAGCGGCCGTCGTCGCATGGACGCTGCCTTCCGCTGCGGCGCCGTTGGCCAAGCCGGGAGCCAAGCTGCAAGGCGCACCGGGGATTACTCCAGGGCCGTTCCCGACATCAAACTTGAGCGACACGTCTTTCACGGAGTGGCCGTCTCCCGTCACTTTGGCAAAGCGCGAAATGCGCCATTCACGCTCCAACCCGTTGCGCCCCAACGCGGTGCACTTAGACTTTTTGGATGTCGACTTCCTTTGAGGCGAGAAGCTGGTCGACCTCTTTAATCAGGCGGTCAGTTAACTCTTGAACCTTCGTGCCGTTCTTCTTGTGGTCATCTTCGCTGATGTCCCCGTCCTTCTCCATCTTTTTTAGGCCGTCCATACCTTCGCGCCGGACGTTGCGGACCTTGACGCGGGTCTGTTCGGTGTACTTGTGGGCGAGCTTGACGAGTTCGGTTCGCCGGTCGGCCGTCAGCGCTGGTATCGGCAGGCGTATCACGTTCCCATCCATGACCGGATTGATCCCGAGGCTCGATTCACGAATGCCTTTTTCGACGGCTGCAAGATTTGATCGATCCCACACCGTGACAGCAATCGTACGTGATTCGGGAACAGAGACGGTCGCCACCTGATTGAGCGGCATTTTCGAGCCATACACGGTCACTTGCACCGGATCGAGAAGATTGGCGCTGGCGCGGCCAGTCCGCAACCCAGACAACTCCCGTTTCAGGGTGTCAAGCGAAGCTCTCATCCGCGTTTCAAGCTCGTTTAAGTCGAAGTTGGCCATCGTCGTGGCTCCCGAATACTTGGTCTTTGAGTAGCGTTAAACCGTGGTCCCGAATTGGTATTGCTGCTCGTCAGGTGGCGATATCCTCGATCACGGTTGATCGGGCCCGTCCGGTCAGGACCGCCAAAAGGTTGCCGGGTTCATCGATGGAAAACACCACTACCGGCAATCGATTGTCGCGAGCAAGGGCAATGGCTGCCCCATCCATCACCTGGAGGTTGCGGGCGAGTACTTCGTCATAGCCGAGACGGTCGTAACGCACCGCAGACGGGTCCTTGCGCGGATCGGCTGAATAAACGCCGTCGACTTGGGTTGCTTTGGCGACCGCATCGCAGCCCATTTCGATGGCTCGAAGCGTCGCTGCCGTATCGGTTGTAAAAAACGGGTTGCCGGTGCCTGCTGCAAACACGATCACTCTGCCTTGCTGCATATGGCCCAAAGCCTTGGGGCGCACATACGCCTCGCATACCGTCGGCATCGGGATTGCCGACATCACGCGCGCATCGAGCCCCGTCCGCGTCAGTGCGCTTTGGAAGGCGAGCGCGTTCATCACGGTTGCCAGCATGCCCATATAATCGGCCGTTGCGCGGTCCATGCCGATGGCCGCCCCGGTCAATCCGCGAAAGATATTGCCGCCGCCGACGACGATTGCGATTTCGGCGCCAGCAGCACGCGCTTGCGCCACGTCACGGGCCAGACGGTCGACGATCGCGCTGTCGATGCCATATCCGCCGCCGCCCATCAGCGCTTCGCCGGATAGCTTTAACAACAGGCGCCGATATTTCAGCGGCGTATCGGCCATGGCAGGTTCTGGCTCCGAACGGGACTAGCGCGCGGGCGTAGCGCACAACTGGCCACGATGGCTAGAGTGCTTTGCGGTCAGACGAAAGTGACTTGCCGCAATCGAGCCAGCTGGCGCTACGCCGTACGCCACCTGCCATCGATATCGCCAAGGGGACCAAGCGAGGCGCGACACGCAGGCGCAACTCGCAAACATCGCGCAGCCTGCGCGTTACATGCGTTGAGATGGTGATATCCCGCTTACGTTTGGGCCATGCCGGCGACTTCGCTGGCGAAATCGTCCTTGGGCTTCTCGATGCCTTCACCCAGTGCATATCGGACAAACGCCGACAGCTTGATTGGCGCACCGGCTGCCTTCTCGGCGTCCTTCAACGCCTGCGCGACGCTTTTGCTCTCGTCGATGACGAAGGATTGGTCGAGCAGGCAGTTCTCTTTGGCAAAGGTCTTGAGTGCGCTCTCGGCGATCTTTTCCAGAACGTGGGCCGGCTTGCCCTGGTTCTTATCCATGATGATCGCCTTTTCACGATCGATCCGCTCCTGCGGGACGCCAGCAAGATCGAGGGCGACCGGATTTCGGGCGGCAACGTGCATGGCGATCTGTCGGCCGATTTCGCTTAGCGTCGCTGCGCTGCCTTTGCTTTCAAGCGCGACGAGGACGCCAATGCGCCCCAGATCGTCGGCAACCTTATTGTGGACGTAGGCTGTCACTTGACCACCGCTCACCTCGAGCATGGCCGTGCGGCGAACGTTCATGTTCTCGCCGATTGTTGCGATCATTTCCTTGACCTGCTCTTCGACCGTGGTCGTCTTGCCCGGGTAGGCTGCCGCGAGCAATTTTGGTACGTCGCCGTTCGCCGAGCCCGCCACCGACGTGATCGTGCGGACCATGTCCTGGAACTGTTCGTTACGCGCGACGAAATCCGTCTCTGAGTTGACCTCGACGACGACGCCCTGCTGGCCCTTGGCGCTGATGCCAACGAGACCCTCGGCTGCCACCCGGTCCGACTTCGCACCGGCTTTGGCGAGGCCCTTCTTTCGCAACCAGTCGATGGCGGCCTCGATGTCGCCTTCCGTCGCGCCAAGCGCCTTCTTGCAGTCCATCATGCCCGCGCCGGTCTTATCGCGCAGTTGCTTCACGAGTTCGGCGGGAATGATCATGGGCTCTGGTCCCTGTGTCGATGGTCCAGCGGTTTGCCAGTGACGATGTCACTCGGGCGGTCCGCGCGGACGGTTTATAACGATATTATCACGGCCAGCGCTGGCGCTTAAACGCGGGGCATTGCGAGATTGCGACGATCGAGACACCAGCGAGCAGGCGGTCGAGGGCCACAACGTGTCAGCAAAACACATTGGCTGTCGCGGCGGGTTCTGGAGGCGCACCCGCCGCGGCTCCGACTAGACGGCTTTGGCTTCCATCAGCTTCTTGGCTTGGCCGACCCAATCGTCTTTTTGGATCTGGCCCTTGAGCTTCATCTGGCGGTCGAGAGCGGTCATCTGGTCCCCAGCAAGATCGGCCATTTGCCAGAAGTGGAAGACGCCGGTATCGTTGAGCCGCTGCTCGAGCTTGAAGCTGATCCCGGTGATGCGCTTGAGGTCATCGGCCTCCCCGCGCGCAGCCTCGATGCCACGGAACGCAACGGCAGCACCAAGATCCTCGGCCGGTGGGTTTTCCATCGCGCCAAGATCAATGCCCGACCCCGACTGTGAGCGCTCAAGGCCGTCGAGAGCTGCGCCAGCGATGAGATCGCAATAGAGCGTAATCGCGCGGCCGGCGTCATCGTTACCCGGGACCGGGAAATCGATGCCATCGGGATCGCAGTTGGTATCGACGATAGCGACGATCGGGATGCCGAGCTTACGGGCTTCCTGGACCGCGATCGATTCTTTGTTGGTGTCGATGATAAACAGCAGGTCGGGCGTACCGCCCATGTCTTTGATGCCGCCGAGCGCCTGATTGAGCTTATCGCGCTCGCGCTGGACGTTGAGGATTTCCTTTTTGGTCCGGCCCTGGGGGTCGGCCAAAATGTCGTCGAGCTGGCGGAGGCGACGGATCGAACCCGAAATCGTCTTCCAGTTGGTCAGCGTTCCACCGAGCCAACGGTGATTGATGTAATACTGCGCCGACTTTTTGGCAGCTTCGGCCACCGCATCCGACGCTGCGCGCTTGGTTGCAACAAACAGCACGCGTCCGCCGCCAGCCACCGTATCGGAGACTTTCAGCAAGGCCTGATGGAGCATCGGCGTCGTCTGTGTGAGATCGACGATGTGGATGTTGTTGCGGGCACCGAAAATGAACGGAGCCATCTTCGGGTTCCAGCGGTGAGACTGGTGGCCAAAGTGAACGCCAGCTTCGAGCAGCTGACGCATGTTGAACATGGGCAGTGTCATGGTCGTTGAGCCTTTTCCGGTTTAACCTCCGTGACCCGGAGAAGGCCAACCCGTCTGGACGGCCAAGGCGGCCGCAGAAACGAAGAGGCCCACCGGAGCGACGAGCCGCGTTGTCGGCGGCAGCCGCAGTGGGTCACGTGTGTATTGACGAGCCGGGCCTTAGGCGAGATCGCCTGGCTTGGCAAGTCGGAACAGGGGTGGCGCCTGACGGTGCGTTAGCAAAGCCTGGTGGTTGAGCGTGGATTGCATGTGGGAACCAACCATTAACACCGATTAAGGCATGCAGACCGAAGGCAAGAAGATGACGCGCAGAGTATGGAGCCACGTAAGTTTATGACCCCGACAAATTGCCAGCGTCAAATCGGCTGGCCCAAGTTGCGCTTCAGGCCACACTTTGTCGTTAGGCTACGCTTTGTCGTTAGGCTACGCTTTGCCGTTAAGCCACGCTTAGCCGTGATGTCGGCATTGATGGTCGTCGCGACGTTGCATGGCGTCGTGGCGACGAGCGCGCCAGCTGCCGCCGAAGTCCGATTTGGCAAAAACGTCCGCATCGGCGGACATGACGTTTCGGGGCAAACCTTCAACAGCCAACGCCGCGGCCGGTTCTATCTCTACGACCGGCGCCCGGCGAATGAAGGCTGCCGCTGGCAGTCAAACCGCGATGGCTCGCGCACCAAGGTTTGCCACTGGAAGCGGAAGTAGTGCTGCCGCGCGGCCCTTCAATCGAACGCTGGCCCAAACGAATTCGATCGCGGGAAGCCCTTTGGCGCAACCTTGCCCGATTGCGCCCGCGTGCCGACCCAGTCGTCGAGGTCGCTGCCCGACAGCGTGAATGTCCGCCCCGCGCTATCGAGCCACGTCAGGCCCGCCGATTTCGCAAAGACCCGCACGTCCGACAAAGCCCCGTCGGCGAAGCGCTGCAGGATCACGCCTTTGCCGCGCGTCATCTCGTTGACTTCGGCGAGCGGGAACACCAGCAGCTTGCGGTTGTCACCCATGGTTGCAACCATATCACCGATCGCGGGGACGACGACTTTTGCCGCTTCGCCGTCGCCGACGTTCAGCACTTGTTTGCCCTTGCGGGTCGACGCCACGACCTCATCTTCGGGCACGACGAACCCGTAGCCTGATGCCGAGCTGACAAGCAACTTACGGCCGGGTTGGTGGATGAACGCTTCCAAGAAATCGTATTCGGCTTCGAGATCGACCATCAAGCGAACCGGTTCGCCATGGCCGCGGCCGCCGGGCAAGGCCACGACGTCGAGGGTGAAAAAGCGTCCGTTGGTTGCAAGTAAGATCAGCTTGTCGGTCGTGGATGCGTGCAGCACGCGCTTCAAGCCGTCGCCTTGTTTAAAGTCGAGCTTCGACAGGTCTTCCAAGTGGCCCTTCATCGTGCGAATCCAGCCCTTGTCGGACAAGACCACGGTGACGGGTTCCTTCTCAACGAGCGCTTCGGTGAGGTCGATATCGATATCAGGCGCGTCCTCAAATCGTGTCCGGCGCTGACCAAGCGGTGTCTTTTTGGAATAGCGCTCGCGCGTTTGGCGGATCTCTTCGGTGATGCGCTCCCACTGCTGGTCGTCAGAGGCGACGAGCGCCAGCAATTCGCGGCGTTCCTTTGACAGCTTGTCGTGCTCAGTAAGGAGTTCCACTTCCTCGAGTTTAGAAATCGCGCGGAGGCGGAGGTTGAGGATCGCTTCGGCCTGGACGTCCGATAGCTTGAATGTCGCGATGAGCTGGGTCTTTGGCTCCTCTTCAAAACGGATGATGCGGATCACCTCGTCGATGTTGAGGAACGCGATCAGGTAGCCATCGAGGATCTCGAGCCGGTGCTCGATCTTGCCAAGGCGGTGCTTCGAGCGGCGGATCAGCACCTCGACGCGGTGCTCAAGCCATTGCTGAAGAACGTCTTTCAGCGATAGCACGTTGGGAATTTGGCCAGCCGACAGCACGTTCATGTTGAGTGAGAAACGCACCTCAAGCTCAGATAGCTTGAACAGGCTCTCCATCATGACCATCGGATCGACGGCGCGCGATTTGGGCTCGATGACGACGCGGACGTCTTCTGCGCTCTCGTCGCGGATGTCGCCAACGAGCGGCAGCTTCTTGTCCTGCAGCAACTCGGCGAGCTTCTCGATGAGTTTGCTCTTTTGAACCTGGTAGGGAATTTCGGTCACGACGACCTGATAGCCGCCACGGGCCATATCTTCCTTTGCCCACCGCGCCCTTTGACGGAACGCGCCGCGCCCGGTGCGGTAGGTCTCGATAATCGCTTCGCGGCTGTCGACGACCACGCCGCCGGTGGGAAAATCTGGTCCGGGCACCAGTTCGACGAGCTTTTCGATCGTCGCGTTCGGATGCTTGATCAGATGCAGCGCGGCGGCGCACAATTCATCGATGTTGTGGGGTGGGATGTTGGTCGCCATGCCGACCGCGATTCCAGACGAGCCGTTAGCCAGAAGGTTGGGGAAGGCCGCTGGCAGAACGACGGGCTCTTTTTCTTCCTCGTTGTAATTCGGCCGAAAGTCCGTCGCGTTCTCATCGAGGCCGGCGAGCAGATCAATCGCGGTCGCTGGTAGGCGGGCCTCGGTGTAGCGGTAGGCAGCTGCGTTATCGCCGTCGATGCTGCCGAAATTTCCTTGGCCGTCGACGAGCGGATAGCGCTGGGAGAAACTTTGCGCGAGGCGGACCAGCGCATCGTAGATTGCCCCGTCGCCGTGGGGGTGGAACTTGCCCATCGTCTCGCCGACGACGCGGGCGCATTTCATGTAAGCCGACGTCGGGGACAGCCCGAGTTCGTTCATCGCATAAAGGATGCGCCGGTGGACCGGCTTTAGCCCGTCGCGCACATCGGGTAACGCGCGGTGCATGATCGTCGAGAGCGCGTAGGCCAAATACCGGCTTTCGAGCGCGTCCTTGAGGGGCACGTTTTCGAATTCGGGGATGCCTGAGGGATCATCGGGCGGTGGCGGCGGCGTGCGTTTGTTCATCGCCCGCACCTAGCGCTGCATAGCCCCTTTGCTCAAGTGCGGCCATGCCACAGGTTGGACCTGCAGCCAGCGTCATCCACCGTGGCATCGGCAACGGACAGGGCGCCGAATCAGTTAAGCGATTGTGGTTAAACGCTGGTCACCGGGCTGTTCCCGTTGGCGTTGCTGTTTTCGCTACAGGAAGCCGTCGCCATGACCGACAAGACAATCTTTGCCGTTCCAGGCCGTCGCATCCCGATGCCGCGACCGGTCAAACGCACCGCGCAAATCGCGATCGCAGTCGCGCTGACATCAGTTGCCGTGTTCGTGCTGATGGCGGGCAACGGTATGCTGCAGGCCAAGACGTCGATCTTCAAGACGATCCCGCAATGGCTGGCGTTCGTGTCACGGCCTGATATTTTGGCGACGATGGTGCTGACGGCGATGGTCACCGTGATGTTCGTCTATTGGATGCGCGACACCGAACGGCGCTGACGGCCGCTGGTGGCCGGCTCCGACGCAACGATCATGCTCCAATGAAGAAGCGTCCGCGCAGGCAAACTGCGCGAACGCTTTCGTTTGGACGGCGGTCGATCAGCTTGTTTCTTTGAAGCCGTAAGCTTGGATGCCCTGCTCGTTGCCGTAGTATTTGTAGGGCAGGAACTTGCCCGTCATCATCATTTTGACGCGGTCGCCCTTCTCGTGTGCCATGCGCTCGAATTCGAAGTCAAAGTCGATCGCCGACATAATGCCATCGCCGAATTCTTCCTCGATCAGCGCCTTCCAAGCTGGTCCGTTGACCATCACCATTTCATAAAAGCGGTAGATCAACGGGTCGGTTGGCGGCATCGCCGTGCCGCGATAGGGCACCTCGTTGAGCATCGCTTGTTCTGCTGGCGTCAGGCCAAACAGCGTCGCTGCCTTCGCTGCCAGCGGCTTGACGAGCTTCATTTGGCCAAGCAACGCGCCAACGATCATCGTTGGCGACATGCCGCCGATTTCCTCGCAGATGTATTTCCAGGTCCAGCCGCGCTCACGCTTGATGTCGAGGATTTTTTCGGTGAGCTGCTCACGGCGCATGGGGTAAGTCTCCCTGTGTTGAACTTTTGGAGGCAGCCGCAGAACGTTGTGTCCGCGGTTGTCGTGTCCGAAGGCTTGGCGAAGATATGCGCTGTTGAGCTGGATTATCGGCCCGTCCCGCGACCTTCAGTTTTAATTCATCTGGCAGTTTGTAGCCTGGCGACACAAACCGACTGAACCCTGCGCGGTATGGCACAGCCGTTGGCTTAAGCGGCCGGTTGTTTGGTCGAAAGGGTTGGTGCATGAACTTGGTCCCCCGGTTTTAGATCTGTTGGCGTCTCGTTGGCACCTGCTGCTCCGCCACTAAATAATCGCGGGCCAACGGCTGCGACGGCATGCGTTGGGCGCACGATCGGCGGGTTTTTTGGATCGTAGTCTGCCGCATCGTCGCGAGCCATGACGGCTGATCGCGTGACGAGGAAGTCGATCAGGTGGTTGCGCAGCGGATAGTAGTTTGCGTGCTTGTGGAGGTCGGTGCGCGCGCGGGACTTAGGCAGTGTGTTCTCGACGATTTCGGCGACGCGCGCATTCGGGCCGTTGGTCATCAGCAGGATCTTATCGGCGAGCAGCATTGCTTCATCGACGTCGTGGGTGATCATGAAGGTCGTTTGCTTGGTGCGCGCCCGCATCTCAAGCACTTCGTCTTGGAGCGAGCCCCGCGTGAGCGCATCGAGCGCCGAGAACGGCTCGTCCATCAGCAAAATTTTGGGCTCGATCGATAGCGCACGCGCGATACCAACGCGTTGTTTCATGCCGCCTGACAGCTGGGATGGCTTCTTGTCGGCGGCATGGTCGAGGTGGACAAGCGCCAGAAACTTCATCGCGTGATCGCGCACCTGCGCTTTGGTCCAGTTGGGGTGGCGTGAGGTGACCGCAAGCTGGACGTTTTGCAATGCCGTCAGCCACGGCATCAAAGCGTGGCCCTGGAAGATCACTGCGCGATCGAGGCTTGGCCCGTCGACGTGGACGCCGCCGGCGATGATCGTTCCAGCCGACGGGTGGTCGAGGCCCGCCAGGATGTTGAGGATCGTCGACTTGCCGCAACCGGAGTGGCCAACCACGCAGAAGAATTCGCCCTCGGCCACGTCGAACCAGACGTTGTCGAAAACGGTTGTTTCGCCGCTGCCGGTCGGGTCGGGAAACCGCCGGGCAAGCCCCTGCACAGAAATGAAGTTCGTCGTCATGTTTCAGCGGTCCTTAATCGGCGTAAGCGACGGCATGTTGCAGCTGGGCGAGCAGCTGATCAAGCACCATGCCGACGAGACCGATCAGGAGGATCGAATTGATGACGTTGGTGATCGACAAGTTGTTCCACTCGTTCCAAACGAAGTAGCCAATCCCGGTGCCACCGACCAACATTTCGGCCGCGACAATCACAAGCCAAGCGATGCCGATCGAGATACGCATGCCGGTCAGGATCGTTGGAGCCGCAGCTGGCAGGATGACCCGCCAAGCGGTTCGGCCGGGCGACATTTCCAAAGTTTTTGCAACGTTGAGCCAGTCCTTGCGGACGGTGGCAACACCGAAGGCAGTGTTGATCAACATTGGCCACAACGAGCAGATGAAGATGACGAAGATGGCCGAGATCGTACTGTCCTTAATGGTGTAGAGGGCGAGCGGCATCCAGGCGAGTGGAGAGATCGGTTTTAAGACTTGGATAAACGGGTTTAAGGCTGCGCTCATCAACGGTGACATGCCGATCAGGAAGCCCAGCGGTATCGCGACGGCGGCAGCCAACCCGAACCCAAGCGCTACGCGGCCGATCGAATAGCCAAGCTGAATGCCGATGCCTTTATCGTTTGTGCCCCGGTCGTAAAACGGGTCCGACACCAGTTGCCACAACTTGCGTCCAACATCGATCGGGCCCGGCATCGCCGATTTACCCTGCGTGACGGTCGCCCCCACGAGCTTGGCATATTCCGGGTCGAGCTTGGCAACGTCGCTGCGCCCGCTGACTGCAATATGCCAAGCGAATAGAAACGTCGCCAATATCAAAAACGATAGCAGCCCGGCCCTCAGCCTCATCGGGATCGCCATCGTCATTTAGCTCCGCTTAATCGGGAAGCTCGCCAGGTACTCGGCAGGCTTCTTTGGATCGAACGGTTTGCCCATGACAGAAAACGTCTTGTTGGGGTCGGTTGGCGGCGTGAGACCAGCCTCTTTCATGAGGCGTGTGGCATCGGTTGCGAGGAACACTTCTTTTGCAACGCCAGCGTAGTCGATATCGCCCTTGATCTGGCCCCAACGCTTCATCTGCGTCAAAATCCAGATCGCAAAGCTTTCATAGGGGAACGGATCGAAATCGATCCGCTTGGGGTCGGATTTCACGTTGCCGAGGCCGTCGGCGTAGGTCCCCGTTAGGACCTGTTCTACGACCGTCAACGGCTGGTTGAGATAGTTGGCTGGCGCGATTGATTCTGCGATCTGTTTGCGGTTTTCAGCTTTGGTGGCAAACGCGGTTGCTTCGATGATGGCCTTGAGCAAGGCCGCATATGTGTTGGGCGAACCCGTCACGAACTCTTTGCTGGCGGCGAAGGCGCAGCATGGGTGCCCGTCCCAAATTTCCTTCGACAGCAAATGGATGAAGCCGACGCCATCGAACACTGCGCGCTGGTTGACGGGATCGGGGGCTAAGAACCCGTCGATGTTGTCGGCGCGCAAGTTGGCAACCATTTCCGGCGGCGGCACTGAGCGGATTTGCACGTCCACATCGGGGTCGAGGCCAGCTTCGGCGAGATAATAGCGGAGCAGGTAGTTGTGCATCGAGTAATCGAATGGAACGGCGAACTTGAAGCCCTTCCAGGTCTTTGGATCGCGCTTGTCTTTATGCTTCATGGCGAGCGTGATCGCCTGGCCGTTGATGTTTTCAACCGCTGGCATCGTATAGGGGATCGGCGTCGAGCCAGCGCCGATCGAAATTGCCAGCGGCATCGGCGAGAGCATGTGGGCGGCGTCGTATTCCTTGTTCAACGTCTTGTCGCGGACGACGGCCCAACCGGCCGTCTTGACCACGTCGACATTGAGCCCCTGCTTTTCATAAAAGCCCATCGGCTTTGCCATGATGATCGGCGTGGCGCAGGTGATCGGGATAAAGCCAACTTTTAGGTCTTTCTTTTCAGGCACCGCACCCTGGCCGAACACTTCGGTTGCGGTAGCAAGCGGAAACACTGAAGCGATGGCGGCAATCGCGGTTGCTGAACCGACGGTCGATAGGAAACGGCGTCGCTCGATCGCGTTGGGGAATACAGCGCGCAGAACCGTCTCTTCGACGGCGCTGCGGATGCGGGCGTCGTGCGAACTCCGATCGAGCGCGTGTTCGAGGTCGCTAGAATGACGGCCGCATGGGCAGCCCTGACCAAAACCATTGGCTCTCTTAAACGGGTTCGTAAACGACATCGGCGGCGCTCCCCATGACATGTCTCGTCGCCCGCACCGCAAGCTGTGTGCCAACCGTTAACCTGCCGAGAAACCGCGCAAATACGGGGGTTTTGTTGTGGGTGCACAATAGGGCATCGAGAATTTGCCGGTTTATTGAGCGCGCTGGTTATGCGATTTTAACTTACGCCTAAAATATGGGCAGCGACCGCAGTGGTCCGTCGCCCCCCGAGTTGCGAGCGCTGCAAGCGTTTGGCTGCAAGCGTTAGAACGTGTAGCCGTAGCGCAGTCCCAATCGGTCGAAGCCCTCATTGAAGCGCTGGGTGTAGGCGTTGGAGGTGTGCTCAAAGTAGACCGAAATCGAGGTGTTCGTATCGATGCGCAGGCCCGCTTCGATGGGGATGTGGAACAGGACACGCGAGCCAAGCGCTTTGCGTTCGGGATCGCGACGGTCGGTGTTGCCGTTGTGGATCGCGCCGCCGAGCCCGGTTGAAAAAAACATTCGGTAGGGCAATTCGTACGTGAGCCGCGCGTCGACGTAGGCGTTGCTGGTCGCGCCAGCCGCATTGATGTTAGCACCGATCGCTGGCCGTAACGTGCCGCGGAACAAGGGCATCGATGGCGAAAATTGCGCCTCTAGGTTGATGTCGGCAGAGGTAGGCTCGCGTTGGAAGCCACTCCAGAGCTCAGGCACGTCGTGATAGAGGACGCCCGCTGAAAATTGGTGGACGATGCCGTCGGCTGCGGCCGCGTATGATACCGTCAAGCCTGTGGCGGCGACCACCGTGAGGGCTGCCGCAACGCGGGTGGCGAATCGATGGTTGTCGCAAGCATGCTGCATTGGTGTGGCGCGTTCCGCATATCCGGGGCGTTGGACCATCACCTACATATTCGTCGCCGAGCAGCAACCGTCGCGACCGTCGTGGCAGAACTTAGAGCGTCGATCAGCGGCTGGGACACACCAGTTCCGGTTGAGCGCGGGGGGGAAGCCCGCTCGCGTTATTTCTTTATCGAGCCGGGCAGGCCCGCTCGCGTTATTTCTTTATCGAGCCGGGCAGGCCCGCTCGCCGGCTACCAGCGCGGCCTCGATCGTGTCATAGCTGCCGATGACCTGACCACCCGGCGCGTGCGCCTTCATAAAGGCTTGGGTTTCCGCGTCGGCGTTCGCGCGCGATACCGTCAATGCCGTCACCCGCCGCTGGCTACCCTGGCGCGATGATATGAGGCGCGTGACATCGCCGCCAAAGCTCGCCGTGAACAGCGCGCATGGCGGCACCGGCAGTGGCGCATTGACGAGCCCTGGAATGGCGCTTGCTGCATCACGCGCGCTTGCATCTGTCGACGGCGGCGCACCGAGCCGGTTCGCACCCGAGGCTGGTTTAACAGCCAACGCGGCGCCGGTCCTCGTCGTAACAGATGGGAGCGGGCGGGAGGGTGCCGCGTCAGCGACTTGAACAGCTGTGCGAACCGACGCCATCGCAGCCCGGGACGTTTGGCTGGCTTGAACCGAAGCTGGTGACCGCGCCGCCGCTTGCGCTTCGACGCGCGGGTTTTCGCAATGGGACTGCCGAAAAAGGTTGGCAATGGTTTCGATGCTTCGGGAATAGGCCGGATCGACCGCCCATCGACGCGCGAGATCGCCAAACGTGACTGGCCGGTTGAGCTTCAGCGACAGGAAGATGATATCGCCCTGCTTTTCGCGCGTTCGGTTCGCAACGGGGTCGGCGACCCGCTCGCCCGAATACGCGACGAGATGCTGGACCTGCGCCAGCACGCCGGTCCGAACGTCTGGAAACCGGTCGCCTGGGACGCCGCCGCCGGTGGCGCCAATGCCAGCGAAATTGTTTTGGCTGGCTGAGACATCGCCCGGACTGCCGTCGCCGCGGCGGAACTGGAGGTAGTTCGTCTCGATCAGCATCTGGTAGTAGGCGTAGTCCCAACGCACGCCGAGCGCTTCGCCGATGTCGCGATAGTGCCGGGCAATCGTTTGAAATTTTGGGGTAAGCGCGCTGTTGCGGGTTCGCGTGAAGGCCATCAGTGCATCGGGCGTGACGCACGCTGGCACGCGGTTGGCAGCCGACAGCCGGATCGCGGGGGGCCCGTTCGCATGCGCTGGCGCCGCCACCCCGAGCCCTGTGATCGCCACAACAGTCAGTGCTGCCAACACTGGCAAGCTCGGTTGACGTCGGGTGCCTGACAAAGCGGTTTGAAACCAGTTCGGCACGGCGGTCACTTTCGCGGCTGTTGGGGCAAACGAACGACATGAGCTCAAGGGCTCGGCCTGGGCGTGGAAAGCGCGTTCAACCTTCTGGCCTCAACCTTCTGGCCTCAACCTTCTGGGCACAACTCAAACGCTTTATCGAGGGCAAGCGCCTGGGTTTTGAAATCACCGACCAATTTGCCGCCCTTGGCATAGGCGGCAATATAGGCCTCGGTTTCGCGGGTCTCAGTGGCATCATTAACATCGAGCACAGTGTAGTTGACCGCTTCGGTGCCCGTGACTTTGATGATGACGGCTTTTTGCCCGCCGTAGCTGGCGGTGAATACGTTGCATGCCGCTGGTTCACGACTCGCTTGTTCACGGGCGGCGTCTTTTGCAGCCGATTTGGCGGCTTTCCCTGGCTTGATGGCCGCTGCGGCTGGAGCCGCTACGGTCTTCGTGACAACGGCCGTTTCAGGTTTCGCCGTCGCGCTTGGCACCACAGCCGCTTCGGCTGCATCTGCTGCGCCAACTTCGGGCGTTGTTGGATTAAGTAAGGTCACCGCTGCTGGCGGGAGCTTGGTCGCGTCCGCTTCGGGCTTTGTCGCAGCCGCTGCGCCGTTGAGACCACCAGCACCAAGATTTCCAAC
>JBBQNE010000029.1:0-25713 GCA_038329675.1 Hyphomicrobiales bacterium | reverse complement strand
GCAGGGCCTCGATAAAAATAACGACGGCATGTACTCGCGCGAAGAACTTGCCGAACTCGCCAAGATCAATATGGACGGGCTCAAAGAGTTTGACTTTTTCACCTACGTCAAAACAGGCGCCGATCCGCTCGTGCTTGCTGCGCCCGCAAACGCCTATCTGGATTACACCGGCGGTATTCTCACGTTGAACTTTACGTTGCCGTTGAAGTCTCCGACCGCCACCAAGGACTTCTCGTTCGCGACCTATGATCCATCGTTTTTCATTGCGTTCGAGCTCGCCAAGGACGAGGCCGTCACGTTGTTTGGCGCACCGTCAAATTGTGCCGTGGGTCTGCACGAACAAGACGCGGCTCCAACCGCTGCCGCCCCTCAAAATGACACGTTGACTGGCGCCTTCACGGACCAGTTTGGAAGCGGTGCGGTCGTTGGAACGAAATGGGCAAAAATCGAATGCAAAAATTCATAATGCTCAGCCGCAGCGCGCGCTTAGTCTGGCGGTCGCTAGCCCGGCACCTGCAGTCGGTAGCCCGGCACCTGCGGTCACTAGCCCGGGACCTGCGGTCGGTAGCCAACGGCGCGCGGGCCGTCAGTCTCATACTCCTGCTCATCGCGGCGCTGGGCAGCGCAGCTCTCGCCCAAAGCGCGCAACCCGCCACTCCGCCATCGAAATCCCCCCTCGGCATTGGCCCCGCGCCAGCGCGCCAGGCAACACCGCCAGCCCAGCAAACGTGGTGGCAGCAGGCGATCGCGGCCCAACAAGCCTACGTCCGCAACATGGGTGCGCAAATCAAGGCCCTGAAATCTGAAAACCCTGTCCAGGCCGCCTTCGCGCTGGCGGGCATCGCGTTCCTTTATGGCGTCCTCCATGCGGCCGGTCCGGGTCACGGCAAGGCCGTCATCTCGTCCTACGTTTTGGCCAACCGAGACACGGCCCGCCGGGGTATCGCGCTATCGTTCCTTGCAGCGTTCTTCCAAGCCTGCTCGGCCATCATCTTCGTTGGCATCCTCGCTTGGATCTTGCGCACAACCGCGACCGAAATGAAGGTCGCCGAAGCCTGGCTCGAATGGCTAAGCTGGGTGTTCGTGATCGGTATTGGCGGCTGGCTGTTGTGGCGACAGGTCAAGCCGATGCTGTCGGCACGAACTGCCATCGCTGAACCACAAGCGGCGGCAGTGACGTCGGCGTCAGGGATAGCCCCGGCCAAAACGCACGTCCATGCCCCCCACGTCCACGCAGATGGCTCCGTCTGCAACCACGACCATTCCCACGATCACAGCCACGCCAAAGTTGACCATAACCACTCCCACTCCCATGCCGCCAAACACGCAGCCGACACAGTGCACGTGCACGGCCCGGACTGCGGTCATGCCCACATGCCAGCCCCCCAAGAACTCGAAGGACCATGGTCGTGGCGCCGCGCGATTGCACTTGCTCTCGGCATTGGCATCCGCCCGTGTACCGGTGCCATACTGCTGATGGTGTTTGCGCTAAGCCAGGGTCTCCTCTGGGCGGGCATTTTTGCGACGTTCATGATGTCGCTTGGCACCGCGATCACCGTGTCGCTGCTTGCGGTTTTAGCCATCACGTCTCGCGATGTCGCGCTGCGATTGACGGGGGGAGCAGAAAGCCGTTGGGGCCAGCGATTGGCAACGGGCGTCGGCGTGCTCGCCGCCATTCTCGTGATCAGCCTTGGTATCGCTGGGCTCGCCAATCCCACACCGGAACCCATGTTTACCACCCGGTAAGAAACCAGCTCGCCAAATCCAGGAAACAGTTACGATCAGGTTAAGCGGCGTACCGCTTTTAACTTGTCCGTCACTCGCTCGCACCTTGGTTGTGCCTGGAACCGCGTCATGTCCATCACCCGCCTCGACGTTCAGCACTTCGCCGTGTCGCTCGCGCTCATCGCGTTCGCCGTCGCGCTCCCCGGTGAGCAATTGTTCGCCGCCCGTAACGATAGCCTCGTCGACCCCGTCGCCAGCCCCTATGAACTCGTCGTCGTCGAAATTGAGGGCTGCACCTACTGCCCTATTTTGCGCCGCGACGCGATCCCCGCCTTCCAGGCCTCCCCTGAATCGCGCGAAGTCGGGCTCCGCTTTCTCGATCTGAACGCGGCCGAAGCCAACGACCTGAAGTTGACCGAAGGCCCCGTGACGGTGGTGCCCACGCTGCTGTTGGTGAAGGGCAACCAAGAGGTTGGCCGCGCATCGGGCTACATGGGTCCAGAGGGCTTCGTCTTTGCCGCTCGCTGGCTGATGCGGAATGCAAGCCCGTCTCAAGCGCCGACAATTGGCCGAGATCGTCTGCCGATCGACGCAGCAACCGCGACCATGCGCTAAAGGCAAACGGGCATATCGATGTCCAATTCGCCGTACTATAAGGGTGCGACCGCTCTGGAGGCCGCCCCATGTCGCATGACGCCCGCAAGCTCGACCGGCGAACGTTCCTTGCTGGCACCGGCGGTGCGGGTGCCGCCCTAACAGGACTAGGGATCGAAGCCGCCGCCCGACCAGCTTCCAGCGCCCCGTCTATCAGCGCTTCAGATACCGGAGCGTCAGCCGTGTCGGTCACGGTCGCTGGCAGCGGCGGTGCTTCGCTCGACTGGCGGGCCGAGCAGGCCTACCGGCTCTGCCGCGCCACCGAATCAGCCGTCCCGGGCGACCTATTTATTCGTGACGCCCTCCCTGGCGAACCAGTTGACGCGACGTTTTTGGATGCCACACAACTCGCCGCGCTCGATCCAGCCTTCGCCTTCATTGGCGGACTGCCTGGTACTTATGCCCTCGACGCCCGTGATCTCGCAGCCTGGTACGACCATGGCGGTGGCGCCGACGCGATCTCCGCGCTGGCGGGCGACCACGGCCTACATCTGATCCTGGCGGGGCACGGCGGCAGCAACCGCCTGTGGTGCAGACTGGATGGCGCCAGTATCGGTCCCGGCGTCTCGGTTTCAACTGTGGGCTTAGCCCGCGACGTCGCACGCGGCCTCGGCGCGACCCTTGCCGACCCGACCGACGAAGACCCGACCGACGAAGACCCGACCGGCGCAGAACAGATCGTTGCGGACGTGATCGAGACAGCTCCCGGTCCAGCCGTCACCTCTGGCCTTGCCCGCCGCTACAAATCCGTCCACGCAACCGCCTTCGCCCCGCTCGGCACGACGCTTGTTTTGGCCCTCACACAAAAGGCAACGGTCAAGCTCGGGCGCGATCGCATCGCTCGCCTGACCGCCGTCGCACGGAGCCAATACGCAACCGCCGTCGCCGAAGCCCGGTCCCATGACACGTTCATTATGGATGGCTTCCTCGCGACTGGCGGGCGGGTCAAACCCGCAGACCCGGGCTTCGCAAGCGCGATCGATGCGATCTCCCGCGCCGTCGTCGCCCAAACTGCCGCCGCTAGCGCAAGTGCCCGTCGGATCGACGCCAGCTATGCCGCCTTCAGGCGTGCGATTGGGCGCGCGATCGGCACCGATGACGGCCGAATGCAACAGTACACGTCGTGATAGACTTTGCTTGACGATCCGGTAGGTTACGCGAGCTCGACGAGTGCAACATGAGTGCACTCGTCCAACATTGAACAATGATGGAGAGGATACCGTCCATGGCCACCATCGATTTCGCCGCCGAAGTGAAGCGCTACGTCCCGGCCGCCGACGACGCCGTCATCAAGGCGATCATCAAGCACTGCGGTATCGCGTTGCGCAGCAACGATGGGTCGTTCGTCTCCTGCTCAAGCAAGGACGAATTGGCCACCGTTCGCGATAGCTGGCTCAAGAAAAAGTTGGCGCTCGAGATGGACGACAAGGCCCTCGACGCGGCAATCAACGACGTTTGCACGACGATGAAGGCCGACAAAAACAAAAGCCGGGTGACATTTTACTACCTGCTCGCTCACAAATACGACAAGCTCAGCTCACTCGCGTAAGCTTGCCGCGATCGGACGCCCACATCGGCTCAAATCGACTTAGAACAACCCAAGATTGCATATTTTGTTATCCGCAACCGAAACTTAACCCGGTCCGCTTAGGATCGAGGTTAAGCGCTGCTGGGCCCGTCACCCTGCCGTTCTCCTTGAAGGACACACCGTTTGCTTTCGGTAACGGTGTGTTACATTCAGGGACGGTAATCGTCTGCCGAGCGCGTGAAGTCCTCTGAAGCACGGCCATGATCTGGGTTTCAGCGAGCCTAATTGCGTCGGCCATTGTCACCAGTGTCGGCCATTGTAACGAGTATTGCCATGAATGCGCCAAGCCTGAACGATCTCCGCAATGCCGTCCCGGCCCGCGATTTCGTGGACGACAAAATGAACCAAGTCCGTGACCTGCTCATTGGCGACTACGTCCGCGCCAGTGAAGCCCGATTGGCAGCCGTTGAAATGCGGCTTCGCGACCTCGAAACCGGCGTCGCGCAACGTTTGTCCGTGCTCCAGCAACGCATCGAAACCATGGCGACGGACGCTACCATCGACCGTCACGCAGCTTTCGATGAACTCGCCCGCAGCGTCGCTGAACTCGGCGACAAAATCCGGGTCATCGCGCGCTGATCGGCTTCGCAGTTCGATACCGAGCGCGAAGGTCCGTGCACTCGAAGCCTCAAAATTCGAGGCCTCAAAACCGGGCGGCTTAAAACCTGCGTCTATTTTATAAGGTTGCGTTACCGCCATGTCCCAGGTCGCAAAGCTCAAGGAACTGTTGTTCCAGCCCGAAAGCGAAGCGATCGCGAAATTGACGCGCCGCGTCGAGGACGTCTACCAACGCGCTGGCTCCGATACGAGCTTTGAAGCGAGCATGGCGCGCTCGATTGATGGCGCTTTGCGAACAGCCGAAGTCAGCAAACACGACGAAGTCGCAACCGCGCTTGCCCCGCTCGTCGTCCGCACCGTCAAGACCGAAATCCGCAACAGCAGCGACGACATCGCCGAGGCGCTGTACCCCGCAATGGGTCGGATGGTCCGAGACTATGTCACCAGCCAAATCCGCGAAATGACAGAAGCTATCAATCGGCGG
This sequence comes from Hyphomicrobiales bacterium, assembly GCA_038329675.1. GTDB lineage: Bacteria > Pseudomonadota > Alphaproteobacteria > Rhizobiales > Hyphomicrobiaceae > JANXVY01. The sequence continues at coordinate 20,704 of JBBQNE010000029.1, read as the reverse complement.
ATCGAAGAAAACGCGCTGATGGTACGCCTTAGCGCGTGGTCATCGGGCCAGTCTCCAGCCGAATTGGCGCTCGCCGAAAGCCGCCGCTTGACCGTCGAAGACGTGTTCTTGATCCGTCGCTCGACTGGCGAGTTGCTGGCCCGCTGGCCCGAAGCCAACGCCAGCGCCGACGCCGATAACGTGTTTGGCGGCGTGCTGACCGCCATCAATGATTTCACCGCCGAGGCGTTCAAGGCTGATGGCTCAGCGCTGCGCGAAATCGACCTCGGCGGCAGCCGCGTTTATTTGCGGGTCTCGCCAACATTTCTTCTCGCCGCCCGTTGTAAAGGCGATGAAAGTGCCACGGCCGAAAAAGTCCTCGACGAAGAATTTTTGGCCCTGATCGAGCGCTGCCGACCCGATATCGACACAGCCCAAGCGTTGCCACCAAACAGTGGGTCATTGCCATCGCGCCGCCTGCAACCCATTCTCGCTGATCTATCGGGCCGCCTGTCTGAGCGCCTCGCCGACATCGCTCCCGTTCGAAAAAGCGCCCGCCACGGCATGCGGCCGCTATCGCTCGTTGCAGCGTTGATCGCGATCCCGCTAGTCGTTTGGCTCGGATGGACGACTTACGTGCGATGGGCCGACGCCAATGTCCGCGCCGTTGCCCTAAGCATTATCGAAGCGACACCTGGCATGTCGGGGTTCCCGACCGATCTTAAAGCATCGGGCGGTGGTACGGCGCTGACGCTGAACGGCCTCACCCCATCTGGCGACGTGCAATCTTCGTTGGTCAACCGCATCGCAGTCGCCTTACCGGGCGTCGCCATCAGCGACCGGTTGAACACACTGCCAGCTGGCACAGACGTCCGCCCGATGTTGGCTGAGATCAAGCAGGAACAGTCCGCCTTCGAGGCCGAGGTCAGATCGGCCACCGACAAGCGCTTCCGCGAGCGCGCCGCTGGCGTCCTAGCGCAGGCCGCCGCCGTACTGGACGCTGAAGCCGTGGCCGCAACCGGCGATACGGCACGCGCCATGGCGCGCTTTGCCAGCGAGGCGACCAGCCTTTCTGCCACGCTCGAAGGTGGCCAAGACGCACCGACCGCCATCTCAAAAGCCCGCTCGCTCGAAGCTGAGCTGATGGCAGCCGCGCGGGCCGTCCTTGACATCGGCACCGATCGGCCGCGCAACGATCCCCCCGTCGCTGCCCCAACCGACATCTTGCTGGCCGCCGACCGGGTTGCCTTAAGCGCACGCATGTTGGCCGACCGCAGCGCCATCACACGCCGCCTTGCAAGCGAAACATCGGCCCTGAAAAATGAAATCGCTGCGTTAAACGCCCGCGGCTTGAGCCCGCGCGAAGCGCTCGTGCAATTTACTCGCGGCCACGCCATCTTCTTTAACGAGGGCACCGGCTTCCGCGATAGCGCGACGGCCACCCGCATCGTCGACGACCTTGCCGCGCTGATGAAACGCGACCCATCACTGGTCCGCATTGTCGGCTACACCGATGATGCCGGATCAAACACCACCAACCAAGTCCTCGGCCAAGCCCGTGGCGATGCGGTCGCCGCCGAACTTGTGCGCCGTGGGATCCCATCGAACCGGCTCGTCGTGTTGCGGCGCACGTCGCCTGAAAACAACCTCAGCCCGATCTCGGGCGCAGGCAGCTCCAATAGACGGGTCGAGTTTGAGGTCGGGTTCGTTGGCGAAGGCAGTGAGGGATGAGCGGGGTCGCCGCCTATAAAGTCATGCTGCTTGGGGATATCGGGGTCGGGAAATCATCACTTGCCCGGCGGCTTGCGTTTGATCGGTTCACGTCCGACTATAAGCCGACGATCGGTGTCGAGATTTATGATCATCACTTGCCATCGGTCGGCGGCACGCCCGTCCGCCTCATCATCTGGGACACTGATGGCAACTTCGGAGATGCCGTTTTACGCCATGTCTACGTCAAGCAAGCCGCCGCCGCGATGATCATCGCAGACCGCACCCGCCCTGAGACCGTATCAGCGATGCTGAGGCTCGGCGATGGCTTTGCACAAATGCTGCCAGGCCGGTCCATCCAGTACATCGTCAACAAATGCGACCTGCCAAGTGCCGACGGGATCGATACCGTTCTGGCGGGTCTTCCAGCTGGAACATCGCTGATCTTAACAAGCGCATTCGACGGCACAAACGTCGCCGAAGCGTTCCAAGAAACCGCAGCGGCCATCAAGCGCCGTGGCTATTAGTCCGCTCCAATCGCAAGCCTTACCAGCCGCTGCCCGGTTTTTCGCCGATCGCGGCGTTTTCGGGCTCGTCTGGATCGATGACCAACTGATCGTCCGCTGGACCTACGGCCATTTGGCAGCTTTCATCGGCGTCGGGCGCCCCCTGGCCGAAACGGTCTTGGCGTTCGTTGGTTCCGAAGACGAGATTTTGGGCTTCAAAGCCGACCCATCGCAATCGCTCGAGTTGCCCGGCGTCGCGATCGTCATGGCGCCCGACGCCCGCGACCGGGTCAACCTGTCGTTGTTCTACGATCCCAAACAGGGCTGTTATATGCTGCTCGTCGCCTGCGCGACGTTAGATGCGACGCTCGAGTTTGAGGTCGTGCGCCACGTCCGTGCGCGGCTGATCGCGGAAGCCGATACCAGCCTCAAGGCACGCGAATTGCTGCGAGCCAATCGCGACCTTGAACAATTCGCCGCCATCGTATCGCATGACTTAAAAGCCCCGATGCGAGCGTTGCAGTACCTAACCGAAGACATGGAAGCGGCCGCCAGTCGTGGCGATCCATCGCAGCTTCGCGCGCAGCTCGCACAAGTCAAATCCCATGCAAACCGCATGTCGTCGATGTTATCGGGGCTGCTCGAATATTCGAGCGTCGGTCGCAAGGCCATGGCCGTTGAAACCGTCGATACCCGCACGCTTGCCGAGGTGATCGCGTTTTCAATCCCCTTCGGCACCGGCATTACAACAACCGTCACTGGCGACTGGCCCCAAATCGAAACATTGCGTGCCCCCCTCGATTTGGTTCTGCGCAACCTCGTCGACAACGCCGTCAAACACCACGACCGCGACGCTGGCCGGGTCGAACTCGCCTGCACCAGTGATGGTCAAGAATTGACGATCCGCGTCATCGATGACGGCCCCGGGATCGCACCTGAACATCGCGCTGCGGTATTCCTACCGTTTCGGACGTTGGCCGACCCTGGCCGACCGACAGCGTACCTCAGCCCGAACCACAGCTTTGGAATCGGATTGGGCCTCGCACTCGTCCAACGTACCGTTGAAAGCATTGGCGGTCAGATCGTGCTGCTGCCGAACGCAAGCGGCAGTCGCGGCACGACGTTTGAGGTCCGATGGCCGCGCGAACTGAGCACCACGGTGCTGTTAGCTTGACGGAATGGCCGCCACCTCGCCGGTTCAGCAATCCGTCCGCCAGCAGCGTGCACATCTACACGCTCCCGTCCGCACTTCCCTAATGCTCTGGGCCGTTCTACGCTTCCAACAGAGAAGACAGATGTTCCAATTCGGATTGCAATCGCCCGCGTGCCGACTTGCCGGTCAGGGCAAATGAGGCCGACCATGACCACGTCGAACTCCGGTGGCGATTTTTTGGCCAAAAAGAGCGAGGTTACGCGTCGCGGCAAGGGCTTGCCGCCAATCTCAACCGTGTTGATCATCGAAGACGAAACGTTCGATGCCGACCGGCTTCGCGCGACATTACGCTTAGCGATTGGTTATGACATTGAGGTTCGTCGCGCCCAGACACTTGGCTCCGCCGTCGACATGCTGCTGGCGAGCGTCCCCGACCTTGTCTTCCTCGACGACATCCTTAAACCATCCGATACGGCCGTAAATTCAATCCCCTACATTCGCCGAGCAAAATACGCCGGGCCGTTGATCGTGATCAGCGGTCAGGCGACGCGGACGCGTAAAGCCGAATTGATCGCGCTGGGTGCAACAGAAGTTATCCACAAAGACGATGTGGATAGCGTGCGGCTGAAAGAGGCCCTATTGCGCGCGTTCGGCGTCGTTTGAGGTCCATTCACCACATCGATAGGTCATTCGTCGCGCTGCGGCGAAATCGTGGCAGGCTTCGCCATGATTTCGCGCCGATCGGCAGTCCAGAGCGCCAGGATGGGACAGCGGCTGAGGGGAACTGGCATGCGCACGGGGATCGTCACGATTGGGATAACGGCAGCCGTAATGCTCGCCGCCGGATTGATTGCACCAGTGGTCGCCAATGATGTGAAATTGCCACCGGAAGTGACACCAGCACTCCGCGCGGCGTGCGAGGCCGATGCCCGCCGCTACTGCATTCGCGACGATTCGACTGTCTCGGGCGTTCGACAGTGCATGCTCAATAATTTCCTGAAGCTCGCCAATAAATGCCGCACGCAAATTGTGCTGGCCGGCCTCGGACCGAGCTGAATTCATCCGCAGCCCTCCTCATCGGACGCTTGACGCCGCAACCATTCGGCCCGAAGTCAGCGCTGTCCAGTCGGTTGGACGGCCGCTGTTCGCTGCGGGGCAACCCAATGCGGCAGAGGAAAGTCCGGGCTCCATGGAGACACGGTGGCGGCTAACGGCCGCCGGGGGTAACCCTAGGGACAGTGCCACAGAGATCGAACCGCCGGCCCGGGTGCAAACCCGCCGGTAAGGGTGAAAAGGTGCGGTAAGAGCGCACCGCGCGTCCGGCAACGGACGTGGCAGGGCAAACCCCACCGGGAGCAAGACCGAATAGGGGTGGCCGCGTGTGGGGTGCTTGCACCCTGGCACGGAGCGCGTTTTCAGGCTGTCGCCCGGGTTGGTTGCTAGAGACGGCCGGTAACGGCCGTTCGAGAGGAATGGCCGTCGCGGCGGAAACGCCAAACAGAACCCGGCTTACAGACCGGCTGGACACTGAACATGAAAAAGGCCCGTGCCAGTATGCTGGTGCGGGCCTTTCGATTGCTGAGCCAAGACGGCGTGGGCGCTATTCAAAGATCGACGACGAGGTGGTGCGGCGTACCGCCCGATAGCGATATGGCCGACGCTCGGCCCGCTCGCCGTCATCGTAGCTTGCCACGGCATTTGTATTGAACCGCTGCCACGTGACGGTCACGCGCGTGCCAAGCCCAACGCGCGGATAAAGGTCGAGCACGTCGGCATTCGTCATGCGAATGCAGCCCTTCGACACGGCCTGCCCGATCGTCCAAGGCGCGTCGGTACCGTGGATGCGGTACATGCTGCTACCGAGGTACAGCGCGCGCACGCCAAGCGGGTTCTGCGGATGACCACCCGGGACGAACTCTGGAAGCTTTGGATTTTCGGCCCGCATCGTGGCCGTTGGCCGCCAATCAGGATTGATCTTCTTATCCGAGACAATCGTCGCGCCCGACCAGCGGCTCTGTTCGCGCGGAACGGCGATCGGGTAGCTCACGGCCTGGCCCTGGCCAGTCACGTGATAGAGGCGGCGATCGCCGAAGCTGACGATGATCTGCCCAGGTTTATATTGCGGGCTGAAGCGGACGCTCTGGCGGCCTCCGCCGTATTCCTCGCTACCGCCCCAGAGGAACGAGATCAGGTCTTGGGCGTGCGCGGCTGGCGCCGAAGCAGCTGCCATGAGTAACGTCGCAGCGGCGAGCGCTCCGACGCGCGCAGATGAGGCGAATTGTGTTGAGGCGAAGAACATGACCAACTCCGTTATGCCACTCAAGAGCCCGCACCTGACTCTGGAGCGGGGTTACCATCGGTATTTCCCAGCTACCCTAACGTAGTGAAATTTGACTTAATTTCGCGCCCAACGCCAGCAGATTGCGCCGACAACAGGAAAATTGCGGGGGACGAGACAGTTTGGCCGAGGATAGGGCACGTTACGTTAGCGCAGCGACCGCGGCCCGGATTTGTTCTAGCGTGAACGGCTTTAGTATCGTCGTAACGCGCGGCCCCGAGATCTCTTGCACGCGGGCCAGTTGGTCAACAAAGCCCGACATCACGATGACTTTGATCTTGGCATCGAACGCCAGCACCCGCCGCGCCAGATCAAGGCCGTCGACCCCTGGCATTTGCACGTCCGTCACCAGAAATTCATAGCGCTCGCTCGCCGCCTGCATCGCCTCGATGGCCTCGACCCCGCCACACACCGCGTTGACCGAATGCCCCGAGGCTTGAAGGGTTCGACTGACGATGTCGCGCATCGCCCCATCATCGTCGGCCAATAATATTCGTGCCACCCCGTGCCCCCATTCCAGTAAGCCCGTCCACAAGACAGTCCGTGCGCCGTCAGCTCAGTTGATCGCGTTCAATCCTGTGCCACATGCCCAACGAAGGGAAGTTCGCGATAGCGATGCGCGACATCCATGCCGTATCCAACGACAAACACTTCCGGACACTCAAAGGCGCAGAAGTCGGCATCGATGTCGACCGCCCGCTCGACCTTTTTGTCCAGCAACACACACGTGAAAATCCGGCTGGCCCCGCGCGCCGACAACAGGTCTTTGGCAAACGCGAGGGTTCGGCCAGATTCCAAAATATCGTCGATCAGGATGACGTTGCGCCCCCGCACGTCGAGGTCAAGGTCGCGCAAGATGCTAACCTGCCCGGAGGAAAACTGTCCCGTCCGATAGCTCGACAGCGTGAGAAAATCGATTTCAGGCGCGAGGCCCCGCCGGTACAAAGCGCGGATCAAGTCAGCGGCGAACACGAAGCTGCCCTTCAGTATCGCAATGACCAATGGCCGCTCGACATCGCGCGCGGCTATTTCCTCGGCAACTTCGGTCAGTCGCGTTGCAATTTGCTCAGCAGAAAAAATAACCTCGACCCGTTTTGCAGCGCCTGGCTCGCTCATGGCATTGTTGTCCCTCGATGTGGCGGCCGCTCGGATCGAAATGGTCATATCTGCCGATTGCTTCAACCCTGCAACGGCTGTCACCAACAGACATCACAGTCGACGCTTCGTTGCTGGCCGCCATAGTGTTGGCCCCATAGTACTGGCCCCCATAGTGCTGGCCCCGGATTGCTGCCCCTTGAGCCTGCCATAATCCTAGCGATTGTGGGCGGTGGTGTTGCACAACGTGTTGGCCTGGGTTTGCGACTCGGGCCTCGACCTCGGTGTTTGTAGCGGACGGCTGAAGTATCAACGGTTGCTTCCTCGGTGTCGCGTTGATCCAGACAGATCAATCCCCCATAGGTGGCATCAACGTCGATGCGAGAGCGCACCGCGACCGACGCACGATGAGCCGTGCTGCTGAACGAGACCGACGAGGCCGCGGCGATTGTCGCATAAAATTGGGCGAAGCGAAGTTGGGCTCAGTTATCAGGTTAGACAACGTTGGTTTGCAATACGGTACCGCACCGCAAACGCTGCGCGAGGTAAACTTCCATCTGCGACCTGGATCATTTCATTTTTTGACCGGGCCGTCGGGCGCAGGCAAGACCTCGCTCTTGCGCCTGCTGTTCATGTCGCTACAGCCGACAAACGGCCAAATTCATATGTTTAATCAGGATGTTAGTCGCATCCCAACGGCCAAGCGCGCCGAGTTGCGCCGCCGCATCGGCATCGTCTTTCAAGACTTTCGCCTTCTCGACCATCTCACAACTTGGGAAAACGTCGCGTTACCGTTGCGCGTCGTCGGCAAGCAACTGTCGGAGTACAAAGAAGACGTGACCGACCTGTTGCAGTGGGTCGGCCTTGGCGACCGAATGCACGCCTATCCCTCGATCCTGTCGGGGGGAGAAAAACAGCGCGCGGCGATTGCTCGAGCTGTGATCGGCAAGCCCGAACTTCTGCTCGCCGACGAGCCAACCGGCAACGTCGACCCGCAGATGGCCCGCAGGCTGCTCCGGCTATTCGTCGAACTCAACCGCCTCGGAACGTCGGTTGTCATCGCGACCCACGATTATCAGCTGATGCGACAGTACAAGGCACCTCGTTTGGAGCTACACGAGGGCCATGTCCGGATCGTCTGACCGCCGCGATGGCCCACCCCAACGTCCACCCGGCCCCCCTCGCCAACCTGGCCCCCCGCAACCGTCGGGAGCCTATGGTGAGGCTAATCCGTATGGCTATGCTCAACGCGCTGCCGACCCGGTGCCAACGAATGCGTACGACCCGTATTATGACGAGACCGCTGACGCATCGACCCAGCCAGCCCGCCGCCGACCGACGGCGAGCGAGCCGTCTGCCAACTACGGCGAGCCGCAATCTTATGCGCCGGGTTATCCACCGGCGCCGGACTACGCTCCAGCCGGGTTAGGCCCCGGATTGAATTCTGGATCAAACCCCGGTTTAAACCCCGGATCGGCGCCCCAATCGTACGCGCCCCAATCGTCAGCATCTCAATCGCCTGCACCGCAACAAGCCAGCGGCGATCTTTATGCCGAAGCGCGCCGCGGCCGCCGTATCTCAGGCGCCGCCATCGTGCCGCCAGCCTCCGTCACCGGCCGGTCGCTCGGTGTCGTGGTCGCCATCATGTGCTTTCTCGCCTGCCTCACCGCTGGCACGGTCTACATGATCAACCGCTCAGCTGATGTTTGGCTGAAGGACATGTCCGGCGAAGTCACCTTGCAGGTCGAGCCGCGCGACGGGGTCGATACCGAGCGGACGCTCACCGACATTACAGCCCAGTTGGTCCGCACGCCTGGAATTTTAAACGTACGTGCGCTGAGCATCCAGGAGTCGGCTGGCCTGCTTGAGCCGTGGCTCGGTCAAGCCGGTGTCTTGAAAGAGCTGCCAATCCCGCGGCTCATCGCAATTGAACTGGACCCAGGCTCGCCGCCCGACCTCGAAGCACTGAAGCAGAAACTATCCACGACCTACAAAGGCGCCTCGCTCGACGACCACCGCCACTGGCAAGCCCAAATCAGAACCGTGACGCGCTCGCTCGCGCTGGGCGGTTTCCTGATCTTAGGCCTCGTTGCCCTTGCCACAATCGCAATCATCGTATCGGCAACGCGCAGCGCAATGGCCTCCAATAGCGACATCGTCGAGGTCTTGCATTTTGTTGGCGCAACCGACCGCTTCATCGCGCGTGAATTCGACAAGCACTTTTTGAAGCTCGGCATCAAGGCGGGCCTTGCAGGCGCCGGCGCCGCAGCGCTCGTGTTTTTTTGCGCGCCAATCGTCGTCAACCTCGTTGGAGGCGGGGAAAGCGTGACAGTAGCGGAGGTCCAGCGGCTCGTTGGCACGGGCTCGCTCGACCTGCCCGGCTATGGATTGTTGGGGTTTGTCGTCGTCGTGGTCGCCATGTTGTGCATGGTCACGTCCCGGTTGGGCGTCTTCAACATCTTGAACACGAGGGTCTAACGCGTCGGCACCGGCTGATCGCGGCCCCGCTGCGTAAGATGCCTTGCTTTTTGCCGCTCGATTTCTGAACGAGCATCACATAGTCTTATCTTTGGCCACGGCCGGTTGGTCGCAAGCGCGGCTGATCGGGCTGCCATTCGACCGGCCAGACAAACTTGCGTCATCTGCCTCCGTCACGCTTTCTTCACACACGCGTAGTCAGCTAGCGAAATGAGCCAAGTTGAACGCCCCGCATCGACCATGCGCCGTTCCCCCGGGCCACCGGTTCTGGGTTGGCGGACAGCTGCGACGGCCCTAGCAGCGATCGCGGCGGCCGGGCTGTTCGGTTTTTTCCTGTTTGCAGCCAACGCCATGCGCCCGCCCGAGGCGCTCGCCGACCGTGCCGACGGTATAATCGTGTTAACCGGCGGCGATAGCCGTATCGTCGAAGGCGCGCGCCTGTTGAAGTTGAACGCTGGCCGGAGGCTGCTGATCTCAGGCGTCAATCCCCAAACGCGGCGTGACGATATCGCGAAACTTGCTGGTCTCGATGGAGCCCTGTTCAGCTGCTGCGTCGACCTCGGCTATGCCGCGCAAGATACCGTCGGCAACGCCGAAGAAGCGCGCGACTGGGTGCGCGGACTGGGCATCAATCGGCTCATCGTCGTCACGTCCGGCTACCACATGCCGCGCAGTTTGGCTGAATTGTCACTTGCCATGCCGGACGTGGAACTGTTGCCGCATCCAGTCGTTCCTAAGTCCGTGCGGGCCCGCGCGTGGTGGCTGCAACCTGGCCTCGTCCGCGTCTTGGCAACCGAGTATGCCAAGTTCTTGCCGGTCGCAGCTCGCTATGTCGTGACCCGGCCCGTTACGCGCCACGACCTTATTACCGGACGGGACCACGACCTCGGGACCGAACGCGATCACGACCTCGTGACTGGGTGGGACCGGGCTCCAACCGCTGCCGCAACGGCCGTGAGTGTCACGCGTACCGCAAAACAATAAGCGAACATTAGTCGAACAAAATATTGACTCTGGATCACGTTTTGCTGTAACCTGGCGGCATGCAGGATAGTTTTGTGCAAGACAGTCGAACGCTCGATAGCGCGGTGGAACCGGGTGCATTACCTGCCACGAGCCGAGGTTACGAACTGTTCGCGCCGATCTCACGCGAGATTTGGGAACGGAAATATCGGTTGGTCCGCGATGGCGTCGCTGTCGATGCAACGGTGGCCGATACGTTTGCGCGCGTCGCGTCGGCCGCCGCTTCAGTTGAAGTGAATCAAGAGGCGAGAGCGCACTGGGCGCGCGCCTATGTCGACGTGATGGCAGATTTTACGTTTTTGCCCGGCGGGAGAATTTTGGCTGGCGCCGGGACCGACCGGACGGTCACGCTGTTCAACTGCTTTGTCCTCGGCCGGATCGAAGACAATCTGTCGTCGATCTTTGACAACGTGCGCGAAGCGGCCCTGACGATGCAAGCTGGCGGCGGCATCGGGCATGATTTTTCAACGTTGCGTCCCCGGCATGCGCTGGTTCGGTCGGTCGGCGCAGATGCCTCAGGCCCCACAAGTTTCATGGACGTGTGGGATGCCATGTGCCGCACGATCATGTCGGCTGGTCACCGACGTGGCGCGATGATGGCGACGTTGCGCTGTGACCATCCCGATATCCTGGAATTTATTGCAGCCAAGGCTGAGCCGGGACGGCTGCGCAATTTCAACCTGTCGGTTCTGGTGACAGATGCCTTCATCGCGGCCGTCAAAACCGATGCTGATTGGCCGCTCGTGTTTGAGGGAACGGTCTACAAGACGCTTCCCGCGCGCGATGTGTGGTCGGCGATGACGCGATCAAACTACGCGTATGCTGAACCGGGTGTGATCTTCATTGATCGCGTCAATACCTTGAATAACTTGGCCTATTGCGAAGAAATTGTCGCAACCAACCCGTGCGGCGAGCAGCCGTTGCCGCCCTACGGCGCGTGCCTATTGGGCTCGGTCAATCTGGCACGTTTGGTGATCGACCCGTTCACGCCGCGCGCCAGCCTCGATACCGCCCGGTTGTCAAAAACCGTCGCCGTCGCGGTGCGGTTCCTCGATAGCATCATCGATGTCTCGCGCTATCCGCTGCCCGCTCAGGAACGCGAAGCCAAAACAAAGCGCCGCATCGGCCTCGGTATCACCGGTCTGGCGGACGCGCTGATCATGTTGGGGCTGCCCTACGGCGGAGATCGTGGCCGCACGTTCGCCGCGCAAACGACCGCCGCCATCCAGGCCGATGCCTATGCGGCGAGCGCCGAACTGGCATTAGAGAAGGGTGCCTTCCCAGCCTATGACCGCGACGCCATCCTGTCGCGTCCCAACTTGCGCAGCTTACCCGCAGCCGTCCGTGAGCTCGTTGCGACCCACGGGCTTCGCAACGGTTGCCTGACGTCGATTGCGCCAACGGGCACAATTTCCCTGCTCGCTGGCAACGTATCAAGTGGGATCGAGCCGGTGTTCGAGCTGTCCTATCGGCGCAATGTGCGCGGGCCAGACGGCGCTGCCCGGAGCGAGCCCGTCGAGGACTACGCCTACCGCCAATGGCTGGAACTCAACCCTGGCGCGACGCCACCGCGAGGCGACGTATGGACGACCGCCCACGATTTGACGCCGCGCCAGCATTTGGCAATGCAGGCAGCCTTACAGCCGCATATCGACAGTGCGATTTCCAAAACGATCAATTGCCCAGTCGATATCGAGCCTGCGGTCTTCGACGCGCTCTATCTTGAAGCCTACGACCTCGGGCTGAAGGGCTGCACGACCTTCCGGCCGAACGCCGTGACCGGGTCGGTTTTGATGGCCGACGATGCCAGCACGCCGGTCGCACCGACCGCATCGACCGCAACAATCGCAGCGGCATCCACGCCACTGCCGATGGCCGTAGTCACGAACCCGTCCGCCGCTCACCCGTCCGCCGCTCACCCACCCGGCCACCTAACGGCAGGTCCGCAACCGACTGGCTTAACCAACAGCCACGATTGTCCCGTCTGCGCCTCACCCCGAACCCGCCTCGACGGGTCGTGCCAGATCTGCCTCGATTGCGGACAGTCATTGTGCGGCTGATCCAGTAGTGGCCGGCCACTGGCTCCGTCTTGCGCCGCATGCCGGTCCTGGCTGTAGGCCACCGCTGCGGCCCTCACTGCCGCCGCATCTACGGCTCGGTCGTATCATCTCGTCGAGCCCCACGCGGAGTTTCGGCGTATCTCCCATGGCCCATCCCCCAACGCGCGTCGCACCTGGCTGATGGAGTCGAGCTTGGCTGAAGGTCGCGCCCCGCGCAAAAATTGCGACACGCGCCAACGATTGGTCAACCATGCCGCCGTGCTGGCCCGGTTCCGACAAATTTTAGCTATTTCGCTCCGGGATCCTTGATCATGGTCGCGTTTACTCTGGCCCAACGGGTGCAGCAGAGCCCGATCGGTTCACGCCGTCGAAGGTCTGCCGCGTGCAAGGACATCTTCGGCCAAAACCGAACGGTTTACGCACCAGCCGGTTGATGGGCCGTTGAAGTCCTGGGTTAGTTGCGTTCAAGGGTTGTGTCATGGCTGCCGAGATCGTTGATTTCATTAAGGTTCGGTCAGACCGTTTGCGGCAGTCTCAAGCCGTGGCCCGTGCCTGCGCTGAGCCCACCGCTCGCTTTGCCCCCCTTCGCCAAGCCCATTTGGGTGGCCTTCCAGCCTTTAGTGGCTTAAATTCTACGCAGCTCGGTTTCACCGCAGCTGGTTCTGCTCAAGTTGGTTTGGCCCCAAATGCTGCCGCCCGCGCCAACGCTGCGAATGGGGCCGCTTTTCAGTTCTGGACCGGCGTTTCTGGCGCCCGTTACGTGCACTCGGTCTACCACCTGTTCGAGTGTCCACCAGTCGAGGCTGCAAACTACGTCCTCGTGAAGCGCCACGAAAGCGGCCATCGTACCGTGATGGCGATCGGCCGTGCGGTGAACACCGCACCGAGCCTCAACCTCGCCGAGATCCGCCAGCGGGCGTCGCAATTGGGTGCCAACGAGGTCCACGTCCACCTGCTGGCGCAAGGACAAGACGACAGCGTGCGCATCGAGGCCGATTTGCGCGGATCGCTCGTTTTAGCTTAATTCGTTCGGGCCACCCTGGTCGTGGGATGAGCCGTGATGTCCCGACCCGATCCCGTCCCAATACTGTCGACGTCAGCCGCCAACCCCGTTGAGGCGATAGACGAACCGCCGCCGCTGAGACGGCGTCAGCAATCGGACGCGGACCCCGGTTGCCGATAGCGTCCGCGCTAGCCCGGTGACACGGGCCGATCGGTCGGCGGCTGCCCCGCGCGCCATGGCAACGGACGCCAAAACTGACACCCGTTCAAGCTCCCGCTCACGGATGCCAAGTTCGGCTAAATGCTCAAGCGTGCTGGCGAGATAATCAAGGTTCGGCCCAGATCGGCCAGCCGCAGCGCGGATCAATCGCGCCTGAACGTGAACCGAAAGCCGCCCGGCATAACTCGGGTGCGCCGGTTCAGCGATGAACGTCACGGCATCCACCATGTCGCCACCGATACCATCGGGCAATGTCAGCCCGACCCGCGTTTGGCGGTAAACCCCGTTGATTTGTTCACGCTCGCGCAAGTAGGCGAGAACGGCAGACGCCTCCCCCTCAGCAATTCGGTAGACGACCCCGTCACAGCGCCCCCCGCGATCAAGCCCAAGAACGAGGCCGGGCCGACGCGGAGTACCGCGGTGGTGCACGGAATAAATGCAAAAGCACCGGCGATAGCCCGTGAGCGTGGCGCGTTGGCGTTCCGCGTAGGCAAACCCCGGCCGCCACATCAATGAGCCATAGCCGAAAACCCAAAGGTCGTTTGCGCGCGCCCCGGCCATTCAGCTCCCGTCCCCGCCCATCATTCGCGTTGAGTTGGCGGCACAGAATACACCCGAATGGAGCCGTTAACACCCGCCGACGCCAGCCGCCCGCTGTCGGGTGAAAATGCTACTGCGGTCGCCCCGCCGGTATGGCCCGTGAGTGATCGCCACGCCCGGCCACGGCTCGCGTTCCATATCCGGACCACACCATCCTCGCCAGCCGACGCGAGCCATTCGCCATTCCCGGAAAATGCAACGGCGCCGACTTTGCCTTTGTGGCCTTGAAGGTGGAACCGTTGTCGGCTCGACGCGGTCGAATAAACCCGGATGTCACCATCTAGGCTCGCCACCGCAAGAGATTTCCCGTTGGGCGCGAACGCCAGCGCCGTTACGAAATCCTTGGCGCCCTTGTAGGTCCGGATCAGATCGTGCGTATCGGCATCGTAAAGGCGCACGGTTTTATCCGCGCTGCCAGTCGCAATCCACGGGCCGTGGACGGAATAGGCAACGGCCTGGGCCGCGCTGGTGTGGCCGTCGAGTTTGAATTGCGCCGCCGTCGCCGTGCGCGTATCCCAAATCGCGGTTTGGTAATCGTGGCTGGCAGCTGCAAACCGATCCCCACTTCCCAGAAACGCAACTGACCAAACCTCGGCGTCGTTGCGTTTGTAGGCAGCGACCCGCTCGCCCTTATCGATGTCATAAAGCGCGATCGTCCCGTCGCCGTGGCCCGTCACGACACGCCGCCCTGCAAGTGCGAGCGAGGACACGAGACGGTTGTCGAGCGAGATTGTCTTTTGCAACGATCCAGTTTGAGCGTCCCACACCTTGAGGTTAGCATCGCGACCAGCCGAGACGATCGACCGCCCATCTTCGGAGAAGGCGAGCCCGGCGACATCGCTTGCGTGGGCGCGGATCTCGAATAGTTGCTGTGGCCCATCTGGAAGCGCTGGAGCTGTCGCCGATTTTGCCGGCGCAGTGTTGCCGCCAAACATTTGACTAAGGCTGTCCTGGTAGGCGAGTGCCAGCCCGGCAATGCCAGCGGCCGCCGCAACCTTGAGCGCAAAACCGAAGCGTCCAGACCTTCGACCCATGCTGACGGGCTGAGGCCGCGCTGGAGCGCCACGTGCAGCGGCGGTTTTCTTTAAGGCAACGTCAGCTGACGTGGCAGCCGCCCCAGCATCCGAAATTCGAGACGCGAGGTTCTTGACGTTAGCTTTGGCAGGAGCAGCCGCTGCCGCCGGTTTTGCATAGCTTTTCGCGCCGTTGCCAACAGTCCGCGTGGCAATTTTGATTGCGCTGGCCTTACCCGCCGCAGCCTTACTTGCGATCGCTTTGGCAACCTTTGCCGGTGCCGCCGTTTTGGCTTTGCGCTTAACACCAGGATTGGCCACGGGCTTGATGTCTGCAACCGGCGCAAGCACCGCGATACCCCCGCCGCCTGCCGCAACATTGGCCGCAGCCGCATCCAGTTGAGGTTGTCCAAGCCCACCTGCAGGTTGCAACTGCGCCGGTGAGCCAACGTCAGGCGGCACACCAACGCCAGCGAGTTCCAGCGCCGGTTCTTTCCGAGCCGCACGACCGCGTGAGAACCAACTTTGCTTGGCTGGATCAGGCGCCAGAATATCGCCACGCCATGCCGCGATCGACCGCGGCCGTTGCTCGACTTGAAGCATCAGCGATTTGTCGATCGCGCGTAAAAAACCGGCGCGATAGGCGCCCACCGCCGCTTCGCGCGCTGGCACGTATTCGTCTTTGATCATCCGCGACGGGCTATCCGGGGGGCGTTTGCCAGTGATCGCATGATAAAGCGTTGCGCCGAGCGCATAAATATCCGTCCACGGCCCCTGCTGGCGGCTCGTCTCGGCGTATTGTTCGTAGGGGCTGTAGCCCGGCTTGACGAGCGCGCTCACGGTGCGGGAATGGGCAATGATCTCGCTCCGCGCCGAGCCAAAGTCGATCAGAACGGGCGCGCCGTCTTTGCGTACGATGATGTTGTCTGGTGCCACGTCGCGATGCAAATAATCGGCCTTGTGCACCAACTCCAGCGCGTCGAGCAGCGGGCCAACGATCGCGTCGAGTTCGGCTTGACGCGGCGCACGACCCAGTTCCTTGAGCCAGCCCTTGAAGCTTTTACCTTCTTCAAACTGCAGCACCATGTAAGCGGTGCTGTTGGCTTTAAAATAGCGGTAGACGCGCACGATATTTGGGTGGTCGAGCTTAGCTAGCGCTTGGGCTTCTTCGATGAACCGGTCGAGGCCCCACTGGAAGTCGCCTGCGCAATCCGACGACCGTGGTAACGCGTCGACGCCGTTTTGACGGGCGGCAAAATCAGATGGAAAATATTCCTTGATCGTGACGGCGCGCGATAGGGCGAGCTCTTGAGCCAGATAGGTCACGCCGAAGCCGCCCGCGCCGAGCACGCGCTCGATGCGGTAATCCCCGGTCAGTAGTGTTCCCGTCGCAAGCGCGATGAGATTGGTCATGGCGTCCCAGCGTAGCCCCTGGTCTATCGCGGCTGGCCCTGTCGCCGCTGGCCCCATCGCGTTTAGTCTCTCGCGCTTAGTTCGTCGCGCGGAGCGCGTCGTGCCTCACAGCTCCAAGGCGAATCCCATAACAAACCTACCAGAGTTACTGCCGTTTTTGGGCATCGATTGTGGCAACGCAGCGTCGGATGAACCGGAGCTGAATTATTCTTCCGCCAGCATAGCCCAGCCATGATACGGCCCCAACAGCACATCTAATTGTTGCTGTGATGGACTGGGAGGAGGGGTGATGTCGGATACGCCAGCTGCGGGCAAGCCCGCCAAGCCGGGGGGCTTCCTCGGATCATTGAAGGATGCGCTCGCCGCTGCCAGCCGCGACGATACCGGTAACCGGTCCCCTGGCGACGCTGCGGCTGCACCGGTTATGACGTCCGCCGACAGTCAACCGACCGAATTGTTCCCCCCCGCACTACCCAACCCGGCACTGCCCGCCGTCCCACCAACGCCAGCCCAATTGAGCGCAGCCGAGGCCGCCCGCGAGGCGCGGGGCGTGACGTCGCTCAAACTGCAGGATACGAATATGCAATTCGATGGCACCAACACGACCCGGATCATTCGCATGCCGAAATCGCCCGACCCGCTCGCTGGTAGCGTGCCTGTCCCTGCTCCAGATTTGGCCGACGACGAACCCGCCCGAACGCAACTGGTGCGCGGTCGGCAGGCCATGAAGCGCGGCCAATTCGTAGCGGATCCCGTGGTCGGCTGGTTTGTCATCGTCGGCGGCCCGGGGCTTGGCAGCTACCGTCCCGTGTTTGAGGGCAACAACACGATCGGCCGCCTCGACACAAACCGCATCCCGCTTGATTTTGGCGATGAGGCGATCTCGGCCGAGGAGCAAGCCTACGTCCGCTATGACAGCAACGACCGTAGTTTTCTGCTCGTGCCAAACATGTCGAAGACCAACATCGTGTCGCTCAACAACACCCGTCCAACGACGGCCGTTGAAATGAAGGCGATGGACGTCGTCACGATGGGCCGAACCCAACTGGTGTTCATGCCGTTCTGCGGCCCCGAGTTCGATTGGTCGGAAATCTCCGAGACCAAAGACTGATGAAGCCACACGGACAGGGCGTTGAACGTCGGCGAGCAACGCTCCAAAACGCCGAGCGAACTGGCTGCGCCAAGACCTCCCGAGCCGCTTCCCGACACGGCGATACGGTGCTTGAGCCCACGCGCCGATCAGCGTAGCACTTGTCGCCGCCCGCCTGACCACGCCCGTGGACCGGACGGCGTCGACTTGCGATCCAAGAAACTCCGGCAGATCCGGCCCAATGCACACTTTCGATTGCGCACTGCGCGCCACCCGTGGCGCGCGTGAATACCAAGAAGATAGCGCGGTCCTGTGGCCGGGCGACGATCCGTTCGCCCCGCCAGCAGGCGTCCGCCAGTCGCAAGCACGCATCGTCGCTGTGCTGGCCGACGGCATGGGTGGTCACGCGGGCGGAGCCTTGGCAAGCCGCCTCGTTTGCGAACACTTTCTGAAGACGATCTCGACCGCGCCTGGCGAAACGATCGACGTCCTGCTGACGGCGCTGATGGCGGCCAACGAGGCGGTCGCAGCCCAGGTTCGCAAAAATCCACTTCTGTCGGGGATGGGTTCGACGGTCGTTGGCGTCGAGTTCGTTGCCGATGCGATCAATTGGGTCAGCGTCGGCGATAGCCCGTTATTCCTGTGGCGGCGCGGTGAGATCGCCATGCTGAACGAGGATCACTCGCTCGCCCCCGACCTCGACAAGCTCGCCGCCGCTGGCAAGATCACGGCTGCACAGGCCAAAAAAGACCCACGCCGGCATATGCTGCGCTCAGCGGTAACGGGCGACGAGATCGACCTTGTCGATATCTCAAAACGGCCCTTGCGCCTCGAAGCTGGCGATTGCGTCATCCTCGCAAGCGACGGGTTGCAGTCTCTGGAGCTGCCCGAGATCGAGCGGTTGGTATCAGCATACGCCCAGGATACCGCCGAAGCGGTCGCATCTGCGCTGATCCGCGAAATCGATAATCTGCGCGAGCCCCACCAGGACAACACGACCGTCGTCGTCGTCCGCGCCGTTGCCGCGAACGGAACCGCCTGAGCTGGCGACCGTCGAACACGCCCGGGCGACAATCGGCTCACACAAGTTTGCGCTCAACCGCGATCCGCACGAGTTCCATCTGCGTCCGCGCGCCGAATCGCACCCGCATCTGCGCGCAGTTTTGCGCAACCGTCTTGTAGGATACGCCAACGAGTTCGGCGATCTCCGACAAGCTACGGCCCTTGGCGAGGTGCTCAAGGATCTCATGATCGCGTGCCGATACCGCCGGAGCTGCGCCGTTCGCCGGCGATGCGCCAAGGTAGGCGATCCGCTGTTCCGCCCCTGCTGGCCACGTTGTTCCGCCCGCCGCAACCGCCCGGATCGCATCAGCCATGCGGGCGGGATCATCGTTCTTGCTGATGTAGCCTTTGGCGCCAATGTCCATGGCTTGGGCCACAAAAACTGGGTCATCGTTCATCGAAAAAATGATGATCTTGGCTGTCGCGTCGCGCTCAATCAGCCGTCGAGATAGGGCAAAGCCTGACGACCCGGGCAGGTTGACATCAATGATCGCGACGTCGGGCGGGTTTTGCGCAACGATCGCTTCGGCCGCGCCTGCACTATTGGCCTCCAGCACGTCGAAGCCGCCGCCCTCAAGCAGCGCCTTGACGCCCGAGACAACGATGGGGTGATCATCGACGATCAGGACCTTCACGCAAAGGAACTCCGATATGTGCGGCCCGGTCGCGGAGCGAACATGGCGCGATTAACGATTGAAGCGCGGCTGAACCTTCTGATCGGCGCGCTTTTGGTGCTGTCATTAGCCGCCAACGTTCTTATTACGGTGCTATCGGCAGGGCCCCGTATCAAGGCCGAGAACACCAGCATGGTCAACCTCGCGCGCGATGCGATTGAACGATCGCTATCAGACATGCAGGGATCAACGAACCCGCAACGTGATCTGGCTCGCCTGGTTGAGCGGCTATCGAATATCCGCCATGTCACGATTTCGCTGCGCGGCGATACGAGCTCCGCAAGTGGTCGGGATGAGCCCACCAATAGTGAGCGACGAACCGGCCTCGTGTGGCTGTTATCGCCGTTGTTTGGTGCCGATATGGCGCCAGTTGCGATCCCCGCAACGATCGCTGGTACGGCGTATGGCCAACTTGTCATCGAGCCAGAGCCGAGCGATGAGATCGATGAAATCGCAAAAACGCTGTCTGACATGCTCGCCGCTGGCCTCATGGTCATTCTCGCGCTGTTCGTCTTGACGCGGATCGCCGTCCGACAAGCATTGAAGCCAATCGCCACGTTAAGCGGCGCCCTGTCGCGGCTAAAAAGTGGCCAGTTCGCCGTTGCGGTATCGGGCGATGGAGCACCGGAGTTCCAAGAAATCACAGCAACGGTCAACGATCTGGCCCGGTCGCTCGCCGAGGCCCAGGCTGAAAACCGACGGTTGGCTCAGGAACTCGTCAGCCTCGAAGACCAAGAGCGGCGTGAACTCGCCGCCGAATTGCACGACGAGTTTGGGCCGTATCTGTTCGCGATCCGCGCCACGGCGACATCGCTGCTATCGGACGCGCAGACGAATAGGGCAGGCGGCGACCAACGCCGCGAGGGGTCACGCCAAGCCGACACAAAACGGGCCGACGCCTGCCGCGCATTGCTTGGCCACGTCGAAGCCGTGCAGCAAGCCAACCGTCGCGTGTTGCACCGCTTGCGGCCTCCCGCGCTCGCTGAAATCGGTCTTGAACGCGCGCTACAAGGCCTCGTTGCTGGCTGGCGTGAAGGTAACCCAGACGTCGCGATTACCACCGCGATTGAACTGCCCACCGCGCCGATCGGTAAAACGGTCGAATTAACCATCTACCGCGTCGTGCAGGAGGGTCTGACAAACGCATTCCGCCACGCGGGCGCGAGCCTGATCGAGATCGACGTCGCCCCGGCCGAAGCTGGTCGCCTTACAATTTCTGTCGCCGACAATGGCGTCGGCCAAGCAAATGACGTGACACCAGGGTTCGGCCTATCTGGCATGCGCGACC
>JBBQNE010000028.1:0-25812 GCA_038329675.1 Hyphomicrobiales bacterium | reverse complement strand
GCTCGCAGAACCGCAGCGACCTCGCGTTCTGTTAACGCGCGTTGTGGCCGTTTTCTGTGCCGCTGTTGGTCTGCTGCCGTCCGCCGTCGCTGCCAAGTGCCTCTACACCAACCCAGATGCGCCATTATCGTTGCCGGGTGCGTTGCCTGGCCAGCCGCCAACGCGCAGTATAGCGCCGCTTGTCGTCGCAACGCCTGTCCCACAGGCACCAGCGACGCTAGTTAAGCTGAACCCTGGGTTCGCCTACCATCCGCCGGGCGATCTGTTGCCTCAGGATAAGGGCCGGGGCCGCGCTGGCGACCGTCGCGTTTACGCGCGCGAAATGATTTTTCCAGTTAAGCTCGAGGCCGGGGCCGATATGGCGCCTCCCGGCCGTCATGCTTTCATGAACTCGCAAATCTGGAACCTCGGCGGCGGCGGCTACGGTAAGGTCAAAGGCCCCGGCGGCGCGGAATGCAGCGCATCCAACTACAACCCGCTACTTCAGCGCGACAATTTTTGCGAAGTCCGCGGCTGGGACATGGACCTATGTCCAGCAGGCGCCGGCCACCAGGGCCAGGACATTCGCCCGCCTGAGTGCAAGGGCAACAAATGGCCCGTCGTCGCCGTTGTCGATGGCATCATTTTGAAGGTCACCGCCAACCCGACCGTCTCGCTGAAAGGCGAAGATGGGACGGTTTATGAATACCTGCACCTCAACCCCAGCAGCATTCGCGTGTCGCAGGGCCAGCGCGTCAAGCAAGGCGATGCGCTTGGCAACATCTCAAACTACATGGGTGGCGAAGCCAATTCGACAACCAACCACCTCCACATCAACATCCAGCAAACTGTCAACGGCAAGCGCCAGTACGTCCCGCCCTACACCTCGCTGATCGCAGCCTATCGCGCTCAAAAGGGCCTCGACCGCGGGATTGATAAGGACGACAACTTGATCGTCGATCCCCTGCTCGAAATTGGTGCGGAAGCCCAAAAAGACGCGCCCCCCATTTTGTCGTGGGCCATCTCGAACGTCAGCGGCAACGACGGCCGCGCCATCCCGATCATCGCGTTGTCGAAGTTCTTCAAACCGAAGTCGTCGGCCACCAAGTTGAAGTACTCTGAGACGGGCCTGCCGCAGGGTATTTTGCTGAATCCCGACACAGGCGAGATCAGGGGCACATTCGACCAAGGGGCGTCGCGCGGCGGCACCAATGGGAATTATACGGTCACCGTTACCGCCCAGGACCCGGCCGGCAACCAGTCTAAGCAGAGCTTCATCCTGACGGCAGCCTATAACCCGCCCTCGATTGGGACGGCGACACGTGGCAAATTCTTTACCGATGGCACCCGGGTGCTCATCGATGCTGGTGCCGCTTTTCGCAACGAGAGCGACGTGGCGCTAACCTACACGGCCACCGGCCTGCCCACTGGCGTGTCGATCAACCCACAAACCGGTCGCCTCAGTGGTCGGTTGACCAAAACGGCCTCCAAGGGCGGCAACGATGGCGTCTACACCGTCACCGTAACCGCGACCGATGGCAAAGCAGCCGTCCCGTCAAAGTTCACGATCACCGCTGAAGCGGCGCGCGGTGCCGCCCCAACTGAGCGCGAACTTGAAGCCCCGCTCGTCGTGGCCGCGATCAGCCCCGGCCCGGCGTTTGCTGGCGAGCCATTGACGGCGATCGACACGGCACCCGGTTTTGTTGCCTACAGCGGACAGACACTGCGTTACACGGTCGTCAGCTTACCGATCGGCCTTGATCTCGACCCGGCCACCGGTCGTATCACGGGCATTCCGTCCAAGGACGCCGTGCGCGGCGGCGAAAAAGGCTCATATACAGTCAAGGTCATGGCGGCCAACGACGACGGCAAAACGGCAAGCCAATCGTTCATCATCACGGTCAAGAATCGTCCGCCCGAAGTTGCACTGCAATCAATCAATCGCATTTTCAAAGAACGTGAAACGGTCGACCTGCCAGTTTCCGCCGCATTCACGGCTGCCGATACGTCGTTGTTGACCTACACTGTCACGGGCTTGCCGCCGGGCATCCGCTTTGACGCGGTCGCTGGCCGGGTCACCGGCACCATCGCTGACGGCGCATCGCAATCGCGATCAGGCGGCGTCTATGCTGTAACCGCTAGCGCCAACGACGGCCAAGGCGGGACAGCCTCGCAAACGTTTGCGGTCACGATCGCTGCCGAGAAGGTACCGCCATCGGTGATCGGCCCGATCCCTGCGACCGTTGGCGTCGAAGGCCTGCCATTTGAACCGGTCCCAGCCGGGAAGTCGTTCAGGTCTGGCATCACCGGCAATCAGTTGGCCTACGCTGCCGACGGACTACCGCCCGGTCTCCGGATCGACGAAGTGACCGGAGAAATCACGGGTGCTCTAGCCGCCGGTGCAACCGGTAGTGGCGCGACGAAACCGTATAATGTGTTGGTAACGGCAACAGATCCGCGCACGTCGCTGTCGGTGTCCCAGCAAACCACGATTGTTGTGGCACAGGCTCCCGAGCCGCCAAAGCCCGCGCCGACGCCAGAGCCACCGAAGCCAGCTCCTGCGCCCGAACCAACGCCGGCTCCAGCACCGGTCCCACCGGCTCCAGCACCGGTCCCACCGGCTCCAGCACCGGTCCCACAGGCTCCAGCACCGGTCCCACCGGCTCCAGCACCGGCTCCTGCACCAGTGCCACCGGCTCCTGAGCCGCCGAAGCCTGTTGTGGTCCCCATACCACCTCAGCCACCCGCGCCACCACCGCCGCCCGTTGACCCGATTAAGCAGGGACTACCGACGCCGTCATCGCCACCCAAACCTGCTGAACCGAAACCGGACAACACGTGGACGGGCTGGGCGTATGGCTACGCTAAAGGCGCCTGGGACTATGTCGGCGGCTACTGGAAAAAGTAGTCCCTGAGGTGACACGGGTCGCCGTCTGCGCTGAGCGCGTCGGCACTCGTCGTGGCCAGAAGAGGAATCGTACCAACCCGGGTCGAACACCAACCCGGGTCGAACATCAACCCGGCTCGCAAATCAACCTGGGTCAGCCGTCAAGCCAACACCGGCGATCCCGGCAAACGCGCATAGTTCGTCGTTGTCAGACGTATCGCCGCTAATGCCGACGGCGCCAGCGATCTCGCCAGCTGCGTCCCGCACCAACACGCCGCCCGGCACCGGGACGATGGCGCCTTGTGCCAACGTATTGACAGCGTCGATGAAAAACGCCTGTTCCTGGGCCCGCTTGAAGATCGCCCGCGAGCCCTGTCCGAGGGCCAGCGCGCCATAGGCCTTCCCGCGCGCAATGTCGCCGCGAAGAAGGCTCGTTCCGTCTTGCGCGGCAAACGCAATAAGGCATCCGCGGGTGTCGAGCACCGCAACGGCCAGCGGCTTCAGCTTGAGGTCGATGCTTTTATCGAGCGCGGCGGCAAGAATGCGTCGCGCAATCGGAAGTGTCAGGGTCATCGCGGGGGCGCTCGTCAGGTAAAGGGCAACGGACGTCGTTACCGCTTCGACCCGACCTATCTGACCTGATGGCCAGCAGGCAACCCATTCCCCGCGATCGAGTGGCTGCCCCGTTGAGGTCGGTCAGTTCGCCGTTTCAAGCAAACGGCGCGCCACGACGTGCGCCTGGATTTCAGCCGCACCCTCAAAGATGTTGAGAATGCGCGCGTCGCATAGCACGCGGCTGATGGGATATTCGAGCGCGAAGCCGTTGCCGCCGTGGATCTGCAAACCGTTATCCGCATTTGCCCAGGCGACGCGCGCGCCGAGCAACTTGGCCATACCGGCTTCGAGATCGCAGCGCTTGCCGAGGTCCTTCTGGCGCGCCGAGAAATACGTGAGCTGCCGGGCGATCATCGTTTCAACAGCCATCATCACGATTTTGTTGGCCACGCGCGGGAACGAGTAGATCGGCTTGCCAAACTGGTTCCGGTCCAGCGCGTACTTGAGCGCCAGGTCCATCGCGTTTTGCGCGACGCCGACGGCGCGGGCCGCCGTTTGGATGCGAGCGCCTTCGAACGTGTTCATCAATTGTTTGAAGCCTTGCCCCTCGACGCCGCCGAGCAGGTTTTCAGCTGGCACCGGGAACGCGTCAAACGAGATGTCGTATTCCTTCATGCCGCGATAGCCGAGCACTTCGATTTCGCCACCCGACATCCCTTGAGCTGGAAACGGCGTTTCGTCGGTGCCGCGTGGCTTTTCAGCGAGCAGCATCGACAGTCCGCGGTGGCCGGGTTCGCTCGGATTGGTGCGGACGAGGACCGTCATCATGTCTGCGCGAACAGGATGCGTGATCCAGGTTTTCTGCCCGGTGATTGTGTACGTATCACCATCTTTGACGCCGCGCGTCTTGAGCGAGGCGAGGTCCGAGCCGGTGTTGGGCTCGGTAAACACCGCCGTCGGCAAACACGTGCCGTCGGCAATCTTGGGCAGGAATTTCGCCTTCTGCTCGGCCGTGCCGTTGTGCAAGATGAGTTCGCCAGCGATTTCAGCCCGCGTTCCAAGCGAGCCGACGCCGATGTAGCCGCGCGACAGTTCTTCCGACACGACGCACATCGCAAGCTTGCCAAGGCCCATGCCGCCGAATTCCTCGGGGAACGATAGGCCAAAAACGCCGAGTTCCGCCAGCTTATCGATGATCTCAAGTGGAATGTATGCGTTGGCAAGATGCCATTCGTGGGCGTGTGGCGTCACTTCCGCAAGCTGGAAGCGCCGCATGGTTTCAAACATTTCGGCGTGCAGTTCATCGAGGCCGGAGGCGCCGAACGTCGACGCGTTGGGCTGCGCGGCAATCAACGCTGCGAGGCGCGCTTTGACCGCGTCCGACGAACCATACGCAATCAGTTCAGCCACCGCTGGTGTGTCTTCGAACGCGCGAACGGTCGCCTTCGAGATACCCATGGCTTCCGGCCGGACGACTTCCGTCTGGTTCATCGGAATGCCGGTCGCCACGTGGCTCGCGTACTCGGCGAAGGCTGCCGCCAACAACAGTTCCTCAAACTCACCCAATGCGCCGTCCGTTTCGAGGCGACGCGCCCAGTCGAGCATCTGGCGAAGACCTTCAACGGTCGTGGCGAGCCAAGCAAGGCCGTGCGCGCTGTGCTGCACCGGGTCCATATTGCCCGCCGCCGCAGCGATCTTGGCCCGAACGCCCGTTTTGGCCTCAGCCAACACCCGGTCAGCCGCCACAAGTGCGTCGTGCGCTTGCTCAAGCAGGGCTGCGGGTAGCGAAACGGGCGTGGTGGCCTCAAAGTTGCGGGCGGCGATGTTCATCGGCGGCTCCTTAAGCGTTGCCGGTTAGAGCGGGGAGGGCGCACGTTGATCGAGAATTGGCCCGCTAACCGGAAGAAACGGAATGCCGGTACAGGTCGCACGTTTCAGCGTCTGCGGCAACGCGACCTTGCGACAGTCAGCGGCTGACCATGTGTGCAGAGATAGCTGGCCGGGTTGCTGCAACTTAACTCAGCGGCTGTTAACGGCCGGCATCATCCTGCCGACGCGAGGCGCCGAAACCAGCCGGTTCGGCGTGGCGTGGGCGATGGCTCGGGCGAGGGCAGCGCTTCGGTCCTAGACCGGACGATTTCGACCGACGCCTCGGTCCATTTTGGCGCGGTATAGACGAGGGAGTCGTTAACGATCCGCGCCGCGGGCTGCGGAACGCGCGCCGATTCGGGGCTGATGGCGCTGACGGTCGTGTTCGGCGGCGAAGATGTGTTGAGCTCGAAGCTTAGGGCGTGCTCTACGCGCACGGCCTCATCGATCGGCAGCGGTCGCGGGCGTAGCACCGGCTCGGTGCCCGGATGGCCAGTTGATGCGATTGTCCCCAATGGTTGTTCAATCCGACCGGGGGGCCGGACGTCGCGGGCGTGCTCCCGTTGTACCTGATCGAGCGCTTCAGTGATGCCCGATACGGTGGCGAGGCCATATGTTTCGGGAGGACCCGCCGTGTGTCGATCCCGCACCACTAGCGCAGACACCGTCGCGATCAAACGAAGCTGTGCTGCGGTGTCACGGCACTCGGTTTGGCGCTCATTTTGACGACCGTTTTTATACTCGGGTTCGAGCAGATCTATCGCGGACTGGATGTGTCGATAGGCTTGAAAGTACCGGTCGCTGGCGAGCTGCGGGTCGTCTGCTTCGCCCTCTGCGCTGGCTCCCCGGTCGCGCCAGGCTGAAAACGACGGGTTACGTGCCAGCACCATCACCATCAGCCGACGCGATTCCTGTAGAGCCGCCAAATGGCGGGCGAGCGTATCGATCATGCAGCTCACCTCGTACGCACCCACACCGATGCCGGAGCCAACGCTCCTCCACGGCCTAATTGTCTCAACATTGCAAGGCTTTGGCAGAGTTTCAAGCCACGTTACGCTGGATGGTTAGCACCCGACGCGGTGGTTTTTGAGCAGCGCAGCGGCGTTCACGGCGTGACGCAGCGCTTGAAGAATTAAGCGCGGCGCTTCGCTGCTGCGACGAGCGACCGCCGAAACGCATCCAGCGTAGCTTCGCTGACGTGATGCTCAATACCTTCGGCGTCGGCATCGGCGGTTTCGGGATCAACGCCAAGCGAACACAAAAAATCCCTCACGATCATGTGCCGATCGCGCGCCGCCAGCGCCATGTCGCGGCCCTTCTCGGTCAAGAAAATCGCGCGATACGGTTTGCTAACCACTAACCCGTCCCGCTGGAGCCGCTGGATCGTGTTGGTCACCGTCGCGTTGGTAACGCCAAGCCTGCCCGACAAATCGACGACCCGCGCTTCACCCGTTTGGGCAATAAGATCGGCGATCAGCTCAACGTAATCTTCCGCAAGCTCGGTTTGATGGGCATCGCGCACGCGCTGGAAGCGCTCGGCGTGACGTTTCGCAACATCGGTATCGTCAGTGGAGGTCATGCGGCATCCCTCAGTTATCCGACGATTATACTAACTAACGCTGCCATTGACAACAAAGTTAGCAATGCCTAACTTTCGGGATGACGGACAAGGTACGACAAACCGACCCATGAATGTTCGAGCACACGATCGCCGCATGCAAATGATCCAACCGACGGCACGAATCGAGCCTCGCTCGCTAGCCGCGCTCGGCCATGCGATCTGGTTTGCCGTCTGCGCCGCAGTTCTGTTGATAGCGCTGCCAAGCGTAGCAAGCGCCAACACCACCCGCGACGCCAGCCAAAAGTTGCGCGTCGTGACGACCTTCACCGTCATCGCCGACATGGTCCGCAACGTGGCTGGCGATGCGGCAATCGTCGAGGCCATCACTAAGCCCGGCGCCGAGATCCACGATTATCAACCAACCCCGCTCGATATTACCAAAGCGCAAGCGGCCGATCTCGTGATCTGGAACGGGTTGAACCTTGAGCGCTGGTTTGAAAAATTCTTCGCCAACCTGAGCAATGTGCCCAGCGTCATCGCAAGTGACGGCATTGAGCCGGTCGGCATTCGCGACGGCCCCTACACCGACAAGCCAAACCCACACGCCTGGATGTCGCCCGCCAACGCCGTGCACTACATTGACAACATTAAGCGCGCACTCATCAAATATGACGCGGCCAACGCGTCCATCTACGAGGCGAATGCCGCCGCCTACACAGCGCGCATAAACGCCGTCATCGAGCCGCTTCGGGCCCGCCTCAACGCGATCCCAACCGATAAGCGTTGGTTGGTGACGAGCGAGGGAGCGTTCAGCTACCTTGCCCGTGATTTTGGCCTGCGCGAGATTTACCTGTGGCCGATCAACGCCGACCAGCAGGGCACACCGCAGCAGGTTCGACGGGTGATCGACACGGTCCGGCGCGAGAAGATCCCGGTCGTGTTTTCTGAAAGCACCATCTCCGATCGCGCCGCCCGCCAGGTCGCCAAGGAGACCGGCGCGCGCTACGGCGGCGTGCTCTATGTCGATAGCCTCAGCGCGGCCGATGGCCCCGTGCCGACCTACCTCGATCTTTTGCGCGTCACGGTTGAGACGATCGCTGCGGGGTTTGAGACGGGATGACCAGTACACCTGCCGCCGTCGTTTCACTCGCCACCACAACCGGCTCGACGTCCAACGTGAAAGGCGCTCCAACGTTTCAGCCGACGTTGTCTGTTCGCGATCTGACGGTCGCCTACCCGAACGGCAACACGGCGCTCGAAAACGTCGGCTTCGACTTGGGCCCCGGTACGATTTGTGGGCTCGTCGGCATCAATGGCAGCGGCAAGTCGACGTTGTTCAAGGCGATCATGGGTTTTGTCACGCCGCGCCAAGGCGCGGTGACGATTTCGGGGCTCGACGTTCGCACGGCCTTGAAACGCAATCTCGTTGCTTACGTTCCGCAGGCCGAAGACGTCGATTGGAACTTTCCAGTTCTCGTCGAAGACGTCGTGATGATGGGCCGTTACGGGTACATGGGTCCACTGCGGTGGCCATCGGCGGACGACCATCGCAAGGTCGATGCGGCGCTAGCGCGCGTCGGCCTCGCAGCATTGCGGACCCGGCAAATCGGTGAACTCTCGGGCGGGCAGAAAAAGCGCGTGTTTCTGGCTCGCGCGCTAGCCCAGGAGGGCCAAGTAATCCTGCTCGATGAACCGTTCACTGGTGTCGACGTCAAAACCGAAGATGGTATCGTTGACCTGCTCAAAGCGCTGCGTGCAGACGGTCATTTGATGTTGGTTTCGACCCACAACCTTGGCAGCGTCCCGCAATTTTGCGACCAAGTCGTGCTGTTGCAAAAGACGGTGCTGGCAGCTGGACCCACCGAAGACGTGTTTACCGAGGCCAACCTCCAGCGCGCGTTCGGCGGCGTCTTGCGACGGTTTCGCCTCGATGGCGCGAGCCTCCACGATGACGACGACGGCCGCGCGGTCACCGTGCTGACCGACGACGAGCGGCCCGTTGTCTTTTACTCCGACAAAACAAAAGTAACCGACGCCCCGCCCAGGACGTCGAACTCATGACCGAACTGCTGGCACCATTCACCTATGATTACATGGTCAAAGCCATGTGGGTGTCCGCCCTGGTCGGTGGCGTCTGCGCGTTCCTGTCTGCGTTCTTGACCCTCAAAGGCTGGTCGCTGATCGGCGATGCGCTGGCCCACGCAGTCGTGCCGGGAATCGCGGCGGCCTACATCTTGAAGCTGCCGTACTCTGCTGGCGCCTTCATCGCCGGATTGCTGGCTGCATTAGCAATGGCGGTCATCAAGACGCGAACAAAATTGCGCGAAGATGCCGTGATCGGCATCGTATTTACGGCGTTTTTCGCCGCTGGCGTCCTGCTCGTCTCAATCTACCCAGCCTCCGTCAACTTACAATCGATCGTTCTCGGCAATATCTTAGCGATCTCGGACGATGACGCCAATCAAGTGCTGCTCATTTCGGGCGTGACGCTGGCCATCTTGCTCGTGCTGTGGCGCGATTTGATGGTGGTGTTCTTTGACGAAGCCCATGCTCGCGCCGCCGGACTAAGTCCGATACGGCTCAAAATCGTGTTCTTTACGCTGCTGTCGGCAATGACGGTCGCCGCCCTCCAAACCGTCGGCGCGTGCCTCGTCATCGCAATGGTCGTGACGCCGGGGGCGACGGCCTATTTGTTGACCGACCGCTTCGGGCGACTGATCGCCATATCGATCGCCATTGGAACGATCACCAGCGCGGTTGGCGCCTACGCGAGTTTCTTCCTCGATGGCGCAACGGGGGCGCTGATCGTGTGCCTCCAGACGGTGGTGTTTTTAATCGCGTTCGTGTTCGCACCCAGGCACGGCATGTTAGCGGCCCGCCGCGCACACAGTGTCGCTTCGACAGCTCCCCTATCGACGGTCCAATCACAGCCAGAGCTCAACCGTAACGCGTCACCGACGCCAAATAGTTCGCTGTCGTCACCGTCAACGCTGCATCCGCCGCCCCAAACCGCTCAATCGTCGGGAGCACCATGACGCTCACTTCGATTTACGATTTGGTCGCCGTCCCGCTGTCCTACGGCTTCATGCAGCGCGCGCTCGTGGCGGCGATTTTCGTTGGGGCGGTCTGCGCCGTACTGTCGTGCTTTCTGGTGTTGAAGGGTTGG
This sequence comes from Hyphomicrobiales bacterium, assembly GCA_038329675.1. GTDB lineage: Bacteria > Pseudomonadota > Alphaproteobacteria > Rhizobiales > Hyphomicrobiaceae > JANXVY01. Next base: position 15,795 of record JBBQNE010000028.1, on the reverse strand, counting down.
TCGTTGATGGGCGATGCCGTGTCCCACGCGGTCTTGCCCGGCATTGTGTTGGCCTATGCCGCAGGCCTCCCACTAGCCATCGGCGCGTTTACGGCCGGTTTGTTTTGCGCCGTTTCCATCGGGTTTTTGAAAGACAACAGCCGCGTCAAGGAGGACACCGTCATGGCGATTGTGTTCTCTGGGATGTTTGCGTTCGGCCTCGTGCTGTTCACGCGGATCGACACCGACCAGCATTTGAACCACATTCTGTTTGGCAATTTGCTCGGCATCAGCAACGGCGACCTCATTGAGATCGCGGTTGTGGCCAGCGTCACGCTAGCCGTCGTCATGGCCAAATGGCGCGACCTCGCGCTCTATTGTTTTGACCCGCAGCACGCACGCGCAATCGGCCTACCTGTTGCCATGTTGCACTATGGGCTTTTGATCTTGCTCGCTGCCACTATTGTCGCGGCGTTAAAGGCGGTCGGGATCATCCTCGTCGTGTCGATGCTCGTTGCCCCCGGTGCAATCGCATATCTGCTGACCGGGCGGTTTGAGCGGATGCTCGCCATCGCTACGACGGTGGCTGTGTTTTCCGCCATCACCGGCACGATCGTCAGCTACCACGTTAACGGTGCCACCGGGCCGTGTATCGTGCTGATCCAGGCTATGATTTTCATTCTGGTGCTCGCCCGCGTCGAATGGGTCAGGCTCCGCACAGCCAGCATCTGATCGCCACAATCTGGCAACCGCTTCCAGCCATCGTCATCGTCTCATCGACGGATTTGCACGGGTCCATGCGTTGATAGAGCAGACGAGCCGAATGCGTAGCCCGCTACGGCTCAACCGAATATCGGGATCGCTAGAGATTACAGGCAACACGGAGACTGCCCCCATGTCGCCACGTCCGCTGCCTCGCGATGCCCTCACCGCCGTCAAACGGTTTGGACTAGGCCCGGCGCCCGGCGAAATCGCCTCTATCGCGAGCGACCCGCGCAACGCAGTTTTGCGCCAACTCGCAGATCCAAGGGCGGCAATGATTGATCCGAGCCCCGAGCTAGCACCGTCCCACGACCTGCAAATCGAGCTGCGCGAAATCCGCCAAATGCGCCGGATAGCTCGCGCGTTCGGCACCACCGAGCCAACAACTGCCGCCGCTCCATCTGCTGCGCCGCCCAACCCACCGCTGGCTGCCGCCGCTGACGGGTCGATGGCCCCCGCGATGACGGACGACGCCATAAAAGGAAACGCCAAATCCAAGGCTGGCTTTGTCCCAACCGACGGCGTGACGGCAGCCAACGGCTTCGTCAAAAGCGTTCAGCGCGCTGAGGCTACGGCCCGGCTGAAGCTAGCAAAGTCGACCACGGCGCCGCTGGTTGAGCGGCTGGTCTACTTCTGGTCGAACCACTTCACCGTGTCGCAGCGCAAATTGCCGGTGTTGTGTGGCGCCTACGAGCGCGAGGCGATCCGCCCGCACGTGCTCGGCCAATTTCGCGATATGTTGAAGGCGGTCGTTCAGCATCCAGCAATGCTGATCTTTCTCGACAACCACACGTCGATTGGTCCGAATTCACCCGCTGGCAGTCGCGCCAATCAAGCTGGCCGCAACCGTGGGCTGAATGAAAACTTGGCCCGTGAGATCTTGGAACTTCACACGCTCGGCGTTGACGGTGGCTATAGCCAAGATGACGTCACCAATTTCGCCAAGATCCTAACCGGCTGGACGGTGGTACTGGAGCCAGACGCCCCGCCCGAACGCGCAGGGCGGTTTACCTTTGTTGAAAACCGGCACGAGCCGGGCAAAGTTTCGATCCTCGGCCGCAGCTATGGCGGAACCGGATTGAGCGCAGGGTTTGCAGTCCTCGATGACCTCGCACGGCACCCGGCGACCGCGCGCCATATCGCAACGCGACTTGCTCGGCATTTCGTGTCCGACGTGCCGCCCGCCGGGCTCGTAGCAAAGCTCGAGGCAGCCTTCGTCAAAACAGGTGGCGATTTGCGTGCGGTGAGCGAAGCGCTGGTGATGGCGCCCGAAGCGTGGGCGCACCCGGCGTCCAAAATCGTCCCGCCGTTTGACTTCCTGGTGGCGCTGCAACGCGGCTTTGGCCTCGACACGCCACCTGGCGAAACCGTGCGGCTCTCCAACATTCTCGGTCAGCCGTTGTGGAATGCGGCGAGCCCCAAAGGCTGGCCCGACGACGATGACGCCTGGATCAGCCCATCTCCGATTCGTGAGCGGTTGCGCATCGCCGAGGCGATTGCAAAAAAGTTGCCCAAAGCTGATCCGCGCGCCCTGTTGACGGCTGTATTTGCCGACACCGTCAGCGAAAACACCCGTTTGGCCGTGCACCGCGCCGAGACCCGCGACCAGGCGATCGAATTGATGATCATGAGCCCCGAGTTCATGCGCCGATGACGCCCGCTTTGATAACGCCCGCCTCGATATGCCCGCCGTGATGAAGCCGACCTCGAAACGACGTCAATACGCCATCGTTTCCCCCGACCTCCAATTGCGAGCACCTATATGATCGCCCGCCCGATGCTGCCAGCCCCACAATTGCCAGCCCCCGACTGCGGCGTCATCGATGACGGCTGCATTGAGCACGCCGATGTCACCCGCCGTGGCTTGTTGACTGGGTTTGCTAGCCTTGCGCTGTGGGGGATGGTCCCACGGCCAGCGGCGGCCGGGACGCGCGAGCCGCGCTTGCTTCTCATCATTCTGCGCGGTGGTCTTGACGGATTATCGCTTGCTGCACCCATCGGCGACAAAGACTACCACGCCCTGCGCGGCCCGCTCGCCATCCCCGCGTCGGGTGATGGCGCTGGGCTCAGCCTCGATGGTTTATTCGCGCTGAACGCAGGCATGCCGTTTCTGCACGGACTTTACATGAAACGCGAAGCCGCCATCGTTCACGCCGTGGCCACGCCCTACCGCGCGCGTTCGCATTTTGACGGCCAGGATGTCCTCGAAAGTGGCTTGCCGGGCGTCGGTCGTTTCAACACCGGCTGGCTCAACCGCGCGCTGGCAAAGCTCCCGTCGGCTGGCCGGATCAATCCCGCTGTCAGCCCCGTCATCACCGGTCGCAACGGCCTCGCAATGGGCGCCGTTGTTCCCCTCGTTATGCGCGGTTCCGCCCCCGTGACCTCGTGGACGCCAAAAGCGAATGGCCTATCGCTCGATGCTGGGACGGCCGACCGCTTGATGGACCTTTATGCAGCAACCGACCCGAGCCTCGCCAAGGCACTCGCAGCTGGCCTTGATATCGACCGGCTATCGGCCGTTAGCGCGCCGCTAGCGACCCCAACAGCAACGCCGCCATCTGACGCCGCAACCGCTGCTCAACCTGCAGTAGTGGCAGCACCAGCTCCCTCGCGCCCGTTCCGCGATTTTATCGAGACAGCCGAAATGGCGGCGCGGTTTTTGACAGCACCCGGCGGACCGCGCATTGGCGCCTTGAGTTTTGAGGGTTGGGATAGTCACGCCAACGGTGGAGCCACGACGGGTGCCCTGGCGCAGCGCTTTGCGGGCCTTGATGCGGCACTCGCTGCGTTCAAAAACGGTATGGGCCCAGCGTGGTCTGAAACCGTTGTCGTGCTAGTCACCGAATTCGGCCGCACCGCTCGCGCCAACGGCACTGCCGGCACCGACCATGGTACGGCAACGGCCGCCCTTGTGCTCGGCGGCTCGGTCAAAGGCGGCCGCGTGTTGACCGATTGGCCGGGCTTAGCGGCATCGGCATTACATGAAGGGCGCGACTTGAAGCCAACGCTCGACCTCCGCGCCGTGCTGAAAGGGGTCTTGCAGGACCATCTTGCAATTCCCGCCGGTGCGCTTGGCGGCGATATCTTCCCCGAAAGTGCGGCCTTGAAGCCGCTCCCAGGGCTGTTGGCTTAGAGTTGCCCGCGCGATCCTTGACGGGAGCCACCGCCATCGGCTGTAGAACAAACCGTTGTCATTTGCCGCCAAGGGAACGCCCTGTCCGTGCCTGAGAAGTTGATCGCCGTATACCGTATCCGCTGCGAGGCCCGCGACATCGACGCCCGTGCCCAGGCGATCGCTGTTGAGCAAAGCGTGGAGATGCCACCATCGGCCATCCACGATCATCGCGTGCTGGCTGACGTGATGGGCCGCGTCGAGGGGGTCGCCGCTATTGGCGCTGACCTATTCGAAGCGCGGATTGCCCTCGCCGTTGAGACGACTGGCGCTGAGCCAGGGCAACTCCTGAACATGCTGTTTGGCAACGCTTCAATCCTTGAAGATGTCGAGCTGGCCGCCGTGGAGCTGCCAACAACACTGCTCGCGACCTTTTCAGGTCCCCGTTATGGGGCGAGCGGTCTCAAGGCTCGTGTCGGCGCGTCGGGAAGGGCTTTGACGTGTTCGGCGCTCAAGCCTCTTGGCATGTCAGCGGTGGCGCTGGCCGGTCTTGCCAGTAAACTCGCGCGCGGCGGCCTAGATTACATTAAGGACGACCATGGCCTTGCCGACCAGCGCAGCGCGCCGTTCGCTGAGCGCGTTCCAGCAATCGCAGCTGCCGTTCGCGCCGCCACCGGCGATACCGGGCACGCGACGCGGTATCTGCCAAACCTATCGGGCAATCTGGACGCGCTACGCCGCCAAGTTAGGATCGCCCGTGACGCCGGGCTCGACACGCTTTTGATCGCCCCGATGATCGTCGGGCTGCCAGCCTTCCACACCATCGTGCGTGAAAATGCGGACATGGCCGTCATTGCACACCCGGCGATGGCGGGCACAGTCCGGATTGCGCCCGCAGCGTTGCTCGGCACGCTGTTTCGGGTGTTGGGCGCCGATGGCGTGATCTACCCCAACGTCGGAGGCCGGTTTGGTTATTCCGCGCAAACCTGCCGCGCAATTGCCGAAAGCTCAGCTAAGCCGATGGGCGCAACCAAGCCCGCGCTACCCGTTCCCGCAGGCGGCATGACGCTGCAGCGGATCCCCGAAATCCTCGATTGCTACCGCGAAGATGCGATGCTGTTGATTGGCGGCGACCTGCTCGGGGCTGGTGATCGAATGACCGATGAGGCGCGTCGGTTTCAGGGCGCCGTCGCCGGGTTTGACTACCAACGCGGGGTCGCTGCGGCATGACCGGCAAACCTGCTGAACGGACAATCTCGGCCGTCTTGCCAGACGCTACCTCAGATCTGGCGACCGACACATCCCCAGAAACAATCCCAGGAACAAACCCCAAACCCAACCCTGTCCGCCGGTTTCAAGCGAACCATCGCTGGGATGCAGTTGACCTCAAAGCCTACAAAGAAGACGGTCGCGACCTATTTCGCGACGTGACGCGTCAAGTGCTGTTCGCGCGCAGCGACCTGTCAGGCGAACTGCGCTATTTCGAAGTTGGTCCAGGTGGCTTCACCACGCTGGAACGCCACGAGCATGTCCACGCCGTTGTTATTCTGCGCGGCCATGCCCGCGTTTTGGTCGGTGTCGATGTTTACGACGCCGGGCCCAACGATCTCATCACAGTGCCGCCGATGGTCTGGCACCAGTTCCGCGCGACGGAAGCGGGGCCGATGGGGTTCCTGTGCCTCGTCGATGCGGCGCGTGATAAGCCGCAACTGCCGTCAGCCGACGACCTCGCCAAACTGGTCAGCGACCCCACAGTTGCCGCTTTTTTAAGCCGCGTTTAGGGCGCTATTTGCGACCAGCTCGTCGGCTCAAAGTGCGCCCGACGTATCGTCACCGTTGGCCCGCGAGCGGCGTAACATGCGCCGCCCTTGGGGAACTTCGCGGCCCATGACAGCGGCTGGAAACAGCGCAACATGCATATCCTCGCTGGCGTAGCGAAACGTACTGGTGAAGACGATCGCAATCGTCCGGCCGGTCCTGCGGATGACGCGGCAGTCGACTTCCTGCCGGTCAACTTCGATGATGAGGCAAAACGTGTCGGGCGGCGGCACCCCGTTTAGCATCTCAAGCATCGCGCCATGATCGTTAATGTCGGCGATCCGGCATCCAAAACGCAGGTCCGTGTCTGCGGCGATGGCATAGCCGCGCTTCAACGTCTTACGACGACGGCTACGTCGTTTGCAGGCATCGGCGATGTCGTCTTCAAACGTCATTTGAGCGCTGCCTGCATTTGCCCGTTGTCGGATCATTTCATCCATGTCACCGGGGCTGTGAACAACACGTGTGCAGACATGCTAAATTTTAGCTGAATTGTACGGCACTCATTGGCTCGCGCGTAAAGCGCCGGGTCAAATCCAAGTGTCGACCACAGCAACCGCAGGCAACGAACATCGCACCAAGCGCCTGCACCGAGGATAGCGCCAACGATGGCGCCAAACCTGTCGGCGAATTCACCTGCGAAATTGTTTCCGTCGGCCGACGGACCAGCTAAGGTTAGAGTTCGTAAGTAGCGCTCCCCCGGGGTCCGATGGCCCGTGGAGCGACCTGAGGCCCGTTATGACTTGGACATCGATGGAACTGGACGCAATCGAAAGGCAGGGTCACTGCTCGTCTCTGGGCCGTAAACGTGGCGAAAGCTACGGTTCCCGTTCGGCCGTTACGCGATCTGGACCAGACGCCGTCGGCCCCGGCAAGCCTGGCAAGCCCGGCGGCGATGAAGGCGATCGGACCGGCATCGTCACCAAGACGCGGCCCAAAACCAAAAAGCCGTCGCTCTACAAAGTGCTGCTGCTGAACGACGACTACACCCCCATGGAGTTCGTGGTCCACGTCTTGCAGCGCTATTTTGGCAAGCAGCGTGATGAGGCCGAACGCATCATGCTGCACGTACACCAGAAGGGGGTTGGGATCTGTGGGGTCTATACATTCGAAGTGGCTGAGACAAAAGTCACGCAGGTGATGGATTTCGCCCGGGCGAACCACCATCCTTTACAGTGCACAATGGAGAAGGAGTAAGGTCCACGTGCCGTCATTCTCTAAAAGCCTCGAGTCTGCCCTCCACCGCGCGCTAGAAGCCGCCAACGAGCGCAATCACGAATTCGCAACGCTGGAACACTTGCTGTTGTCGCTCATCGACGACCGCGACGCCTCAGCCGTCATGCGCGCCTGCGCTGTCGACATCGAAGCGCTGCGCACTCGGATCGCGGCCTACCTCGACACCGAGCTCACCTCACTGGTCGCCAAAGACCACACCGAGGCCACGCCGACGACGGGCTTCCAGCGCGTGATCCATCGCGCCGTCGTCCATGTCCAGTCGTCGGGTCGTGAGGAGGTCACCGGCGCCAACGTGCTCGTTGCGGTCTTCGCCGAGCGCGAGAGCCATGCCGCTTTCTTCCTGCAAGAACAGGAAATGACGCGCTTTGATGCGGTCCAATACATCAGCCACGGCATAGCTAAGCGTCCGGGCATGTCAGAGCCACGCGGCGTGCGCGGATCTGACGACAGCAACGCGTCTGAGGGCGAAGAACGGCGCGGTGGCCAGGACGCCCTCCAGGCCTATTGCGTCAACCTCAACATCAAGGCCCGCGACGGCAAAATTGACCCGCTCATCGGCCGTGAGGCGGAGGTGATGCGCGCAATCCAGGTGCTGTGTCGCCGTTCCAAGAACAACCCGCTGCTCGTCGGTGACCCCGGCGTCGGCAAGACGGCAATCGCTGAGGGACTCGCCCGCAAAATCATTCGTGAGGAAGTGCCCGAAGTGCTATTGGGCTCCACTATCTTCTCGCTCGACATGGGCACGTTGCTGGCTGGCACGCGCTATCGCGGCGACTTCGAAGAGCGGTTGAAGGCCGTCATGAAGGAGATCGAAAACTATGAAGGCGCGATCCTCTTCATCGATGAAATCCATACCGTCATCGGCGCTGGTGCGACGTCGGGTGGCGCGATGGACGCATCGAACCTGTTGAAGCCCGCCCTCCAGGCAGGCACGCTGCGATGCATCGGCTCGACGACCTATAAGGAATATCGCCAGCACTTCGAGAAGGACCGCGCCCTCGTCCGTCGCTTCCAGAAAATCGACGTCAAGGAACCAACTGTCGAAGATACAATTGCAATTCTCAAAGGCCTGAAGCCGTACTTCGAAGAATTCCATAAGCTTAAGTACACCAGCGAAGCCGTGAAGGCTGCCGTCGAACTGTCGGCGCGCTACATCAATGACCGCAAGCTCCCCGACAAAGCCATCGACGTGATCGACGAAGCTGGCGCGTCGCAAATGCTGGTGCCCGAGGCCAAGCGAAAGAAGAAGATCACGATCAAGGAGATCGAGGCGACCATCGCGACGATGGCGCGGATCCCACCTAAGACGGTGTCGAAGTCCGATGCCGAGGTGCTGTCCAACATCGAAAAGGACATGAAGCGGCTCGTGTTCGGCCAAGACAAGGCGATCGAGCAACTTGCCAGCGCCATCAAGTTGTCACGGGCTGGCCTGCGCGAACCAGAAAAGCCGATCGGCTGCTATCTGTTCACCGGTCCAACGGGCGTCGGCAAAACCGAGGTCGCCAAGCAGCTCGCCGCGCTGATGGGCATCGAACTGCTGCGCTTCGACATGTCGGAGTACATGGAAAAGCACACGGTTTCCCGCCTTATTGGCGCGCCTCCAGGCTACGTCGGCTTCGACCAGGGGGGGCTGTTGACAGACGGCGTCGACCAGCATCCCCACTCCGTGCTGCTGCTCGACGAAATCGAGAAGGCACACCCCGACCTTTTCAACATCCTGTTGCAGGTCATGGATCACGGCAAGCTTACTGACCACAATGGCAAGGCGATCGACTTCCGCAACGTCATCTTGATCATGACGTCAAACGCGGGCGCCGCCGACATGGCCAAAGCCGCGATGGGCTTCAACCGCGTTCGCCGCGAGGGCGAGGACACCGAGGCCGTCAACCGGCTCTTTACGCCCGAATTCCGCAACCGCCTCGACGCGGTGATCGGCTTCGGCGGACTGCCGATGACGGTCATCACCAAGGTCGTCGAAAAGTTCATCTTCCAGCTTGAGGCTCAATTGGCCGATCGTGGGGTGACGCTCGAATTGACCGAGGACGCTGCACGTTGGCTCGCTGAACGTGGCTATGACGATAAGTTCGGCGCGAGGCCGCTCGGACGCGTTATCCAAGAACACATCAAGAAGCCGCTGGCTGATGAATTGCTGTTCGGCAAGCTTGAACACGGCGGCATCGTCAAGGTGATGGTCGAAGGACCGAAGTCAGAATCTGGCGTATTCGGCGAAGACACGAAGATCACCTTCGAGTTGACGCCCGGCGATCCAGCCAAGAAACCGCGCGCCCGCGACGAAGATGACGAGGACGATGACGTCGTGCCAGCGCTCGCCGACGCGACGCCCAAAAAGGCGTTGCCCGGCCCCGGTGGTGGCGCCGCGACTGGCCCGGGGGCAGGCCCCGGCAGTTCTGGTGGCACCACGACGGCTAAAGACAAGCCGACCCGCGGCCGCGGCAGCGCCGTACCGCCGGTTCCGCGTAAGAAAGACGAGTGACGCGGGGGCTGAGCGTCGCTTATTCGTTCGTCTATATATTGTTTTTACTGCGGCCGGTCCCCTGTGGGGGTCGGCCGTTTTCGTTTGGGTGGACGAGGCACCACTTGCCCTAGCTAACTAACTTAGCTATATTTTGGAGATGGCACAGATCACCATCCACGCCGCAAAGACGAACCTGTCGAAGCTGATTGCCCGCGCGCAAGCGGGCGAAGAGATCGTGATCGTCAACGGCAAGACGCCCGTCGCGCGGCTGACAGCGGTCAAAGCCGTCAAGGTCGAAAGGAGGTACGGCGCCTACAGAGATGAGTTTGAGTTGCCCGACAGCTTCTTTGATCCGCTACCAGAAGAAGAACTTGCGGCCTGGGAAGGCAGTTACGATGGCGATCCTCTTAGACACCCACGCCCTACTATGGTGGCTTCTGGGCAACCCGACGCTATCGCGGATCGCCCGGTCGGCGATAGCAAGCGACCCCGACGTATTGGTCAGCGCCGTGTGCGCCGTCGAACTCGCGACGAAGGTGCGGATCGGTAAATTGCCGGAGGCCGCGCGGATCGTGCACCGACTTGCCGAAGTGATCGCGGAGCAGGGTTTTCGTACTCTCCCGATTTCTCTGGAGCACGGCCGCATCAGTGGCCTGTTGCCGGGTGCTCACCGCGACCCGTTCGACCGCCTCATCGCGGCGCAGTCACTGCTCGACAACATCCCAGTCGTCACCAACGATCCCGGCGTGACCGGATTTGGGGTGGCGGTGGTGTGGTGATCGTTTCGACGGACCCGTGCTTAATTTAATTGTCTGGGTGGCCCGCCTGCGCGGGCCATGACGATTTATAGGGTGAAGCCCCTTTGCCCGGCCGATTGCTCAGCGTCTGGTTCCCGATCCACACTGTCGTCGCCCGCTCAGGTGGAAAGCGCCAATACTGGATTGTAAGGCGTTGCTGTTTTTCCGGGCAATCATTTGGCATTTGAGCCGATGAGATTGAGGCGGCTTGTGGTTCATCTGCTGGTTATTGATTAGTCTTGTTTTCATTTGAATTCGGCGCCGATTCAGTGGCCGACTTGCAACCAGACAAGGTAGCCGAGCACCATTTGAATGGACATCGATCCGCATGCCGTGAAAACGGGTTTTGACGCCCTGAAATCAGCAATTGAAACTTTTAAGAAGCTTGCTGAACTTTTCCGAGGCGATCCGAAAAAGCTGGCAGAAGCCACCGATGCAATGGCTGCCGCCGAGCGTGAAGTCGCGTTTGCGGAAGCTCAACTTTCACAAGCACTAGGCTACAAACTTTGTCGTGCTCATTTTCCGCCGAAACCGATGCTATTGGACCGGGTTGAACCCAAATATATCGAAGAAATCCACAAGTGTGGTGTTTGTGGTCGTGAAGACCCTCCCGCGGAACACTTCGCTTTTAAGCGACAACTGGATGCGGGCACCGAGGAACACAACCGCTCCATGGAACAATACAGTAATTGGCTTACGCGGTAGTCACTCCGCTGCCTACTTCGCCGGGCGCCGTGCCAGGACATCCCGGAGGAATTTGCCGGTATAGCTGCGCTCGCAGGCGGCGATCATTTCGGGCGGGCCTTCGGCGATGATCTCGCCGACGCCGTCGCCGCCCTCGGGGCGGCCGGTTTGCGACCGCTGAGCAACACCCCACGCGCACAGAAAAAATGCTCGGCGTTGGCTGGAGGGCCTTTTCAATCGGCGCTAAATGTTGCATCATAGTGCGGGACATTCTTCAGCGGAGAATTTGTGGTGGCGGTAAAACCGGAACGTTCGCTTGCAGAACTTTATAACGACGACGCCGAGCGCGCCGACGCGGTCGTGTTCAACCGGCGGACCGGTTACAGCCGTCGCGGGTTCCTGGAGGGCGCCGGTTTAACCGCCATGGGCGCAGCCGTTGGCGGTAGCATTCCGTTTGCGGCCAACATGCCCGCGGGCCTCGTTCCCGCCGCGCTCGCGCAAGACGCGCCAAAACCAGCGCCTTCACCCGCCGCTGCGACCCCCGCCCCTGCGCCAGCTGCCGCCGCACCATCAGGCCCACAACCGCTCGACTGGCCAGGCAAATCTAAGGACCTCGTTGTCCTTGGCGACAAGCCGCTCGTCGCCGAAACGCCCGAGCACCATTTGGACGACGAGACAACCCCGATCGAAAAATTCTATATCCGCAACAACGGTATCGTCCCAGACGCTGCCGCCAACGCGGACGCGTGGCGCCTGACCGTCGACGGCGAAGTCAACACGCCGCTGGCGCTCACGGTTGGCGACCTGAAGTCCAAGTATAAGCCGCAGACCCTACGCATGGTGATGGAATGCGGCGGCAACGGCCGCGCATCGTTCATCCCACCGGCGCGCGGCAACCAGTGGACGAACGGTGGCGGTGGCTGCGCCGAGTGGACCGGCGTCAAATTAGGCGACGTTCTGAAGGCTGCGGGCATCAAGCCAAGTGCTGTTTACACGGGGCACTACGGCGCCGACAAACATCTATCGGGCGATGACACCAAGCAGGCGCTCTCGCGCGGCGTGCCGATCGGCGACGCAATGGCCAACGAAGCGATGCTGGTGTGGGCGATGAACGGCCAACCGTTGCCAAACATCCACGGCGGCCCGCTGCGGCTTGTGATCCCGGGCTTCCCGGCGTCGGTCTCGCACAAGTGGCTGACGCGGATCTGGGTGCGCGACAAAATCCACGATGGCCAAGGCATGGGCGGCACGTCGTACTCGTTGACAATCAAACCGATGGTGCCCGGCGGCAAAGCCGACAACGCCAATATGCAAACGATGACGTCGATGCCCGTGCGCGGCATCATCACGAACCCGGCCAATGGCACAAAACTACCAGCTGGCACCAAGTCACTCGCCTTGCGCGGTGCGGCTTGGAATGGCCACAAAGGTATCGCCCGCGTGGACGTTTCTCTCGATTTTGGTTCGACGTGGGCGCCAGCCAAACTTGCCGACGGCCGCAACAAATACGATTGGCGACGCTGGACGGCCAACGTCGCGTTCCCAACCGATGGCTATTACGAACTCTGGGTCCGCGCGACCGATACCGACGGCAAGGCTCAGCCGCACGTCGCTGGCGATTGGAACCCGCAAGGCTACGGTGCAAACCCGATGCATCGCGTAGCTGTGTTGGTTGGCTGATGCCACGCCAAGCGACAGCAATTATACGGCGTCCTGTTCTTGACAGCGACGGTCCTACACCGAGTGTTTGCTTCAGCGCAACGTCTCATGGGCGCAAACGCGGCCGCGTTCGTCGCATAGCGGCGGTCCTTTTGGCAGCCGCCGTAGGCCTGTCCGCCAATCCCGGCCAGGTCATGGCCGCCGACGAAATGCCCGAACAGTTTCCAGACGTTGCCCATCGCGATCAGACGTTTTACGCGTGCACATCCTGCCACGGGTTCAAGCTTGTGGCTGCACAAGGCATGACGCGCGACAAGTGGGCCGAAACGCTCGTCTGGATGACAGCAAAGCATAACCTGCCGCAGCTCGAGGCCCAGGAGCTGAACAACGTGCTCGATTATTTATCGGTCGCGTTCCCGCCCAAAGCGCCAACACAACGCGGCTGGAAAAACCCGTTCGGCGATTGATGCTCTCTTCTCACCGCCCGAGCCCGCTGGCCCGACGACAGATTGGTGCGCCATGGTGCGCCATGACAACGCAAACGTCCCCAGTGGCTCGCCTGACGTCTACGTTCAGCGTAACCCGATATGACGCCGCCATGAGCGACCCCCTACCTGTCGGGGCGCGACACAGACAGGTATGCGGCAATGAAGATGTGATCGGGCCGCATTCGAGCGGGCGCCGTAATCAAAAAAAGGCACGACGATCATGTGAGTGAGGCGTTGGTCGCGGACGGAAGTCTCGGCAGATAACGGTCCGGATGGACGCAAGATGCCGTGTTGCAACCCAACCGCCGAGTTGGTAGGACCCAAGGCTCTCGCGATCCAATGCGAGGCGCAGGCGATGGGGAATCGTCTAATGGTAGGACTGCAGACTCTGACTCTGCCTGTCTAGGTTCGAATCCTAGTTCCCCAGCCAATGAATTCACCGGCGAATCTCGCGTCTGTGACCGGTCGGCACGTCGATGTTCGCTAGCACCTCGTCAAGCGGTATGGTGGTGCTCACCGCTAGCAGGTCGCACCGTGCTCCCCCTTGGCTGATGTCCACCTTTCGTCGTAACCTCGCAGTATGACGAACATGCTTGCCGACACGAAACCCTACGTTCTGCTGGACGACAACACCGGCCTCGGTGGTCCCTCGGCTCTTTATGAGGACCCGGTCGAAATCGTCCGTGCGTTGACGCCAGCAGACGTGCCGCCTGCCTTGGCCAGGCTGGAAGCTGCTTCGCGCGAGGGTCTCCACGCGGCTGGCTATTTCGCCTATGAATTGGGATATGCGCTAGAGCCCCGGCTCGCCGGGCTCATGCCGCAGACCCGCGACGTGCCGCTGATGTGGTTTGGCTTGTTCCGCGCGCCCCGTTTGATGTCGGGCCCAGAGGTCGAGACGTGGCTTGCTGAGCGGGCTAACGGCGGTGTGGCGCGGCTTGCAAACATCACGCACTCTTGGGACGAGGCCGCCTATCGCCAACGCTTCGAGCGAGCGATCGGCAACATTCTGTCAGGCGATATTTATCAAATCAACCTGACGTTCCGTGCCCGTTTCCGGTTGGAGGGCGCACCGGTGGCCCTCTACCGTGAGTTGCGCCAAAAGCAGCGCGTGGCCTACGGCGGCATTATCGAAACCGGCGACCACGCCATCTTATCGGCCTCGCCTGAACTCTTCATCGAGCGCTACGGTCGCACGATTGCAACCCGCCCCATGAAGGGCACGAGCCCGCGCGGCGCCGATCCCTTGCTCGACGAGGACGCCAAACGGGTGTTGGCGACCGACCCCAAGCAGCGTGCTGAAAACCTTATGATCGTCGACTTGATGCGTAACGACCTCGGCCGCATCGCCGAAGTCGGCAGCGTCGAAGTGACAGACCTATTTACGATCGAGACGTTTAAAACGCTGCACCAGATGACGTCGGGCGTCACCGCGCGACTGATCGAAGGCGTCTCCCTTGATACACTTCTGGAAGGTATCTTCCCGCCAGGCTCTGTGACGGGCGCGCCCAAGATCCGCGCCATGGAATTGATCGCCGAATTGGAAGACAGTCCGCGCGGGGTCTATTGCGGAGCGATAGGTCGGATGTCTCCCGATGGTCATGCGCTGTTTAATGTCGCAATCCGAACACCTGTATTTCGAAGCGATGGGGCTGGCGGGATCGTTGGTGAGATGGGCATCGGCTCGGGCGTCGTGGCTGACAGCGATGGCGGCCGTGAATACGCCGAATGCCTGCTGAAGATGCGGTTTTTGACAGCGGCACTCGCGGGCGGACCGGTTTGGCCAGGCGCAGAGAGCCCCGTTGTTACTCCAGCTGTTCCTGTAGGCACATTCGCTGCGGCTGAGGTCGGTGTGCGAGCGGCGGCGGCCGTCGATCGGCGACCTCGCCCGATATCCGCCCCCATCCTGGGTCGGCCAAGCGATGGCCACGAGGTTGGCGAATTCCAAATCATCGAAACCATGTTGCGGACGTCGGCCGGCATCTGGTTGCGCAATGGCCACCTCGACCGGCTGGAGAAATCCGCAGCCCACTTCGGGTTTGCCTTCGACCGCACATCGATCATTGCCGTCCTCGAAGGGACGCCGATGGCGGCTCACGTCGCAGATGACACTCTGCACAAGAAGTCACTGGCGCAACAACCACCCGCGCAAATACCAGTCGCGCGCGAACCAGAAAAGCGCGAGCGCGTCCGCCTTCTTCTATCGCGCGATGGGACCGTGACCGTGACCATCACGAATGTCGCGACCGGCCGGCCGAGAGGCTCCGACCCAGCAATGCTGTCGCCTGCCGCCATGCGCTACGTCGTGTCGCCGACCCGCCTCGACAGCCGCAATCCCTGGTTGCGCCACAAGACAACCGAGCGCCACCTCTATGACCGCGAATGGCAGCACTATCACGATGCCGACGGCGCCGATGAAGTCGTCTATCTCAACGAACGCGGCGAACTCGCTGAGGGCAGCCGCACGTCGATCTTCATCGATCGCGGCGGGGTGCTACTAACGCCGCCGCTCGAGGCTGGCGTTTTGCCGGGCGTTTTGCGCGCGGAGTTGATCCAACAGGGCCAGGCCGTCGAAGCGCGGCTCACGCTATCGGACCTCGACACCGGCACCATGTACTTGGGCAATAGCGTCCGAGGCCTTGTCCCGGCCGAACCGATGCCGCTCAAACGCAGCGCGTGAGGTCGGCTCAGCGGCTGCCACGTGCGCAATCTTGGCCTGCTTCTGGTCCATCGGCCGCGTTGGCGATCGTGGCCAAAAACGCAGCGCCATAACGCTCGATCTTGACC
>JBBQNE010000027.1:0-26493 GCA_038329675.1 Hyphomicrobiales bacterium | reverse complement strand
GGATCGACCGAGCCCGATCTTGGCGCGGCCAGGCTAATTGTGTTCGCAGGCGACCACGGAATCGTCGCTGAAGGCGTATCGGCCTATCCCAGTATCGTCAGCGGCGTCATCTCAAAGCTGATTGTCGACGGCCACGCCGGTGCCAACGTCTGCCTCACCGCGATTGGCGCTGAGACGATCGTCGTCGATGCCGGGCTATTAACGCCACTTGCCGAAGAACCGGGCTTCATCAATCGCAACATCCGCGCCGGAACGCGAAATGCACGCCGCGAGCCCGCAATGACGGTCGCCGAGTATCAGCAGGCGTTCGACGCTGGCAGCGAAATCATAACCGCTGAAATCAAGAAAGGCGCAGGGCTATTTGCCTTAGGTGAAGTCGGGATCGGCAATACCAGCGCAGCTGCGCTGCTTGCCCACGCCGTGACCGACTTACCGCTCGCAACCCTCGTCGGTCCTGGTGCTGGCATGACGGCCAAAGCGCTCGAAGCGAAACGGATCGTCCTGCAAGAAACCTATGGACGGGCCTTCACCGACCAGCTTGATTGCGATCCGCGCAAAGCCTTTGTCGAGTTCAGCGGTTATGAAATGGTGATGATGGCCGGCGCGATCGCCGCCGTCGCAAAAGCCCAAAAAATTGCAATCATCGACGGCTTCATCGGCACCGCCGTCGCCGCCGGTCTGTTCGCACTCGAGCCGACGGCCCGGCAACATTGTGTCTTTGCCCACGTATCAAGTGAGCCTGGCCATCGCGCACTTCTAAAATACCTCGAGGTCGAGCCACTACTCGACCTGGGCCTGCGGCTCGGCGAAGGGACCGGCGCTGCGCTTGCGATCCCGATCGTGCGCGCCGCAGAGAAGTTGTTGACCGTACTCGCCGACTTTGACGGTGGCCACCCGGTTGAACTGTCGGCATGAGTGCAGCAAACCGGCTGATCGAGGTGCTGCGAGCTGAAGCTGCTTACTTTGCGACCGCAGTCCAGTTTCTCACGCGCCTTCCGACCCCACAGTTGAGCAGTTTTGAACCCATCTGGTTGAACCGATCGGCCGCGTACTTCCCCATCGTCGGCCTGCTCGTCGGCGCGATATCAGCTGCCGTACTTCTCGTCGGCTCAACCCTCGGCCTGCCGGGAGCGCTTCCCGTAGTGCTTGCCGTTGCAGCAGGCATCCTCACAACTGGCGCCTTCCACGAAGACGGCCTCGCCGATACCTTCGACGGGCTTGGCGGCGGCCAAAACCGCCAGCAAAAGCTGACAATCATGAAGGACAGTCGCGTTGGCACCTACGGCCTATGTGCCGTCGTCATTGCACTCGCGATCAAGACCGTCAGTCTGGCAGCTCTGCCGGTCGCGTCGGCAGCCCTTGCCCTCGTCGTCTCCCACGCGGGTGCCCGGATGATCCCAGTCATCGCATCGGCGATGCTGCCCTATGGCGGCGAAACGACCGGCTCAAAAGTCGCCCCGATCGAGCCCTCGCCCGCCCGCCTCGCCGTTGCACTCGTGACTGGGCTGCTCCCGTTCCTCGGGTTGCCAGTCGGTGCCGCGATCCTCGCAATCGTATGTGGTGGCACGCTGTCAGGGCTCATCTTGGCGTGGGCCCAGCGCGCGATTGGCGGGCACACGGGCGACGTACTTGGCGCCGCCGAACAGGCCTTCGAGGTCGCCGTCCTGGTCGCTCTGGCCGCGCTGCTCAAATGAATTCGGCCCGCACCGTTAGACGGCCACCGACCCAGCCGGCGGGCTGTCTTTGTCAGACGAGGGCTGTCTTCGATCGCCCAGATCGCAATATGAGTATCTAGCAGCAATTTCACCGTTTACGCTTGCCCCGCATCAGTTCTGCGATCTCTTTATCGAGTTCGGGGTTGGGCACGTACGGCGCAAACAGTCCTTTTCCGACGCCGATCCGCTGACCCTTTTTGCGGCTTCGCACAGCCATCGGCATGATGCCGCGCAACCGGTTTGCCATTACGCGCGATCACGATCTCCTGCTCGGCCCCGCTTTCAACCGCCTCGACCAACTGCGACAATCTCGACTTCGCCTCGAGCATGTTTACTGTTGGCATTTGCGCCTCCAATTTATCTATCGCCACACGATAAACGATCGCATCTCACCAATCTATCCCTGTGCCGTTCATCGCCGCGCCCGCGAGTCAGGCTACACCGAAGCCCGCAAAGACCGCCCGACAGAGCTAGCCGAATAACGACGTTGTCACCACGACGCCGACCTGAACTCAGCCCTTGACCCCGATACCGACCAAAACCATGACCCCAACAAATTCCATCCCGAACCGTATCGCCGCCGAACTCGGGGCTGGCGTTAGCGTGCATCAGGTACAGGCCACGATTGGGCTGATCGGTGAGGGCGCGACGATCCCGTTTATCGCGCGTTACCGCAAGGAGGCGACCGGCGGCCTGGACGACATCCAGCTGCGCAAGCTCGCGGAGCGTCTGGCCTACCTGACCGAACTTGAAGATCGCCGCGCCACGATCCTGAAGTCTGTCGGTGAACAGGGCAAGCTCGACGCCGACCTCGAACGCAAGCTGCGCCAAGCCGACACCAAGGTCGACCTCGAAGACCTTTATGCGCCCTATAAGCCTAAGCGCCGAACCAAGGCGATGATCGCCCGCGAAGCGGGTCTTGCTCCACTCGCCACGGCGTTGCTCGCCAATCCAGCCCTCGACCCGGAGGCCACCGCCGCCAGCTACGTCGCAATCGAAAAAGGCATCGCCGATACCAAGGCTGCGCTCGACGGCGCCCGTCATGTCTTGATTGAGGACATCTCTGAAAAGGCTGAACTGGTTGGCGCTTTGCGCGAATGGCTGTGGACCCGGGGCAAGGTCGGCTCAAAAGTTGCCAAGGGCAAAGCAACCGAAGGCGCCAAGTTCTCCGACTACTTTGATTTCAAGGGTGACCTAGCGGGCATGCCGTCCCACCGCGTGCTCGCGCTCTTGCGTGGCCGCGCCGAAGGGATCCTCGATATCGACCTCGATACGGACACGGAACCCGGACGGCCGCACCCGGCTGATGGAAAAATCATGTCGGCCATGGGCATCGCTGATCGCGGCCGACCGGGGGACAAGTGGCTCGCTGATACCTGCCGATTGGCATGGAAAGCGAAGCTCGCACCGTCGCTGGTATCTGACCTGTTTGCGCGCGCAAAAGAAAAGGCCGCCGCCGACGCAATCTCAGTGTTTGCCAACAACCTCCGCGACCTGCTGCTTGCAGCACCCGCTGGTCCGCGCGTCGTGATGGGCCTCGATCCCGGCATCCGCACTGGCGTCAAAGTTGCCGTGGTGGACCGCACCGCCAAGGTCGTCGCCACCGCCACCATCTATCCCCACGAGCCCAAGTGCGACTGGGCTGGCTCACTGGCAACGCTCGGTGCGCTTGTCCTCAAACACAACGTCGAACTGATCGCGATCGGCAACGGCACGGCGTCGCGCGAAACCGACAAACTCGCAGCCGACCTGATGAAAGGCTTAGCCCAACAGACGAGCGCGGCGGCGAACCTGACCAAAATCACCGTCAGCGAAGCTGGCGCATCCGTCTATTCTGCTTCGGAGATTGCATCGTCCGAATTGCCCGATCTCGACGTGTCATTGCGCGGCGCGGTCTCAATCGCGCGGCGCTTACAGGACCCGCTCGCTGAGCTAGTCAAGATTGATCCAAAGTCAATCGGCGTTGGCCAATACCAGCACGACGTTGACCAAGCCGGGCTGATGCGGTCGCTCGAAGGCGTTGTCGAGGATTGCGTCAACTCTGTCGGCGTCGATGTGAATACGGCTTCACCTGCGCTATTGACCCACGTCGCAGGCCTCAACACGACGCTCGCCTCCAACATCGTCGCCTATCGCAACGACAACGGGCCGTTCAAACGCCGCCGAGATTTGGCAAAAGTCCCCCGCCTCGGGCCCAAAGCGTTTGAGCAGGCCGCCGGCTTCCTGCGCATCATGGATGGCGAAGATCCGCTTGATGCTTCGGCCGTCCACCCCGAAGCCTACGACGTCGTCGCCCGGATCGCCGCTGAAACGAAACGCCCGGTCAAGGCGATGATCGGCGACCGCGCGTTTCTGCATTCTCTCGACGCTAAAAAGTTCGCCGACGCGCGCTTCGGCCTGCCGACCGTGACCGACATCATTGCTGAGCTCGAAAAACCCGGCCGCGATCCGCGTCCCGGCTTCAAAACCGCCAGCTTCGCAGATGGCGTCGAAACGCTCGGCGATTTGAAAACGGGTATGCAGCTTGAAGGCGTCGTGACGAACGTGACGAACTTTGGCGCGTTCGTCGACATCGGCGTCCACCAGGACGGGCTCGTCCATATCTCAGAACTCGCCGACCGCTTCGTCAGCGACCCACGCGAGGTCGTGAAGGCAGGCGACGTCGTTACGGTTCGGGTCAAAGAAGTCGACGCTGCCCGCAAGCGCGTCGCCCTGACAATGCGCTCGGGCCCGATTGAAGCTGGCAAACCCGGCGGCCAGGTCACGCCCACTGGGGGCAGCAACCGCGCCAACCTCGGCAACGGCGGCAGCAACCGGCCGGTCGCGCCAAAGTCGGCGGGCAACCTCGCATCCGAACCTGAAAGCGCGCTCGCCGCAGCACTTCGAAAGGCCCGCGGTGGGTGAAGTCAATGGCGCCCGTCCAAGTGAAACAAATCTGCGAGCGCGTTTAATACCCAAGCGCCAGCAATCGCCAACCAATCACCGAATTCGGCCGCAGCACCGGCGACCCGCTCGCTGCCGAGAAATGCGATGCACGCCGCAAGGATCGCGACCGCGATCACGGCGACCGTCAACAGCCACGAGAGCCCAACCACCGTTCGGGCCCGCCGGGATGGTCGCGCAGGCTTCAACCATCTGGGGACCGCTACCGGGGTGGTCTGAACCGGCGTTTCATCGAACCTTTCATGTCGGTCCAGCGCGTCGAACTCCATCGCGCCATCGGCTTGCGTCGCATCGGCGAAATCCGGGAGCGGCGGGACAATCGCAGCCGTTTCATCCGGAGGGCCCAATCGCACCGGTCGCGGACCAGCCGTATCATCACGTGCTCGCGTCACGGGGTTTGCCATAACTGGCGACAGTCGGCGCGCGAGTGCCGCTTCGTCTGCTGTCAGTCCTGGCTGGCCGACGGGTTTTTGCGCGCGCGGTCGTCGTCCGGGCTCGGATGGCTCCAAACCTGCGGCCGTTTTTTGTGGCGATCTTGGTTGCATGGGGCTTCACGCAAAACGCAGTACGATTAACGACGGCGATAAATCTAAGCTGAAACCACGCTCGCCAGCCGCCCTGTCCAGCTCGCCGTTTCAACGTTGTATCGCGTCAACTTGCTCCAACGCTACGTTACGCTTACGCCGTTCACAAGGCGCGACGCGCTAACCGCACTCGAATTGGACGGATTACCGCGTCAACGGCTAACGGGTTCCAACACCGCCCGCGATGCACTACATCCCTCGCAGCACTACACCTCGACGCACGCTGTCGCCGCTGTCCACCCGCCGACTGACCCTCAAGGCACCTGCCCCATGCTCGATCTTGTCATCGGACTTGCGATTTTTTTCGCCCTCCACCTCCTGCCGACCCAACCGGCCGTTCGGGCAGGCTTCGTCGACCGGTTCGGCGAGACGGCCTACAAGGGTGCGTTCACGGCGTTATCGCTGCTCGGGCTCGCAATCATTGTCTACGGCTACCACAAACTTCAGGTAAACCCGGGCAAGAACCCCGTGCTATGGGATCCACCGACCTGGACCAAGCACATCTCGTTTTTGCTGATGATCCCAGCGATGATCGCACTGGTCGCCGCCTACGTCCCATCGCGCATTCGCACTGCCTTGAAGCACCCGATGCTCGTCGCGGTAAAAATCTGGGCGCTATCTCATCTCATTGCGAACGGCGATCTCGGCAGCCTCGTGTTGTTTGGAAGTTTCCTCGCCTGGGCCGTGTTTGACCGCATCTCACTCAAGCGCCGGGCCGGAGGCTTAGGCCCACTCGGCAACGCAAAGGGCGGCTTAACCGGAGATATCGTTGCAGTCGGCGGTGGCCTTGCGCTCTATACGTTCATGATGCTGTGGGGGCACCAGCATCTGATCGGCAAGGCGTTGATCGGCGGCGGCTGAGGCCGCGATCACCGACTCAGCGCGTCCGACAGAATTTGTTGATGGTGGACGCTACCCCCTTGCAACAGTGCTGCCTCCAAGCGGTCGTCGACCTCTGGGCGAGCCAAGAATGCCGCGACCGTCTCGGCTTGCTGCTTGAAGTCGCTGGTCAAATGCGCGTTGTTGAGCCGCCGAGGTTCATCATCGGTAAGCTCACCTCGCACGGCTGCCATATGAAGCGCAGCACCAAGGTGATCGGACTTGTCCCATACCGCGAGGACACGGTCGATATCGCCTTGCGCGGTGATCACCATGGTCAAAATATCGGCGAGATTGAACGACAGCCGCTGCCCAGCGGGCCAACGCACCAGCTCCGTTTTGGGTAGGCACGCCACCATGTAGCCGTCGAAGAAATCATCGATGACCCTCATTTGAGCTTTCGGCCACGCCGACCTCCACTCACAGTCCCGCAGGCGTCGCAAACAAATGTCAAAGCCCATTGTGTCGGGCGGCTGGTCACGCGCAATGAGATCCAGGTATCGGGGCAGAAAATAACGGAATTCGCAGCCCAGCTGGGCTGCATTCGCCGCTACGACGGCATCCGTATAGGCCGCGAGCAGGTCGGCGGAGATCGCGCGCAGTGGCGTTGCCAACAATTGACTTTCATTGGCGTCCGTTAGGCACACGGAGCAATGGCAAACGCCCAGCGTGCGTTGCAGCCGGTAGCGCGAAAAAATGTCGTAGGCCTCGCCGATTACGGCATCGAGCGACGTTACCATTGGTGCCTCATCGCAATCGGTGATGGGAAATCGCTGTCATCGCAAGGATGCGTCGTCCAGTCCGACACGAATGAAAGGCGATGTCGACCGTTGTCTCCTCGAAGCTACCTTGGCCCTCCGATATGTTTGGCCTATGTGCAAGTTTGATGGAAATACCGTCGTGATCAATCCGGAGTGAGCGGGTGGAACGTGATAACTGCGCCGGACGCTTGATCGGTATCGCGCGCAGGGCTCGCTCGCGGGCTGAAATGGAAACGCTAGACGCTGGACAAATCACGGTTGAAGCTGGACTAGAAGGCGATGCTCGCGGGGCGAAATATCCCAACCGCCAGATCACCGCGATGTCGCTTGAGGACTGGAACGCGGCGCTCGCTGATCTAAGTGGCATCGCTGGCCCGCCCGATCTGCCTTGGACAACGCGCCGCGCAAATTTGCTCGTTGAGGGTCTGCGACTACCGCGCGTAAAAGGAGCCAAGATCGCAATCGGGTCCATCGTGCTCATCGTCACCGGACAGACCAACCCGTGCCACAAAATGGAGGCGGCGTACCGTGGGTTGTTGTCGGCGCTGCATCCTAACTGGCGCGGCGGCGTGACGTGCCGCGTCGAACTGGGCGGATCGGTCAGTCTCGGCGACGGCGCGCAGGTCTTATCTTCGCCACCAGAACGCGTGGTGCGCCTACCGGGCTGAGCCAATTTTGCGCCGGTGTTGTTGAGCCGTGCCGTGTGGGCGCAGGTGTTCTAAACGCGGCGGAACCGAAAATAGGCACTGCGGCGGCCCTCGCGGACCGCTTTTTCCTCATAGCGTGTTGGCGGCCAATCCGCAGGCCGGTCGCGCCAGTCTTCAGGACCAAGCGCTGGCCACGTGAATGCCTGTTGGCGTTGACGCAGAATGGCTAGCAGCGTCGTGCGCGCATAATCGCCAATGTCGGTTGCCACGCGAAGTTCAGCGCCAGGCCGCATCACACGCGCCAGCAAATCGAGAAGATGTGGATTGATCAACCGGCGCTTGACGTGTTTTTTCTTCGGCCAAGGGTCGGGAAACAATACGAACGCCCGCGAAATCGATGCTGGTGGCAGCCAGCGTAACAACGGCCGCGCATCATCAGCGTGGAGCTTGATGTTGGTCAGCCCGCCCGCTTCGATGCCCGACAGCGCCTTGATCACGCCGTCCTCGAATGGTTCGCAGCCGATCACTGTGACGTCGGGGTGAGCGCGCGCTTGCCA
The DNA here is from genome assembly GCA_038329675.1 of Hyphomicrobiales bacterium. Taxonomy (GTDB): domain Bacteria; phylum Pseudomonadota; class Alphaproteobacteria; order Rhizobiales; family Hyphomicrobiaceae; genus JANXVY01. The sequence continues at coordinate 18,407 of JBBQNE010000027.1, read as the reverse complement.
CAGCAGATGCTCAGCGCCGCCAAAGCCGATCTCGAGCCAGGTTTCACGTTGCAGCTCAATCTGCCGCTGGAAGTCGAGTTGTGCAGCTGCCGGTTGCGCCAGGTCGAGCCGAAACCGCGGCAATACATCGTCCAGTAGTCGCCGCTGCCGGAGCGTCGCTGTGCGGCCCCGGCGACGGCCAAACGACTTCAGTTCGAAGTCATCAAGCCCAGTATCAGCATTAGGACCAGCATCTGGCGCCAGCACGGCCATCGGCGGCCCCTCACATGAAGCAGCCGGACCCCAGCCTCAGACGGCAGCCTTAATCTTGGCTGCGAGGTCGGTCTTTTCCCACGAGAACCCGCCATCGGCATCGGCCGGGCGACCAAAGTGCCCATACGCCGACGTGCGGGCATAAATCGGCTTGTTGAGATCGAGATGGCGGCGGATGCCGGTTGGCGACAGGTCCATGCACTGGTCCAAGGCCTGCTCGATCTTGGCTTCGTCGACCTTACCGGTTCCATGCGTGTCTACGTAAATCGAAAGCGGCTTCGCGACCCCGATGGCGTAGGACAGCTGGATCGTGCAGCGGTCGGCGATGCCCGACGCAACAACGTTCTTGGCCAGATAACGGGCAGCATAGGCGGCGGAACGGTCGACCTTCGTCGGGTCCTTGCCCGAAAACGCTCCGCCGCCGTGGGGGGCTGCCCCACCGTAGGTATCAACGATGATCTTGCGGCCCGTCAGACCGCTATCGCCATCGGGCCCACCAATAAAGAACTTACCCGTCGGATTGATGTGCCAGACGCAATCCTTACCAATCCAACCGTCGGGCAGCGCTGCTCGGACGAACGGCTCGATCACGTCGCGGACCTGCTTGGACGTCATATCTTCGACGACATGCTGATGGGACACGACGATTTGCGTCACACCGACCGGCTTGCCGTCTTCGTAGCGCACGGTCACTTGACTTTTGCTATCGGGGCCGAGTTTTGCAGCCTCCCCCTTCTTTGCCTTACGGGCGATCGCGAGATCTTCGAGGATCTTGTGGCTGTAATAGATCGGCGCTGGCATCAACTCGGGCGTTTCCCGGCATGCGTATCCAAACATGATGCCCTGATCGCCAGCACCCTCTTCCTTGTTGGTTGGCTGCTTGGCGTCGACACCAGCTGCAATATCAACCGACTGCGGATGCAGTAGAACTTCGATGTCGGCGTGCTCCCAATGGAAGCCGTCTTGCTCGTATCCGATATCCTTGATCGCCATGCGAGCGGTGTGCGCGATCCAGTCCTTTGTCACGGTGTTGGGGCCGCGCGTCTCGCCTGCGATCACGACGCGGTTCGTGGTCGCCAGCGTTTCGCAGGCGGCCCGGATATCCCAAGGATCGAGCCCAGCCTTTGGTCCTTCGCGAAAGAACAGGTCGACGATCTCATCGGAGATGCGATCGCAAACCTTGTCAGGATGACCCTCGGACACGGATTCGCTTGTGAACAGATAGGATTTGCGCGCCACGGGGCTCTCTGCCGCTAGAAAAAAAATGACTTGTTTGATCGCTAGGACCGTCGGGCTTGTTACAGTCTTTATGCGAGGGGTCAAGGCGACGGCCGTCGCCTGCGAACGATACAGCGCACGAATGCGGTTCATGCCCAGACTGCGCGTCGACGTTGTTCATTTCTCCGGGACAGCGGGCCCAGTATGGGTCGCCGAGCCAGCGCTTGATCCCGGCGTCGTATCCTGTGTTGATCCCAGGTTTGGACCCGGTGGGAGCGCCGTCGTCGCATCTCCATCGGGGGTAGCCAGCGTACGAACGAGATCGATGATGGCACGGCGCACCTTAGGATCTGTCACGCGCGTGAAAGCCTTGTTCAGCTCGAGGCCCTCGCGCGTACTCAAGAAATCGACGACGTTGGTCTCCGTGGTGCGCTCACCGAACCCGCGAGCTAGACCGTTCGCCTCAACCGTTTCGGGGCCGAGTTCGTCGTAGAAATACTGCACTGGCACGCTCAGGACTTGCGCCAAGTCGAACAAACGACTGGCGCCAACGCGATTGACGCCCTTTTCGTATTTTTGCACCTGTTGGAACGTCAAGCCGAGTTGCTCGCCAAGTTTTTCCTGGCTCATCCCCAACATCATTCTCCGCAAGCGAAGTCGTTGGCCGACGTGCGTGTCGATCATATTGGCGCGGCGGGCATTCTTCTCCCCGCCGCCATCGTCAGCAGAAACATCCGCCATGATAAAATCCGATTTAGCGCCCCGAGCGCCCCCGTCGGGAGCACTCCTAAAAGCCAATGACGTGCAGGTCAATCTTGGGTTTCAAATGTCCGTTGGATGACGGAACACGCGATACGTAGATATGAACATCAATAGTAACAAAACGTTAGAGCAAATTAAACCGTACTCGCCAAGCCAAATTGCAAGCGTCGGTGGACGCGCGCCCGGCAACGGGGTGTCGAGTGTTCCAACGACGTCCAAATCGAGTTTGCTGCGGACCCGCCCCGCAGGGTCGATCATCGCGGAAATACCGTTGTTGGCGGCGCGAATAACGGGCAGTCCCTGCTCAACAGCCCGGACGCGAGCTTGATGAAAATGCTGGGCTGGACCGATACTGCGGCCAAACCACCCATCATTCGTTGCGATTACGATCGCGCCCGTGCGGCCCCCTGTTGGGGCAATCTCGCCTGGGAAAATCGCCTCATAGCAGATAACAGCAGCCATCGGCGGCAAGCCCGGCACCGAGAACGGCGGCTTCGGCGTTGGACCAGCAGCAAACCCGCCGCGCTGGCGCACGAGGTTCTGCAGGCCGATCGCTTCAAGGACGCTCGGGAATGGCAAGTACTCGCCGAATGGGACAAGGTGCGTTTTATCGTACAGCGCGACGAGTTTGCCGGTGGTGTCGAGCGCGACCAGACTGTTGTGGACGGCACCCGGTTGAACGCGCTGATCGCCACGGCGCAGCACCCCAGCGATCAGATGAACACCATCAGGCAACAGCTCGGCAATCGCATCCAAGGCCTGCTGATTGTGCAGTGGCCCGAACGGCATCGCGGCCTCTGGCCACACGACATGGGTGATGCCAGCCAGATCATCGATGCGGCCATCGGGCGATTTGCGCGACAGTTCGAGATGGCGCTGGAAAAATTCCGCCTGTTTGTCCGCGCGCCATTTTTCACGTTGCGGGACGCTTGGCTGCACGATGCGCAGCGCGACACCGGCGACGTCGGGAGGCGCAGGCTCAGCCAACCGCCACGCACCATAGCCATAAGCCGCAGCCAAGGGCAGCACGGCGACAACCACGATCGCGACCTGAGCCAAGCCTCGCATATCGGCCCGGGATGCCGCGAGGACGACGGCTGGCGTCATCGTCACCAGAAATGCAAATGGAGCAAGGCCATACATGCCCACGAGAGCGGCCGCCTGCATCAACTCGAGCGGCGCGGTCAGCACCAAACCGGGATTGTGCCATGGGAAACCCGTGAACGCATGGCCCCGGACCCACTCGAAACTTGAAAACATGACGGCAAAGATCAGCGCGCGGCGCAGCGCACCAGCTGGCCCGCGTTGGCTGGTCAGGCCCAACGCTATCCATGTCCACCGCGTTAATGCCGCCGCCAGCGCCCAATAGAGCGCCATCATCAGCGGCAGCAGCGTGATGGCAAACGGCAACATCCAGGCAAAGATGTCAGCTTCGACGAGAAAGGCTTCACCAATCCAATAAAGACCGGTGAAGAAATAGCCGAACGCGAAGACTAAGCCCGACACGGCCGCGCGGCGAAGTGCGCTAGCGCCGCGATTATCGCCTGCGCCCTCGATCGACCAGAACAAGACTGGAAACGTCACGAAGAGGATCGGCCACATGAAGAACGGCGCATGGGCCAGCGTCGACAAGCCACCGCATAACGCCAACGTACTGTGCTGGCGCCAACTCAGCCGAGCGCGTGCAAACGTACTGGCGCGTGCCAGTAATACCTCAAGGGGGCCAGGGAGAGCGCGTTCGGCCATCGGGTTTTGAGCACCGTCGTGTATGCGCTTCGTCTGGCATCGGCTTAGGTTTTTAGCTGGCCGTTGCCGTCCGATGGCGGCGGCTGCACGAGGCGCGAGGGATCAATCTTCAGCCGTTTGATGCGACGGGCATCGGCGTCCAGAACCTCCAATTCGAGACCTGACCGCGCATGGCGCACAATTTCACCTCGGCTCGGTACGCGGCCAAGAATGTGGAAAACGAGGCCGCCAAGCGTATCTGCTTCCTCCGCTTCATCTTCGCTAACGATCTTGCGGCCGAGCAATTCTTCAAGTTCGGCAATCGGCGCCCTGGCCGACGCGCTCAACGCCCCCGCCGCATCGCGAACGATATGGTTTTCTTCATCGTCGTATTCGTCTTCGATATCGCCGACGATCTGCTCGACAAGATCTTCAATCGTTACGAGACCATCGGTGCCGCCATATTCGTCGACGACTAGCGCCATGTGGATCCGTGTCGCCTGCATTCGGATCAGAAGGTTCATGGCTGGCATCGATGGCGGGACGTAAAGCACGGGCCGCTTAATCTTCACCCCAGAGATCGGTCGCGTCATGTCGACGTCGGATAATTCGAGTAGCGCTGGACCATCACCCTCACCGATGTCGGGACTTGCTTGGCTCTTCTTCATCCCGTCGGGCGCGCCAGCCTCAACCAGCCATGGCAAGAAATCCTTGATGTGGATCATCCCGCGCGGATCATCGAGCGTCTCATGGAAAATCGGGATGCGTGAAATACCAGCGTCTTCGAACGTGCGCAGCAATTCCGATAGTGGCTCACTTTCGTCCAGCGCGACGATGTCGGCTCGTGGCACCATGATGTCGACGACCCGCTGCGCTCCAAAGCGGAGCATTCGCAGCATCATCTGCCGCTCTTCGGCCGAAAACGTCGACTGATCTGCCACCTCTTGGCGAAGCGCGCCCTCGATCGTATCGCGCAGGGTTGGCGCGCCCGGCAGTCCTAAGCGCTGGCGGATGGTCGTCAACCAGCTAAGCGAGGGCGCGATTGCCGCCGTTGGTGCCCCCGTCGCAGACGACGTTGCCCCCGTCGCAGAAGACGATGTTGACTTGCCATCGTCAGCCAAAGCTTGCGCGGGTCCAGCGGCGGCAGCGTGTCCGGCGATGTCGGTCGTGGTGTCGTTGGCCATCTGGATCAGGTTTTGGTCAAACCGGGACCGATCGCGTCCGTCCCCGCGTAGGGGTCGGCGATATCGATGCTGGCGAGAATTGCCGTTTCAAGTGCTTCCATGCGCAACGCGTCATCCTCGGCCATGTGATCGTAGCCGAGGAGATGCAACAGCCCGTGCACCAAAAGGTGTCGAAGATGGTCGCTCGGATCAATCCCGAGCTCGGCTGCCTCGCGAAGGATCGTCCCTTCCGCGAGCGCGATATCGCCAATCGAGACGCGATCGCCGCTGGGATCAGCGGCCATGTTGAATGCGGTATGGTCGGCTGTCGGAAACGATAGCACGTTGGTCGGCTTATTAATTCCGCGAAACCGGGCATTGAGATCGGCAGCTTCCGCATCCGACAAGAGCGCGACGGTGGCTTCGGCGGGTGTATCAATGAGGCCAGGCCAACGGGCCACCGCTGAGGTTGCGTCAGCGATCGCCTCTAGCGCACTATCGCCAGGCAGCGCGCCTCGCCACATCGGTCCCGTCCAGCATGATGGATCGTCGCTCTCGTGAAAAACGATTGCGATGAGCCTCAACGGCTCGGGATCAGAGCCGCGGTCGGCTGAAGCCGAACTCGCCGCCGGTGGTGCATCCGTCGATGGGTGTCCGATCGTCGTCATTTTTTTGCGTCGTACGCCTCGACGATACGCTGCACCAGATCGCGGCGCACGATGTCGGTATTGACGAAGCGGATGGCCTCAATGCCGCGCACGCCGCCGAGCACCGACATCGCTTCATCAAGGCCCGACTTAACGCCGGGCGGTAAATCGATCTGCGTTGGATCGCCATTGACGAACATCTTGGAGCCCTCACCCAGGCGGGTCAGGAACATCTTCATCTGCATGGTCGTCGTGTTCTGTGCCTCGTCGAGAATAACCGCAGCGTTGGTCAGCGTGCGGCCCCGCATAAACGCCAACGGTGCAATTTCGATCGTCCCGTTGGTGATTTCACGCTCAACGGTCTGCTTGTCGAGGCAATCGTGCAGCGCATCGTAGAGTGGGCGCAAATACGGGTCGACCTTGTCCTTGAGGTCGCCCGGCAAGAAGCCGAGCCGCTCGCCCGCTTCGACGGCTGGTCGCGACAGGATAATTTTTTCGACCTTCTTTTTTTCCCACAGGAATGCCGCGTAGGCGACGGCCAAATACGTCTTGCCCGTACCGGCCGGACCGATACCAAACACCAAATCCGTACGTTCGAGCGCTTGAATATAGGCACTTTGGGCCGTTGTCCGCGCTTTGATCGTCTTGCGGCGCGTCGAAATCTGGGCCTGGCTCACGCTATTCCCTTGGTTGGCGCCGTCGCGCATGTGGCGGATGATGCCATCGATCTCGGCCGTGGTGATGACTTCGCCTTTGGCGACCCGCTCATAGGCCCGTTCGAGAACGAGCCGTGCGGTTTTTCGAGGCGCGGTTTCGCCGACAAGCACGACTTTGTTGCCGTGGGCGGTCACCGTGATGCCCAGCCGGGCTTCGATCATGGCAAGATTGGCGTCGTATTCGCCAAGGACGTTCAGCAAATGCCGGTTGTCGTCGAATTCGACGACGGTCCGATTTTCAGTCGTGGCCGGAGGCGTCAAAAACGGTCCCTCGTACCAAACAAGCTCAAAGCGGTTGTCAACGGTCGCGCTACCCGCAGCATACGAAACACCTAAGCCGCATCCCTAACATACTCCATGGCGAGCCTAAACCCGTTTTGGTTCGCCTATACCCTGGCCGTGTTCGACGGCAGCGTTGCTCGTTTGCACCACCGGTGTGGCACGACTGTTGTCAACCGTCGAGGGCAACCCGGCTGCGAACCTCGTCAGGAGCGCCGAAGTGGCTAAAATATTTGGGATTGATGCGCGATACCGGCAGGATTACCAGGACGTCCGTCGTCTTGAACTGCCGGTCGATAACCGCACCATCGCCGAAATAAGCGCCAAGCCGCATATATCCTTTAATGAGCGGCGGCATGGCTTTCAGCGCAACCTTCACATCGATCCTGTCGCGGGGCACGACATCCATCGGCTGATAGAGGTGCCGGTGCGCGCGGCTCGCCCATTCTGGAGGCGCCTCACCGTGGTGATGCAAGAACGATAGCGCCATCGCATGGGCAGCCGGGTCGACGCCTTCAAAACTTGCGCAACCGATCATCACATCAATTTTGTGCTCTCGGATGTAGGTCCAAAGCCCGTGCCACAGCAGTTCAACGGTGCGCTTGTTGCGGTAAGACTTGAGCACGCACGAGCGACCGAGCTCAAGGAACCTCGTCCCCGGCGGCTGACGCGCAATCATCGGCGCGATATCGTACTCGCCCTGCGTATAGAACCCAGCGCCGCGCTCGGCTGAATGCTGCTGCAGTAGCCGGTAGGTGCCAACGACCTTGGGCTTATGCGACCATCGGGTGGCGATCTTTGTTGGCGGCGGGTCGAGATCGATCACCAACAGATGATCGCAGACCCGATCGAACGGATCGCGATCTAAGCGGCGCATACGGGCCGACACGGACGCACTGGCCGCCATCTCCTCGTAAAACACCTGATAGCGTAGCCGTTGTGCGCGGCGGACATCGCGGTAGGTTTCCGCCAAACGCACTTGTAGTGAGCCGATCTGGCCGTAAATTTTGCGCGGCCGACGACGCCGCATGGCTAGCGAATCGGGGATTGCTCTGAACAGCGTCGCTTTAGCCAAGATCCCGAGCGGGGACCGGCTGAGCTTCAGCTTCGCCGTGCCGGACAACTTCCGGACGCGCTTTGCTCGGTCGGACATCGTCAGCCCATCTGAGCCCATGTTTTTCCGCTACATATCCGTCCACGCCGTACAGGCATTCCGCCCCGAACGAATGCCTTGCTGTATTGATCATTCATGTTTTTAGCAAGTTACGGCGCCGTATCCCAAGCGTCTCCTGGGACGGCACCAGTGGGAGGTCGTGATGCAACACCAGCCCGGCAACCAAGCCTTGGCGGCGATCGCCATCTTGGCGCTATTTCCCACTACATTTACCATGGCCCAACAAACACCAGTGATCGCGGGTTGGGTCGAGCCGGTGACAATCGCGGGGATCGCGATTGAAGCCAAGCTTGATACTGGCGCTGAGACGTCATCGCTTGATGCGCGCGACATTGTTCAGTTCAATCGGAATGGCGAGGCGTGGGTGCGGTTTAAGTTGCCGCGCGCACGACGCGGCGAGGATACGGCGTCCGCAAGCCCAGCGATCGAAAGCAAACTCGTGCGAACGGCCCGGATCAAGCGAGCCGACGCAGCAACAGCACAGCGCCCGGTCGTAAGCTTAAAAATGTGCCTTGGCGGGTTGACGTTTCCAGCCGAGTTCACGTTGACCGACCGAACCGGGCTCGATTACGCAGCCTTGATTGGGCGAGCCGCTTTGGGCCCTCGATTCGCCGTCGACGCCGCACGAACGAACCTGACGGACGGCCGTTGCGCGGTGGCACGGCCATAGCAACAACTGTTGCGTTTTTGCTAGCGGCACGCGTTGCGGATGGCGGCAATGTTGGCAGCGTACGCCACCTCGGTACCGCCCTTGAACACAGCCGAGCCAGCAACAAGCACGTCAGCGCCCGCATCAACGACGGCGCGCGCCGTATCGGGCGTGACGCCGCCGTCGACCTCAAGCTTGATATCACGACCGCCGATCATGGCGCGAAGTCGGCGGATTTTGTCAGCCATGGCTGGTATAAACGTTTGCCCACCAAAACCCGGATTGACCGTCATAACGAGGATCAGATCGACCCGGTCGAGCACGAACTCGATCACGCTTTCAGGCGTTGACGGATTGAGCGAAACGCCAGCCTTTTTCCCAAGCGCTCGGATCGCCTGCAACGACCGGTCCAGGTGGGGGCCAGCCTCGGCATGGACGGTGATGATATCTGATCCGGCTTTGGCGAAGGCTTCGAGGTAGGGATCACACGGCGCGATCATCAAATGCACGTCGAGCAATTTTGTTGTGTGCGGGCGGATGCACTCAACGAGACGCGGACCGAAGGTGATGTTTGGCACGAAATGGCCATCCATCACATCGATGTGGACCCAATCGCAACCAGCTCGGTCGATCGCGCGGACTTCCTCGCCGAATTTGGCGAAGTCAGCCGATAAAATCGACGGGGCAATGAGGACGTCGTGGCTCACGTCTAACATCTCCAGCGTTACGTCACAGCGCGTTCACGTAACGCAGCCGGGCGCGCAACACCAGTTGCATCAACCGTAACGAGCAACCCGGATCAAGGCCATCTTCGCAAATAACGTGTTCCTAAACACACGACGGCCCGGCAGCTGGAACCGCCGGGCCTGACGCGATCTCTTCAACGTTACGGTTATCTTATGGGCAGCACGACGCGAAAGCTGCTGTCGCTGTCATCGCCGTTGCGGCCACGGCCATCATCAATCGGTAGATCATTGTTCGTCTCCAAGTTGCTCAGCCGAGCAATGAAACACTCGGCGATTTAGATCGTACAAGCTGTAGTCACTCCAGGAGCAAGGGATTTTTTCATGGGACGGGCAACGGGGCCTGCTGATCCGTTAACGATTGGTGAATTATCTGCCGCCACGCGGGTCAGCATCGAAACGATCCGGTATTATGAACGCGAGGGTCTGCTACCCAAACCCTCGCGAAGCGTCGGCGGTCGGCGCCAATATGGTCAAGCGGACGCGCTGAAGCTTCGGTTCCTGCGACGTTGTCGGGAGCTCGGCTTTTCACTCCTCGATGCGCGTATGTTGGCAAGCCTCGCCGATCGGGAAACGGTCACGTGCGCCGAAGTCAAAGCAGTCGTTACGCGCCATCGCCTCGACATCAACGCAAAACTGCGCGACTTACGTCGGCTCGAGCGCGCGCTCGCATCGATCGAGACCTCCTGCCCCGGTTCGGACGACCCGCGCTGCCCCATTCTTGAGACATTATCGAAATCCTGAGCTGGCGAGCTGTGTCTTCACCAGCCGATCGCCCGCGGCAGCCACGTTGCGATCTGCGGGAAGCTGAACAGCAGCGCAAGCGCAATTAACTGCAACGCGATGAACGGAACGACACCCTTGTAGATGTCGATGGTCGAGACCGTGGGCGGGGCGACGCTGCGCAGATAAAACAGCGCCCAGCCGAACGGCGGCGTCAGGAATGACGTCTGCAAGTTCAGCGCGATCAAGGCCGCAACCCAAACGAGGTCGACGTTGTTGGCCTGCAGGATCGGGAGAAACAATGGGACGACGATGTAGCTGATCTCGATCCACTCGATGAAGAAGCCCAACACGAAGATAATGAACATCATAAACAGGATGTCCGAGTTGATCCCGCCCGGCAGCCACTTGAACATGTCGTGGACCAGCGCCTCGCCGTTGAGGCCACGGAATGCCAGCGCAAACACTTGCGCGCAGATCAAGATGAACATCATGCCAGCGGTGATGCGCGTCGTGGCCAATGTCGTCTCGCGTAGCACAGAAAACGAAAACCGGCCGGCCAGAGCGACGACCAGGATCGACCCGAGCGCCCCCATCGACGCAGCTTCGGTCGGTGCAGCGACACCCCCGATGATGGAGCCGAGCACCGATAGCACCAGCGCGACCGGCGGCAGGCCAACCCGCAGCGCCTTGATGTAAAGCTCGCGGCGATTCATACCCTCGCGTTCGGCGAGGTCGACGGGCGGCACAAGTTCGGGCCGCAGCATGCCGAGCACGAGCAAGTAGATGACAAACAGCGCAGACAGCATCAGGCCGGGAAACAGAGCGGCCGCAAACAGCGTCCCGACCGATTGGCCGAGAATATCGGCCAAGAGGATGAGAATCGTGGACGGTGGAATGATCTGGCCGAGCGTGCCCGACGCGCAAATCGTGCCACATGCTGTTGGCAGATGGTAGTTCCGCCGCATCAGGGCTGGCAGCGTGATCAGCCCGAGCGTCACGATCGTCGCCCCGACGATCCCCGTCGTCGCGCCAAGCAGCACACCGACAAGGATAATGCCAATCCCCATGCCGCCGCGCAGGTTGCCCGCGAGATGGCCAATCACGTCCATCAGATCATCGGCGATCTTGGATTTTTCCAACATCACGCCCATGAAGACGAACAGCGGGATCGCGATCAGCGTGTAGTTCGCCGTCACGCCAAATATGCGTGCTGGCAACAAGTTAAACAGGATTGGCCCGAAACCAAGATAGCCGAACACGAGGCCGGAGACGGCAAGCGTCAATGCGACCGGAATGCCAATCGAGAGCATGATGAAGAACGAGACGATCGATAAGATCGCCAGCAGTTCGGTGTAGGGCATGTTATTGTCCCGCCGGTTTAGCGTTGCGGGTCGCATCAAGAGCGCGGGCAGCATCGAGATTGGCGTCGATCGCATGACCCGGCGATGGCGGCGGTTGCGGCTCGATCACTGCAATCAGCGCTTTGAGCGTGGCCGCGATACTTTGGATCAGCAGCAAGCCGAACCCGATCGGCAACATCGCCTTGACGATCCACCGGTTGGTGAGCCCGCCGGGGTCGGGCGATTGCTCAGCGATGCGGTAGGATTGCTCGACGTAGGGCACCGACAACACCATCAGCAAGCCAACGACAAAGCAGACCAGCACAATCGAAACGAGGTCGATGACCTTTTGCACGCGATAGGGAAAACGACCGTAGAGAATGTCGACCTTGACGTGGCCATCGTGCAAAAGCGCATAGGACAGCCCGAGCAGGCAAATTGGCGCCATCAGGTGCCATTCAAGTTCCTGCATGGCGACGGAGCCGGTACGGAAAAAATACCGCAGCAACACGTTAAAGGCCATCACGCACACGAGGGCGAAAGCGCACCAGCCCGTGATGCGTCCAACCTTATCGATGAACCAGTTCAGTGCGTCGGCGGTCCGTTTTAAGCCGTCCATCAATCCCTCGTCCGCCGCTGAAATTTTAAGCCGGCAGCTATTGCTGCCGGCTTATGTTGGCTTGTGTTGATGACGGCATCACCGCGCCGACTATGTCGCCGTCTTTTACCGTTAGCCCTTTACCGCTCCGCGAATTTGGTTCTGGTACACAGCCTCGCTGATGCCAGCCCATTTGTCGTGCGTGGCTTTGAAGGCAAAGAAGCTATCGTGAACCTTCTTGACGAGCGGATCCTTGGCAATCGCCTCGGCAAGCGTTGCTTCGGTTGCTTCCTTGAGCTTGGCGATCACGTCAGCTGGCAATGGCGCGGCAATCACGCCTTGATTTTTGACGAGGTCGTCGAGCGCTTCTGAGTTTGTCGCTTCACACCAGGTGTGGCTGATGACGTTGCACGCAGCAGCGGCCGTGCGCACGACTTCCTTCAAATCATCGGGCAACGTGCCCCAAGCCGTCTTGTTGACGATCAGCTCGGTCACGGTCGACGTCTCGTGCCATCCGGTCGTGTAGTAATACTTCGCAGCCTTGTGGAGGCCAAGGCGGCGGTCCTGGAACGGCCCGACGAATTCGGCCGCATCGATTACGCCGCGCTCAAGTGCTGGGAAGATTTCGCCACCCGGCAGCAGTTTCACATCCACGCCGAGCTTCGAGTAGACCTTACCGGCAAGGCCGGGGATCCGCATCTTCAAGCCCTTGAAATCATCTACCTTTTCGATTGGCTTCTTGAACCAGCCGGTCATCTGAATGCCGGTATTGCCGATCGGCATCGGCACCAGGTTGAACGGGTCGTAGACCTCTTCCCAAAGTTTGATGCCGCCGCCGTGGTAGAGCCAAGCGTTCATGCCCTGGAAGTTCAAACCGAACGGCACCGCCGTAAAATACTGCGCAGCAAACGTTTTGCCAGACCAGAAATAGCTATTGGCGCTGTTCATCTCGACGGTGCCCTTCGACACGGCATCAAAGCCCTCGAGCGCGGGGATCAACTCGCCAGCGGCGAAATGCTGAATGTTGAGCCGACCGCCCGAGAGCTTTTTGACGAGCTCGATGAAGTATTTCGGACTTCCGGGGCCTTCGACATAAAACGGTGCGCCCGGTCCATAGGCGTTCGTCATCTTCCAGTTGAACGATGTCTGCGCTCGGGCCACGGCAGGCGCGGCAACGGCCGCTGTTGCAATGAGGCCGGTGTTAAGACCAGCCTTCAGGAAGGTACGACGCTGCATCTATGAAATCCTCTAAGTGATGATGGCTGCAAACAACGGCTCCTGACCGTCGCAAGTGGTATGCCAGAGTATTAAGCGTTTGTTTACAGTGTGCTGTCCGACGGATAGGCGTTTACGTGCACAAAATACGACCAAATGATCGCTAAGTGCACAAAATAATGGCGGATAGGAAAAGCAAGTTCGCCTGATCTCCGCACTCAAATCATAACTGATCAGAAACCGGCGGCACGCCCGTCGCTGCGCGGATCACTCGCGCCTTCGATCACGCCCGCACCCGGCCCCGAGCGATGGAGCACGAGCGCGCCCGCGTGGCCCATCACCTCGTCGAAAGCTGCGAGCACCTCAACATCGTGGCCCGCTGCCCGAAGCTGATCGTAGACGGCATCAGGAAACCGGCTTTCGATACGCAGGTTGGTCTGTGTCGCCCCCCACGTGCGCCCGAGCAGCCAGCGTGGCGCGTCGATGGCGTCCTGGAGCGGTTGCCCGTGGACGACATGTCGCGTGTAGATCATCGCCTGCGTCTGCGGCTGGCCCTCGCCACCCATTGTGCCGTAGGGCATCACGCGACCATCCAACAGGATCGCCATGGCGGGTTGAATAGTGTGGAACGGCCGACGCAACGGCACAAGCGCGTTTTGCTTGGTCGGATCAAGCGCGAAGCTCGTCCCTCGGTTTTGCCAGCACACGCCTGAGCCCGGCAGCACGAGGCCCGAGCCGAACTCCCAATAGACGCTCTGGATGAAACTAACAGCGGTGCCCTCGCGATCAATCGCGCCAAGCCACACCGTGTCGCCAGGCTTGGCGGGCTGTGGCCACGGCAGCGCCGTCGTTCGGTCGATCCGCCGCGCGCGGGCATCAAGGTCGGCGCTGGCGAGGTAACGTGCAGGATCAACTGTCATATAGGCCGGGTCAGTGACGTCGGCGTCGCGGATCATGAACGCCTGTTTCGTCGCTTCGATCAGCCCATGAACATAATCAAAGCTGTCAGGCGGCGCCGGCTGGAGCCGATCGTACAGCCCGAGGATCATCATCGACGCTAGCCCCTGCGTCGGCGGTGGCATGCCGTAGGCCGTCCCGTGCTTGAGCGTCACCGCGAGTGGATCGACGGTGATGGCCCGGTGGCGTTCAAGGTCAGCCAACCTGAGCGGCGATCCGGCCGCTTCGAGTTCGGCTGCCATTTGTCGAGCAAGGTCACCGCGATAGAAATCATCGAGGCCCGCATTCGCCAAGTGGTCAAGCGTGGCGGCAAGCCTTGGCAACGTGAACCGTGCGCCAATTTCGGGATGTCGCCCACCCGGCATGAACGTTTCTGCGAACCCCGTCACGTGCTCAAGTTCAGCCCGCTTGCCGATGTTGTTCTTGACCTGCGTCGCACTCGCTGGAAACCCGCCTCGGGCGTATGCGACCGCATCGGCAAACAACCGCGATAGCGGCAGCCGTCCGCCGCGCGAGCGGCTGATGTCGAGCGCCGTTTGCCAACCCGAGACGGCGCCAGCGACGGTGAGCGCCGACAACGGACCGCGCGTTGGGATTGCCACGCCACAGCCGCGATCGGCATACCAGCTCACGTTAGCAACCCCGGCCGCTGCCCCACACGCGTCGATACCGATGGGAGGCTGGCCCTTCTCCGAGATCAGCCAGAAGTTGTCTCCGCCGAGCCCGTTCATATGGGGATAGACGACGGCAACCGTCGCAGCAGCTGCGACCATGGCTTCGATCGCGTTGCCACCGTCACGCAGCACCGCCAGCCCGGCTTCGGCGGCAAGATGATGGGGGGCAACAACCATGCCGCGCGTCGATCGGGTCGTCTCGGTCATGGGCATCGCTTTCGCAAATCAGGCGTGTGCCGTTTACCTGCGCAAATCGGCTGCGCAAGCATCTCGTGCGCGCTGTATCATCGCGCCGACCCGGCGGCCAAGACTTGCGACCTCGCGCGACGATAGCGGGAAGAAGCGGGCGTCGGCAGCATCACTTGCGGCAACGGGATCTCGCGCCGCTTCCGTGAGCCTCGCAGCAAAGACAACGATCGCATAGTGATGCGTCAAGTGGCCGTCACAATCGCGAATAATCACGTCGTTGACGCCGACCACGCCATTGATCTCGATCTTGAAGCCGGTCTCTTCGGCGATTTCTCGGATGATCGCAGCCTCCGACGTTTCGCCAAGCTCAATCGAGCCGCCGGGCAAGCTCCATACGCCAGCGTTGGGCGGTCTGGCGCGCTGGACGAGCAGCAGTTCGCCAGCTCTGAAGACGCAGGCGCTGACAGCGGCGCGTGGGATCATGTGATCGGTATTGCTCATGCGCTCAAGGTTAGCCGCGGAGGCTCGTCAGCTTTGGCGGTCGTCACCGCGTCCAAAACGGACCGGTAGCCAATACGGCACACGTTTCGCATAGGCCTCATAGCGTGCGCCGTACAGGCGCCGAGAGCGGGCTTCTTTATGCAGCGGCGCGAAGACGCAATAGGCGGTGAACGTCAGCGCGATGGCGAGTTGGTCCGGTGTCCAAACGGCGACGGCCCAGCAGCCGAGCGCAAACGCGACATAAATCGGCTGGCGGACCAAGCGAAACAGCCCCGCTTCGGGCATATCGGGATAGGCTGGCCGTCGGTTGCGAAGGACCGCCCACCAGCCGATCAAGCCGCTCTGCAGCCCGAAACCTGAATCAATAATTGCCTTGCCGAGCAGCGCCCAGCAACTAAGCGCAAGGCCCGCCATTAGCCAAAAAACTGAGCCGTCGGCCCGCCACCATACGATACCCGATGGGCTCCACAGCACAAACAATACAAGCAACTGCAACGACGCGACGATGACATATGTCGTCGGCAGCAAGTCGGCCGCGAAGGCGCGCGGTGCGAGGCGTTTCAGCACGCTATTGCCGCCGCGCGTCAGGAGCAGCGAATGGCCCCCGGCAAATTGCGCGATGAGCAGGCTATTCACGATGACCGCAAGCCACCCCTCGAGGCGGCCAAGGCCGAAGGTCATGCCGAAAAACATGTTGCCGATCATTGATAGGATCGCGAGGCCAAACAGTCCGTGGCAAAGCGCAGCGTAGACCAGCGCGATCATAATGCGGCGCGCATCGCCAACGACCGGCCGTGGCGGATTGCCATCAAGCGGCATGGCGGGCCAGCAGTGAGGGTAGGAACGTTTCTTCGACGTAGGCGAGGCGCACGCCATTTTGGTCCGCGACGACGGCCGATTGAGCAAACAGCGCGCCGGGCTCCGCAGATCGGCTTTGAACGTCGAGGCGGCTAACACCAAGCGATTCGATCGCGCGCCCAAACGGGACGTTTGTCGATTGGAGTGTTTCGGCAATATCGGGCGGGAGACGCCCGGGCACGTACCAGTTCAAGGCTTCGACCAGCACAACTGAACCGCAGGCCAGCGCCACGCGGCGTAACAAAACCCGTCCTTGAGTTGTAGCGCCGGGGCCAGCGTACTCGGGCTCCGCGTAATCTGGGCTCGCCTGCTGGGGAGCGACGTGTCCAGGTCCTGTGATCCGCAGTTGAGCCGTAGCGTCGGCTGGGCCTGATCTCCGATCCGCGGTCACATCAAGCCTAAGGGCAACGGCGACCGCCGATGGTGGCTCAGTCGCCACGGTTGGCGCCATCAGCCGCGCTTCGATAGGCGCAGTCGCCAAACCGCTCAGATCGCGCCAGCGCTCTAGCGCAGCCGTCACGGTCGGGTGCGCGCGGATGAAAACCGCGAGCTGTCGAACGGTGTCGCTGCCACCTGGAACGATGACGAGGGGCGCGACGCGGGGTGTTAACTTTGGTGCAGGACTGGCCATATTACATACTACGCTGCCAGATGGCCTCCGGGCTCAGCGTCACGATATCGCGTTTGCGTTTGTGTAAGAGATCGCAGTTTCGGTTGCGCGCGACAATGGTCAACGGCGTATCAACTTTGATCGCAACGCGAGCCAGTTTGCCAGCCGGGTGAACGGGATGACGAACCCCCTCCATCTCGGCTAACTGTATTTGTGGCACGACTGGCTGCACCCAAGTGGCTTTTGGATGGATCATGACCGCGTTAGATGCCGATATCGCCGCCAGGATTGCAGCCAGCATTGCCGCCCGTGTCGCCTTCGACGACCGCGGCCTCGTACCAGCGATCGCGCAAGCCCACGATACCGGCGAAGTGCTCATGATGGCGTGGATGAATGCCCAATCGATCGCAGAGACGCTAGCGACGGGCCGCGTCGTCTATTGGTCGCGCTCACGCCGCGAACTTTGGCGCAAGGGCGATACGTCAGGCCACATCCAGCGGCTCGTTGAGATGCGCCTGGACTGCGACGGCGACGCGATTTTGCTGAAGGTCGAGCAGACCGGCCCAGCGTGCCACACGGGCAAACAAAGCTGCTTTTTTACCAAGTTGAGCTGATCGGCGTTACCGTGGCCGACTGCGTCACGACTTTTTCACGGCATCGATGCCCGAAAAATCGACGATCCCAGCCGCCCCATCATCAGTGCCGAACGCGAGCTGTTTGCCAGACGTCGCCCACGCGAGACCGGTAACGGGCCCAGCCCCTGGTTTGCGGACCATCAGTTCCCGGCGATCCTCTTGCCGGGCGAGCAGCACAACGCCGTCGTCGTAGCCCGCGGCAATGTAGGTGTTGAACGGATGGTAGGCGACCGCCGTCACGAGATGGGTGCGGCGGGCGAGCTGGTCGGGCGTTTTACCCATCGGTCCCTTGCCAGCAAACGGCCAGATCACGACTTCGAAGGCACCCGACGTCGCAAGCCACTCCCCGTTGCGCGAAAACGACAGCGATCGTGGCTTGGCTGGATAGCCGCGCATTGCAAAATCTGACCCGTCTGCCGTCCGCCAACCATGCGCTGCGCCCTCTTGCATGGCGGTGATCAGATAGCGCTCATCACGTGACCACACGATATCGAGATGGGCGCCTTTCCACTCAAACACCTGGGTCGTATCGGCGTCGAGGTCCCACACGGTGGCGCCGCCGTAGTGCGAAATGGCGAGCCGATCAGACTTTGGCGCGAACGCGAGACCAGCAGCAGACGTTGGCAAATCGTGGTCGCTTATGATGCCGACCTGGCCGTCGGTTGAGGCCGGGAGAACATAAGCCACTTTGCCACTCGCCCAAGCAAGCGCGCCGCCAGCGCTTGTCGCCACATGATCAACCCAACGCCGTTGCGGATGGGTCCACACTGTCTCGA
>JBBQNE010000026.1:0-28114 GCA_038329675.1 Hyphomicrobiales bacterium | reverse complement strand
GACGTCTACAAATGCCCGCATTATCAGCTACTTCAACGCACTCTGCGAGCTTCACCCCACGGCCGATCGATCCTGGCGTGCGGATCGGGCACGTGCACCTCAAGGTCGCTGATCTGGACCGGTCGCTTGCGTTTTACTGTGGCATCCTCGGGTTTGAGTTGACGCAACGCTATGGGAGCAGCGCGGCGTTTCTTGCCGCTGGCGATTATCACCACCACATCGGGCTCAACACCTGGATGAGCCGTGGCGGAGCAGCGCCAGCACGGGGCACGACCGGGTTGTTTCACGCGGCGATCGTGTACCCGACCCGGGCGACACTGGCGGACGCGCTGCGCCGATTGACGGCGGCGTCGATCCCGCTTGAGGGGGCGAGCGACCACGGCGTCAGCGAGGCGCTATATCTGGCCGATCCGGACGGTAACGGCCTCGAACTCTACTGGGACCGTCCGCAAGCGGAGTGGCCTGTGACTGTCGATGGCGAATTGGCGATGTATACGCGCCCGCTTGATCTCGACGGGTTGCTGGCGGCGCGTTGAGGCTGGCGGCGCGTTGACGGGCTTCAGCTAATGATGGCGGAATTGCGGGTGGACGCAACAACCGGGTCCAAAATCGATTCTAAGTTCGATAACCCCGCTTCCGACGCTTTTCGAATTCGAGTTACTAGCGTCAGCTCATCGTACGAGGGATACCGTCACTTTCGCAGTAGCGCGGGCATCGAGCCCCTCAAACCCGTCCAACGTAGCGCTGGGTTTGCCGGGTTGCGACTGGCGGGCTACAGTGAATAGGTGAGGGCGTATTGCCCGTTTTTTGTGCCGACCGGCCCTGGAGATTGAGCCCATGAACGAGATGATCCGTACCCTTAAGGCGACCAAAACGTGGGGCCGAGGCCGCATCTATGAGGACATCACCGAGACGATCGGGCACACGCCGCTCGTCCGGCTTTCGAAGGTGATGGCGGCAGCCAAGACCACGGCCGACATTTTGATGAAGCTTGAGTTTTTCAATCCACTTTCGTCTGTGAAGGACCGGATCGGCGTGTCGATGATCGATACGCTTGAAGCCGAGGGCCGCATAACGCCCGGCAAAACGGTGCTGATTGAGCCGACGTCGGGGAATACGGGCGTGGGCCTCGCGTTTGTGGCGGCGGCGCGCGGCTATCGCATGATCCTGACGATGCCGGAGACGATGTCGGTGGAGCGGCGCAAGCTACTGGTTCACCTTGGCGCTGAACTCGTGCTGACGCCGGGGCCGGGCGGAATGGGCGCGGCGATCGCCAGGGCGGAGGAGCTGCATCGGGAGACGCCGGATTCGATCATTGTCGGTCAATTCGTCAACCCGGCTAACCCGCGCGTGCACGAACTGACGACGGCGGAGGAGATCTTTGGCGATACCGGCGGGCGGGTCGATGCGCTGGTGGTTGGCGTTGGTACCGGCGGGACGATCACGGGGTGCGGGCGTGTGCTGAAGGCACGTATTCCGGGGCTCAAAGTCTTTGCGGTCGAACCGACGACTTCGCCGGTCCTGTCGGGCGGCGAGAAGGGTCCGCATAAAATTCAAGGGATCGGCGCAGGGTTCATCCCGGACGTGCTGCAGCGCGATTTGATCGACGAGGTGATCACCGTGCCAAGCGACATGGCGTTTGAGGTGTCGCGGATGCTGGCCAAGGTTGAAGGTATTCCCGGCGGTATCTCGACGGGGGCAAACCTCGCCGCAGCGCTGACGGTGGCGGCGCGGCCGGAGTATGCGGGCAAGACGATCGTGACGTTCGCGCCATCGTCGGCGGAGCGGTATTTCTCAAGCGATCTGTTTGCCCCTGTTGAGCCGCCCAAGGCCTGAGGGGTTGGGGTGCAGTTGAGACCAAGCCTACCGCGACTTGGGGAAAGGTCGTAGGGATCGGCTATGGCGACACTGAGTGAACCGGAAATCGAGCGGTATAAACGGCATCTCGTGTTGCGCGAGATTGGCGGCGCGGGGCAGCAGCGGTTCAAGGCGGCGCGCGTGCTTGTTGTCGGCGCAGGCGGACTTGGATCGCCAGTGTTGATGTATCTGGCAGCCGCCGGGATCGGCACGCTTGGCATCGTTGATGATGATGTGGTTTCGCTGTCGAACTTACAGCGCCAGATCGTGCACGATACGGCAGGCGTGGGGATCGCGAAGGTTGCGAGTGCGCAGGCGAGCCTGGCGCGGGTTAACCCGCATGTTCAGGTGGAAGCGCACGGGGTTCGCCTGACGGCAGGCAACGCTCTGGATCTGATCTCGCGCTACGACATTGTGGTCGATGGATCGGACAATTTCACAACGCGGTATCTGGTGTCCGATGCGTGCTATCTGGCGAAGCGGACGCTTGTGTTTGCTGCCGTCGGGCCGTTCGATGGGCAGTTGACGACGCTGAAGCCACATCTGACGAACGCCGACGGAATGCCGTGGCCGACGTACCGTTGCCTGTTTCCAGAGGCGCCGCCGCCGGGCACGGTTGCAAACTGTGCCGAAGTCGGCGTGATGGGCGCGACCGTGGGCGTGATGGGTACGCTGGCGGCCGTTGAGGTGCTGAAGGAAATCGCGGGCGTGGGCGAGAGCCTCGCCGGGCGGTTGCTGATTTACGACGGGCTTGGCTGTCGGTTCGATACGGTGCGGTTCGGCTGGGACCCGGATAATCCGCTGTCGGGCCGCAATGCCACGATCGTGGATTTATCGGGGCACGCTGGAGCGCTGAACGCGGGTTGGGGCAGCGCGGTAAGAGGTGGTCAAATACCGGGGGGGGGCTTGCATGACCCTGCGCTGACGCCAGCCCGCGGCGGCACGTCATTTGGCGTGACCTGACACCCGATGCCGATCCTCACACCGAGCCGCGAAACGATTGGGGAGGCTGCACGCATTCTAGGCGGTGGCGGACTGGTCGGGATGCCGACGGAGACCGTCTATGGGCTGGCCGCCGATGCCGCCAACGGGGATGCGATCGCGCGGATTTATGAGCGCAAGGCAAGGCCACGGTTTAATCCGCTGATCATACACGTGGCGAATGTCGAGGCGGCGTGGAGGCTGGTCGAGCCGTGTGCGATCGCGGAGGTGTTGGCTGCGCGATTTTGGCCGGGGCCGTTGACGCTGGTGCTACCTGCCAAGGCTGACAACGGGATCGCCGATCTGGCGACGGCCGGGCTCAGGACGGTGGCAGTGCGGGTGCCGGGGCATCCGGTGGCACGAGCGTTGATTGTCGCGGCGGGGCGACCACTGGCGGCGCCTTCGGCCAATCGATCGGGGCGGATCAGCCCGACGGCGGCGGCCGATGTCGTCGCAGAACTCGGCGACGATTTGGCGGTGCTCGATGGGGGGGCGTGCGAGCGCGGGATCGAGTCGACGATCGTATCCATTGCATCGGTCGCGGGAGGCGAGGTGGTTGTTTCGCTATTGCGGGCTGGCAGCGTGCCACGTGAGGCGGTCGAGACGACAATCGGCTCGACGATCCTGCGGGCTAGCGATGGCGGCGGGCGTATCGCGTTGGACGGCGAGCCGAGGCCGAGTGCGCCGGGTCAGCTTGCAAGCCATTATGCCCCGCGTGCGCGGGTGCGACTTGGGGCAACGGTGGCGGGCCCTGGCGAAGTGTTGTTGGCGTTCGGGCCGGTGGTGGATGTGGATCATACAGCGGGAGCGGGGGCGGGATTGGTGGTGAACCTTTCGCCATCGGGCGACCTTGTGGAAGCGGCGCGCAATTTGTTTGGGGCGCTGCGGCGGCTCGACGAGACGGGTGCAGCGGGGATCGCGGTGATGCCGATCCCGGCGCACGGCCTGGGTGAAGCGATCAACGACCGGCTCGCGCGGGCGGCGGCTGAACGGGTGTCGTGGGCCGCCGTTGGTGGCGCGACGTAGGGCACAAGAAGCCAAATTAGCGGATTAACTTTTCGCTTGGCTGGACATCGGGCTATTATCGCGCGTTATTTAGTTTGCCCGTTCGAGAGATGAAGCCCCCATGCCGACACTGCTCATTACGCATCCAAGCTTTGTTGCGCATGACACCGGCCAGGGCCACCCGGAGCGGCCTGACCGGATGCGAGCGATCGATCGCGTATTGGCGCACGAGTTTTATGCCGATTTGAAACGGTTCGAGGCGCCGTTGAGGGACGATGCGGAGGCGGCGATCTTGTTGGCGCACCCGGCCGAACACATCGCACGGGTCAAGGCGGCGCGGGATCGGGCCAAGTCAGAACCGGTTTACGTCGATGGCGATACGCTGATGTCGCCTGGGTCCTTTGAGCCAGTGATGCGGGCGGTTGGTGCCGGGCTATTGGCGGTTGATCAGGTGATGGACCCAGCGTCTGGGATCAAGAACGCATTCTGTCAGGTGCGCCCGCCCGGCCACCACGCGGAAGCCAACCGGGCGATGGGGTTTTGTTTTTACAACAACGTTGCGATCGCGGCCCACTATGCGCGCAAAACCTATGGCCTGGAGCGGGTTGCAGTGGTCGATTTCGACGTGCACCACGGGAACGGGACACAGGATATTTTCTGGTCCGACAAGAACCTGCTGTTTGCTTCGACCCATCAAATGCCGCTTTATCCCGGCAGCGGGGCGCTATCGGAAACCGGCGTGGGTAATATCTGGAACGCGCCGCTGCGATCGGGCGATGGTGGCGACAAATTTAAGGACGCGTTTAAGAGCCGCATCATACCGGCGCTCGATAATTTCCGGCCCGATTTGCTGATCATTTCGGCCGGATTTGACGCGCACCGCGACGATCCACTGGCGAGTTTGGAGCTGGTCGAGGCTGATTTTCTGTGGGTGAGTGATCAACTTGCCGAAATTGCCGACCGCCATTGCAAAGGCCGAATCGTATCGATGTTAGAAGGAGGCTATGACTTGAACGGGCTCGCCCGTTCGGTGGCGGTCCATGTCAAGTCGTTGATGAATGCGGCTTCATGACATGGGGCGCAGTGTAGTCGGATCGCTGCAGAGCGACAGCGGCCAGAATGGTAACGCACGAAATGAGTAACGCACGGGGTAACCGGGCACGGAGATCGCATGAAGACGCAAGCCAAGTCGTTTGCCGACATCAAAGAGATGACGTTTGAAACGGGGCTCAAGGAACTCGAGACGATCGTGACGCGCCTTGAGCGGGGCGATGTGGCGCTGGAGGAGAGCATCGCGATTTACGAACGCGGGGAAGCGCTGAAGACGCATTGCGACCAGCTGTTGCGACAGGCCGAAGCGCGCGTTGAGAAACTGACGTTTAACGCCGATGCGAGCCCGCGGGGCACCGAGACGTTTGATTCCGATCGCGGGTCGCCGTTTTAAGGCCAGACGTATTTGCGATCTTTGCGCGCAATGACCCAGGCGGCTGTTTGTTGCTGCCGCGTGGGTTGGGAACCGCAGCTTGGGTCGTGTTGTCAGCGATCAAAAAACTTATTTCAGCAGATCTTTGACGACGCCACTGGCTTTGCCGAAGTCCATCTGGCCTGCGAACTTTTCTTTCATGGCGGCAATGACCTTGCCCATGTCTTTCATGCCGACAGCGCCGAGATCGCCAATGATCGTGGTGGCCGCGGCGGTGACTTCGGCGGCTGACATCTGCTTGGGCATGTAGCTTTCGATCACTTCGATCTCGGCCTGTTCGCTGGCGGCGAGATCGGCGCGGCCGCCGCTCGTGAACTGCTCAACTGAATCGCGGCGCTGCTTGATCATCTTGGCGAGGACCTGGAGGATGTCCGCGTCGCCGATCAGGTCGACGCCTTTCGGGCGGGCGTCGATGTCGGCAGATTTGATGGCGCTGCTCATCAGCCGGAGCGTCGATACTTTGGGTTTATCGCCAGCCCGCATCGCGTCCTTCGTGTCGGCCATGATTTTGTCGCGCAACATCGCGTGGTCTCCTCGTTCGAGTTCGAGCGGCAGGTCGTAAGCCCGACGGGCGGCGGGGGCAAGTGCAGGGGTGGCAAGCTGCGGGTTTCAGGGTTGCCCGGGTGGCGCGGGTGGCGCATGACGGGATCGTAAGGATGGGGTGATGCTAATCTAGGCGCCTTTTCGACGGTATTGCGCGAGTTTCGGGGGCGACCGAATATGGCACACAGCCCATTGTTAACTTGGCAGCGGGAGTTGTTCGTCGCGGCCCATACCGGAGGGCTGCCGCTCGACGGACCGATTGATTTAGCTGGCGTGCCGCGAACTCTGATCTACGGCCCGTATCTTCCATTGCCGGACGGTGGTTGGATCGCCGAAATCACATTCGAGGTGGTTGGCAACGCTTCTGGAAATGCGATAAAACTTGACGCTTATGACGGTGAGATCCTTGCCGAACGCTCGACTGCTCTCCCAGCGGACGGGGTCTTCATGGCTGCTCTGCCGTTTCGAGTTGGTGAGCACGGACGCCCGATTGAGATCAGGGTCCATAGCCTCGAGAGCGCTATTGAAGGATCGTTCGATTTGCGGTGCGTCAGGTTGCGATTTGCCAACACGGATATTGCGTGCGCGATCGGCGGTGGAGGCTCGGAGCGTTGACGTTTTGGGCATCCTCGCCTAAGGACGCCGCTTACCGACAACTGAACAGTGCTGCCCGCTGCGCTCCCACGCCGGTGACGCACGGCCGCCCGGAGCCCGTTTCGCCTTGGCCAATTCTTCGAACGCGATATCGAGCCCGCCGCAGGCAACTCAGCCGCAACCAAATAACCCAAAGCCAAATAACCCTGAGCCCTGGGCCGAGCGACCCAAAACGGCGCGCCTGGTGCTGGCCGATGGCACGGTGATTGCTGGATATGGCGTGGGGGCGACCGGCTCAGCGGTCGGCGAGGTGTGCTTTAACACCGCGATGACAGGCTATCAGGAAATCCTGACGGACCCATCCTACACCGGGCAAATCATCACGTTCACGTTCCCCCACGTCGGCAACGTTGGGACCAACCCCGAAGACAGCGAAACGTCCAACCCGGCCGCGCGTTCAGGTGTCCGCGGCGTGGTGTTGCGCGCGCCGGTGACGGATCCGTCGAACTATCGCGATACCGGCCATTTCGAGCACTGGCTCGTGTCGCGCGGGATCATCGGCATTTACGGGATCGACACGCGCGCGTTGACCGCGATGATCCGCGAAAAGGGGATGCCGAACGCGGTGATCGCGCATCAGCCGTCCGGGCGGTTCGATATCGCCAAGCTCAAGGCGGAGGCGGCGGCCTGGCCAGGGCTCGTCGGCATGGACCTCGTGCCCGAGGTGACGACGGGGCAATCCTACGTGTTCGACGAGATGCGGTGGGTGTGGGGCGAGGGCTTCAAGGTCAACGCGGCGCCAGAATTCAACGTGGTGGCGATCGACTACGGGCTGAAGCGCAACATCTTGCGGTGCCTCGTGTCGGCTGGCGCTCGGGTCACGGTTTTGCCAGCGACGGCGACCGCTGAGGATGTGTTGGCGCGCAAGCCCGATGGCGTGTTCTTGTCGAACGGTCCGGGCGACCCGGCGGAAACGGGCAAATACGCGGTGCCGGTCATCAAGGAATTGGTGGCGAGCGGCAAGCCGGTGTTTGGCATATGCCTCGGCCACCAAATGCTCGGCCTGGCGCTTGGTGCGAAGACGACCAAGATGAAACAGGGCCACCATGGCGCCAATCACCCCGTCAAGGATCATACGACCGGCAAAGTCGAGATCGTGTCGATGAACCACGGGTTTGCGGTCGATCGGGCGAGTTTGCCAGCTGGAGTTGCGGAGACCCACGTCTCGCTGTTCGACGGGTCGAACTGCGGTCTGCAGGTTGAGGGCAAACCGGTGTTTTCGGTTCAGCATCATCCCGAGGCGAGCCCAGGGCCACAGGACAGCCATTACCTGTTTACGCGGTTTGCCGACATGATTCGGGCGGCGAAGGGTTAGCCGGGGCAAGGCGAGCGCGGGCCCAATGTTCCACGTAACGGCACGCGCCATGGCATTGGCGACGGCGCTTGCGAGGGCGTTGGCCAGCGATAAAACGAGGTTGGTGAGGATTTGGAGCGGGGCGGTTCGAGCTGGCGGCACGATTTGGCGGACTTTCTGGCGGGCGGTGCCCAGGAGCGAGCGTTGGGGCCAGTGTACGCCACGGTTGGAGCGCGAGGATAAGTTTGGCATCGCCGGAAAGACGTTCGCCAACGGTCTGACGTGATATTTTTCAACCAGAACAATATGTTAACTTGCCGCAAATTGTTTCTCACGGCCGACTTCAGAGTTGTAGCCACGTGGGGTGGACCGTGAACGAGCGGGGATAGATTGGCCAGTCGTTGTATTTTTGCAACGGTTTTGGCGAGATCAAGTGGCGAGGGCTTTGCCCGTATTTCCGCCGGGGAGTGGGTCGCCGAGGCGGATGATCTCCCAGTGCAGGTCAATGCTGCTGTGGGCCTTGACCCGGGCGCGCACGGTTTCGCCCAAGCGTTCGACGTCTTCGCCCGTTGCGCCCTGGTCGTTGATTAGGAAGTTGCAGTGCAGGTCGGAGACTTTTGCACCACCGACGCGAAAGCCACGCAGGCCAGCCGCGTCGACGAGCTTCCAGGCGCTGTGGCCTGGTGGATTTTTGAAGGTCGAGCCGCCGGTGCGCTCGCGGATTGGTTGGACCCGTTCGCGGTAGTCGGCGACCTCGTCCATTTCGGCGAGGATGGCTGCGGGGTCGCCTGGCTCGCCACTGAAGATGGCGGAGGTGAAGATCAGGTCGGCTGGCAGCGCACAATGGCGGTAGGTGAAGCCCATGTCGGCGTTCGACAATTCGTTGACGCGGCCTGTGCGGTCGATGGCGCGCAGGGAGACGAGTGCGTCTTTGGTCTCGCGGCCGTGGGCGCCAG
The DNA here is from genome assembly GCA_038329675.1 of Hyphomicrobiales bacterium. Lineage (GTDB taxonomy): Bacteria > Pseudomonadota > Alphaproteobacteria > Rhizobiales > Hyphomicrobiaceae > JANXVY01. The sequence goes on along the minus strand of JBBQNE010000026.1, from coordinate 19,341 downwards.
CGTTCATGCGCAAGGCGCCGCCAATCGAGCCCGGGATGCCACGATAGAACGCAAGGCCCGCGATGCCAGCATCGGCTGCTGCACGGGCGACCTTGACGTCGGGGACACCGGCGCCAACGCGCAACTGGTGGGCGGGGAGCGGATCGATTTCGGTGAAGCCGCGGCCGAGGCGGATGACGATGCCGCGGACGCCACCGTCACGCACGAGGAGGTTGGAGCCGAGGCCGACGGTTGCGATCGGCACGCTCGCTGGAACGGTGCGCAAGAAGTAGGCGAGGTCGGCTTCATCGGCTGGCATGAACAGGACGTCGGCCGGGCCGCCGACGCGGAACCATGTGATATCGGCCATCGGCGCGTTTGCTGTGAGGCGGCCGCGCAAGTCAGGCAGGGCTTGGCGGAGTTCAGTTGCGAGGCCAGCGGTTTCGGTGGCGAGCGCGGGGGTTGGGGTGGGCGAGGGGAAGGGTTCGGCGGACGCCCTAGTGCTCATTGCGCGGCCTCGACGTTGAGCCAACCGGCAAGAGCGTGAGCCCAATCGGTCGAATTGCCGGCGCCGAAAAATACGACGCTGTCGCCCGAGCGGCCGTGACGGCGGAGCAACGGCACAAGTTCATGGGGGCTATCGACGGCGATCACGGGTTTGCCGGTTGCAGCGATCCCGCGGGCGAGCGCGTGCTGGTCGACGCCGGCGATGGGGGCTTCACCGGCGGTATACAGGGGCGCGACGATGACGCTATCGGCGTGCTCAAAGCAGGTGCAGAACTCGCCAAACAGATCGCGGACGCGGGTGTAGCGGTGCGGCTCGCAAATGGCGATGATGCGACCGCGGGCGGCACCTCGGGCGGCGGCAAGGACGGCTGCGATCTCAACGGGATGGTGGCCGTAGTCGTCGTAGATCGTCATGCCGTTCCAGGTGCCTGAAATTTGGAACCGACGCTTGACGCCAGCGAAGGTGCCAAGGGCTGCGCGGATCGCGTCGTCAGAAATGCCAGCGTGGGTCGCGATCGCGATGGCGGCCAGCGCGTTCAGCGCGTTGTGGTGGCCGAGGATCGGCAAGGCCCATGAGCGGAGTTGGCGGGCGCCGCCGCGAACCCGGGGGCCGAGGTCGACATCGATCAGCATGCCATCGTCGGCATAGGACAGGCCTTTCAACTGCAAGTCGGTGCCGTCGGCTGAGCCGTAGGTGAGCAGGCGTCGGCCGTCTTTGCGCAGTGCAAGCCGATCCAGCATGGCATCGACGACGGGGTGTTCGCTGCACGCGACCGCGAGGCCGTAGAACGGGATGTTCTTGAGGAACGTCTCGTATTCGCGGTGCATGTTCTCGACCGACTTGAAGTGGTCGAGGTGCTCGGGGTCGATGTTAGTAACGACGCCGATTTCGGTCGGCAGCTTGATGAAGGTGCCGTCGCTCTCGTCGGCTTCAACGAGCATCCACGGACCCTTGCCGAGGCGGGCGTTGGAACCCCAGGCGTTAAGGATGCCGCCGGTGATGACGGTCGGGTCTTCGGCGGCTTCGGCGAAAACATGGGCGACGAGCGAGGTCGTGGTCGTTTTGCCGTGGGTACCGGTGATCGACACAGTGCGATAGAGGCGCATCAGTTCGGCCAGCATTTCGGCGCGGCGGACGATCGGCAGGCCGCGGGTGCGGGCAGCGTCAAGCTCGGGGTTGCCAGCTTTGACGGCCGTTGAAATGACGACGGTGCGCGCGCCAACGAGGTTGATCGCATCGTGGCCGATGAACACGCGGACGCCTTTGGAGCGCAGGCGGCGAACATTGGCGCTATCTTTTGCGTCGCTGCCTTGGACCGCGTAGCCCTTCGCCATCAAAATCTCAGCGATCGCGCTCATGCCGATGCCGCCGATCCCGATGATGTGGAAGGTGCCGACGTCCTGAGGCATTTGCATCGCGAGGCGTCTCCGGTGATCGTCGAATACCTGTGTCGTTCAGAACGTGTCGCCGCGTCGGGTCAGACCCGAACCACGGACATCTCGACCGCGAGGTCGGCCAGCCGTTCAACCGCATCGGGGCGGCCTTCGGCGCGAGCCGACCGTGCCATCTGATCGAGCCGACCGGGCTGTGACAGAATTTCCATCAGTACACCCGTCAACCGCGCGGCGTCGAGATCCCGCTCCTCGATACACCAAGCGCCACCCGATTCGGCAAGCCGACGGGCGTTTTCCAGCTGATCGTTGTCGAGCGAATGGGGCAACGGCACGAGGATCGACGGGCGGCCGATGACGGTCAATTCGGCCACGGTCGATGCCCCAGCGCGGCCGATGACGACGTGGCTCCAGGCCATCCGGGCGGGCAGATCGGTGAAGAAGGGTGCGACTTGGCTGGCGATGCCGCTGTAGCGGTAAGCGGCTTCAACGGCTGCCACATCTTCGGGCCTGGCTTGTTGAACGACTTGGAGGCGCGATTTCAATGCGGCTGGCAGCGCCGCCAGAGCCGGTGGTACGGTGTTGGATAAAAACCGCGCGCCCTGGCTGCCGCCAAACACAAGGACGCCGATGGGGCCCTCGGTTGATGGCGGCGTGTACTCGTAGCGGGCAGCTTCGAGGACGATGTTGCGCACCGGGTTGCCGGTTTGGCGGACTTTTTCAATCAGCGGTCCGTCGAGAAACCGGGTTGCAGCAAACGAAGTTGCGATGCGGTCGACCCGGGGGGCCAGCATCTTGTTAGCGCGGCCGAGGACGGCGTTCTGTTCGTGGACGATGGTCGGTATCCCGCGCATCCGGGCTGCCATCAGCGGTGGGAACGTCGGATAGCCACCAAAGCCGATTACGACGGTCGGGTCGAGGTCGCCGAGGATTTTGGCTGCGGCGGCAACGCCTCGGCTGAGCGTGACGGCGGCCTGCATCGCTTTGAGCGGATTTTTGCCCGATGCGGTGGCCGAGGGCACAATATGTATCGACCGAGCTGGAAAGCCGACGCCGTATTTATCGGCGCGCTCGTCGCTCATCAGGTCGACGATGACGCCACGGCGACCCAGCGCTTCAGACAGCGCGAGCGCTGGAAACAGGTGACCGCCGGTGCCGCCAGCTGCCAGCACGATCGATCGCGGTTTAGATTTCCCGCGCATGTGCAAACTGTCTCCCCAGACCGGTCGTTACTCGATGTGCCACGCGCTGTGCCTTCGGCCGTTGATCGAGGCCCAACGGAAGCACTCCGCTGGTCGCACCGACCATCGCCATTTGAATGTCCCGTCGACACATTTTTGTTTGCCTACCCCGTTGCATCACGTGGTCGGCACCAACCGCGGCTTTTTTACGTTGGCGATATCGCGGCGGCGCCGGGTCAATGCGAGCATCATGCCAGCGGTGAGCGATACGGCGATCATCGAAGAACCGCCAGCCGATATGAAGGGCAGCGTCATACCTTTGGCTGGCAGCAAGCCGGTGTTGACGCCCATGTTGATGGCGGCTTGAGCAGAGAACATGCACGCGAGCCCGATAACGGCGAGACGGGTGGCGTGGTCGGACTCGCGCCCCGACCGGACGACGGCCGACAGCGCGATTGCAGCATACAGGCTGAGCAAGACGAGGCAGGCGATGGCGCCGTATTCCTCGGCGACGACGGCGAAAATGAAATCGGTGTGGGCGTCGGGCAGGACGTTTTTGACGGTACCCTCGCCCGGGCCGCGGCCGAACATGCCGCCTTCGGCAAAGGCCTGGAGCGCGCGGTCGACTTGGCTACGTTCGCCAGGGTTGCCAGCCAGGTAGCGGTCGATGCGGGTGGCGACGTGGCTGTAGTTGACATAGGCGAACGCGAGCCCGCCAGCCCCGATCGCGGCGATGCCAGCGGCGCCGATCAGCGGTTGGCCGGAGACGATGTAGAGCGCGCCAAAGACCGCGAGCACCAGCATCGTTTGGCCAACGTCAGGTTCGGCGATCAGCAACAACGCGATGATGCTCGTTAGTCCGAACGCGAGGATGAGGCCCGGCATATCGGGACGACGGCGGGCTTCGGCGAGCAACCAGGCGACGACGACGACGTAGGCTGGCTTGACGAATTCCGACGGCTGGATCGTCAGGCCGCCAACCGGCAGCCAACGGCGTGCGCCATTGATTTCGGGGCCGATCCAAATGACAGCGAGGAGGCCCGCGAGGCCAGCGATCAGAACCGCGACGGCGAGCGTGCGGATCTGTGTTGGCGACAGAAACGATACGACCACGATCAGGCTCGCGCCGAGGCTTGCGAAGACGAGATGGCGGGAGACGAAGTGATAGGGATCAAAGCCGCGTTTCATGGCGATGGCCGGGCTGGCGGCGAGTGACAGCAGGACGCCAATTGCGATCAGTGTGAGCAGCATCGCGAGCAGGCGATGGTCAACGGTGAACCACCATTGGGCAAGCCTTGAGCGATCGGAGCGGGTAAAGGTCATGGCTCGCCGGGGCTATCAGCGGGGGCCGGGCTGGCAGACGGGACGCTGGCAGACGGGACGCTGGCAGACGGGGCGCTGGCAGACGGGGCGCTGGCAGACGGGGCGGGGTGACTGTTTAGGGCAGACCGTTGGCTGACGAAGCCCGGCAGCGCTGTGACGATCGCCCGGAACGCATCGCCACGTTTTTCAAAGTTTTGGAACTGATCGAACGAGGCGCAGGCTGGTGAGAACAGGATAACGGGTTCGGCTGCCGATTGTGTCGCGACGGATGCAGCCAGATAGGCGCTGGCGTCGGTGCTCGCGCGGGCGACCGCGATGTCGATCGTTCCGCACGGGACGATGGCCACATCACCGTCGAGCGTGCGGGCGAATTCTTCGGACGCCGCGCCGATCAGGTAGGCCCGCACGACCCCGCCAAAGTAAGGTCGCAGGCTCTCGATGCCGCCGTCTTTTGGCTTACCGCCAACGATCCAGAAGACGTCGCGCGGGTAGGACAGAAGCGCTTTTTTTGTTGAATCGGCGTTGGTTGCTTTGCTGTCGTTGACGACGAGCACCCGGCCGGCCACGCCGTTCTGTGTCTCGATGTGACCGAGCTGTTCCATCCGGTGAGCAAGGCCTGGGAACGTCGCCATGTGTTGGGCGATGGCGTCGTATGACAGGAACGGGACCAGAGCTGCGAAGGCTGCCGCCGCGTTCTCACCGTTATGCGCCCCGCGCAACGGGCCGATGTTTCGCAAGTCGGCGACCGGCGCATTGGAGAGTGACTGCCATAATTGGCCATCCTTGGCGTAGACATCGGCTGTCTGGCCCGAGGCGATGACCGTGCCGCGGCGCGGTATTCCCGCGGCTTGCGGTTCGGCCAGCGGATGAGCAATGAGGCGCGCCGCGTCGAGACCGACGATCTGGAGGTCGGCGTTGGCGAGGAGCCGCGATTTGATCTCGGCGTAGTGTTCCATCGTGCCGTGCCGATCGAGGTGATCGGCCGTGATGTTGAGCAACACGCCGACCGTCGGATTTACGCTTGGCGCCAAGTCGATCTGGAACGAACTCATCTCGATAACGTGGATGCGGTCGGGCGAGGGTGGCTCCAGCGACAGGATCGGCACGCCGATATTGCCGCCCATTTGAACGTCGCGGCCAGCCTCGCGCAGGATATGGGCGATCAATGCCGTTGTGGTGGATTTGCCGTTGGTGCCGGTAATCGCGATGAACGGCGCGTCTGGGCAGGTCGCTGCCCGCTCGCGGCAAAACAATTCGACATCGCCGATGATTTCGATACCGGCGGCGCGCGCGGCGATCACGGACCAGTGCGGCATGGGGTGGGTCAGCGGTACGCCTGGTGCTAACACGAGGGCGGCAAACGCGCGCCAATCGGCGACGCGCAAATCGACCAGCGGGATCCCGGCTTGAGCTGCTGAGGCGCGTCCAGCTTCGCCGTCATCCCACGCGGCGACGTCGGCTCCGCCCGCCATCAGCGACAGGGCCGCCGTATTGCCCGAGCTGCCAAGCCCAAACACGGCGATGCGTCGGCCCACAAAGGTCGATGATCGAATCATAGGGCTGAGTTTAGCGCAGGCGCGGGGTGCGGTCTTGTGTGTGCCGCTTGAGCAACGATCAATATAGCGTCGCGCGTTGACGGGCGCGCAATGTCGCGTCGTAGGCCGCTGCATCGATGGAGGCATCGGACGTCACATCGCCGCTGCGGCTCATCTCGCCAGCGGTTGGCAAGCTCGCCGGATCAGCTTGCGAAGCTGGCTCCCACAGTTGTGAGCGAATGATTGCTCGGGCGCATTGGAAGTAGACGCTTTCGATTGTCACGAGGATGACGCTTGCGGGTTCGTGGCCGTCGACGGTGAAACGCTGTTTGAGGCCAGGGTCGGTCGTGATGATTGCTGTGCCATTGATGCGCACGCACTCGGGCACGCCTGGCACCAGGAACAACAGCGCGATGCGCGGGTCGGCGATCAGATTGCGCAGCGTATCGAGCCGGTTGTTGCCGCGACGGTCGGGGATGGCGATCGTATGCGCGTCCAGCACGGTCACAAGATGCCCCGGACGATCGCCGCGTGGTGAGCAATCGAGCCCACCTGGCGCGACCAGCCCTGCGGCATCGCCACCTCCGACGGTGGAGACGGCGAGGAACGGCGCGGCCTCGATCCAACGCTGGTAGGCCGGTGTGAGGTTCGCGACTTCTTTGCGCAACGAGTTCGGGTAGGGCTCGCCGTAGAGCGCGAGCAGGTCTTGCACTGTGGAAATTTGGTGTGGGTCGGTCATGGCGGCCATCGGCGAAAAGTTGTGTTCTTGGTTAGCGTATTCTTTGGTTACCGGTGGGTCACTACCACACCCGAACGCCAACGGAGCTCGCCGCTAGTCACCATCAGATGCGCGCGGCGCCAGCACGGTTACAACGCGGCTGCCGCCGCTTCCGGCGCGAGCGTCCTGGGCTGAGAGTTCAATTGGGGCCGAGGGCTCAATCGGTTTTAAGGGGTCATCGTTGTCGGGCTTGTTCGGCATCGGGTCGCTCCATCGGATCGCGTTGCCAGGATTGTCGATTGCGTCATCGGAGCAACCCGTCGCTGGGCGCGAGGGTTCCAGCGACGCTTCGGTTGGTGGTTGGGGTGTGATTAGGCAGCCAAAGCGCCCGCCCGGGGGCGTCGGTTTGCGCGCCGCCTCTTGCCCCGTGTGGCGCGCGCCGGTAAGGCGTTTCGATGCTGATCTATAAGGACTTCACGTTCGAAGCCGCCCACTATCTGCCCGGCGCTGAGCCCGGCAGCGCCAATGCGCGTATCCACGGCCATTCGTTTCGCGCCCGGGTGACGCTGATCGGTGAGCCGTCGGCCGACACCGGCTATGTGTTTCACTTTGACGAACTGTCGCAGGTGATCGACGAGGCACGCGCCGATCTTGATCACCGGCTGCTGAACGAGGTGCCCGGCCTCGCCGCGCCGACGCTCGAGCGGATCGCGGTGTGGCTATGGAGCCGCCTTGACAACCGGGTGCCGGGGTTGAGCACGATTGAGGTTGCGCGCGATAGCTGCCGCGAGGGGTGCATCTATGCTGGGCCGCGCATTGATCGCCGTGCTGGCGAACACGACCTGGAGAACACGGCGGCGACCCGATGACGTCATCGGCCGCGACGCGATTGGCTGCCGAACGCTTTTCCTGATCACAACCGTCCGCAAGCAAACCCATGACCGACCGCAACGATAATCTGCCACTGCCGCCAGCGCGACCCGTCGTGACGCAGCTAGGGCAATTGACGCCAATCCCGGGGTCGCCTGACGACGCGCCGTTGGACCGGGTGCCAAATCCACATCCCGACACGGACTACATCGCGCGTTTTACCGTGCCAGAGTTCACCTCGATCTGCCCGGTGACAGGACAACCCGACTTTGCCCATCTCGTCATCGACTACGCGCCGGGCGATTGGCTCGTCGAGAGTAAGTCGCTAAAGCTCTATCTGACGTCGTTTCGCAATCACGGCGCGTTCCATGAAAACTGTACGGTTGCGATCGGCAAGCGCTTAACCGGCCTGCTCGGCCCGCGCTTTTTGCGAATCGCTGGATACTGGTATCCGCGCGGCGGCATCCCGATCGACGTGTTCTGGCAAACCGGAACACTGCCAGCGGGCGTGTGGTTGCCCGACACCGGCGTCGCGCCCTATCGCGGACGCGGCTGAGGTATCGCGCGGTTTGCGCTGCCAGCATTGCGAGGGGACACATCATGACGTCGAGCCATTCTGATCCGGGTCTCCGGGCAGCCGACACTGTCGAACCTCGTCTTCAGGATCGTGCCAACGCGGATCGCGCGAGCCGCAAATATCATCGCATCGCTGTATTGATGGGGGGGCTGTCGGCGGAGCGTGAGGTTTCGCTGCGCTCGGGTGCTGCGGCCGTCCAAGCCTTGCGCGAGGCTGGTTACGAGCCGATCGAAGTTGATGCTGGCCGCGACGTCGCCCAGCGCCTTGCCGAACTTAGCCCCGATGCTTGCTTCAACGCGCTGCACGGCAAATTTGGCGAAGATGGCTGCATCCAGGGCATCTTAGAGACGCTGGCGATCCCCTACACGCACTCGGGCGTGCTCGCCTCCGCGCTCGCCATGCACAAAGAACGGGCCAAGGAAGCGATGGCGCGGGCCGGTGTTGCCGTCGCGGAAGCGCGGTTGATCGCGCGCAGCGAAGCGGCCCGTGAGCACGCGATGCCGCCGCCCTACGTCGTCAAGCCGGTCGCCGAAGGTTCGAGCGTCGGCGTCGTCATCGTCGGGCGTGAATGGAATGCGCCGCCGCAATGCATTCTTGATGGTGGTCCAGCCTCGGAAATCATCATGGTCGAACGATTTATTGCCGGGCGTGAATTGACCTGCGGCGTGATCGCTGGTGAACCGACCGACGTGATCGAGATCGTACCGAAGGTTGGCCTCGCGTTTTACGACTATGAGGCCAAGTACGCGATCGGCGGCTCCGACCACGTTCTACCGGCGCAAATTTTACCAGATGTTTACCAACGCATCCGAACACTGACGCTGAAGGCGCATGACGCCCTTGGATGCCGCGGTGTGTCGCGCGCGGACTTTCGCTTCGATGATACGCCAGGCGGCACTGGCGAATTGATTTGCCTTGAGGTCAACACCCAGCCCGGCATGACGGCGACGTCGCTGGTGCCGGAGTTGGCAGCCTACCAGGGGCAGTCGTTCGCCAGCCTCGTGGCTTGGATGATTGAGGACGCGAGTTGCGACAGATAACGGGCGATCGCTGGACGGCTGGCCGGGCGCACGGTGCGCTGCGGACGCTTCCAGTTGACCGACGGGCTTATCCGGGGCGGGCCGATTCCAGCCTTGCCGCTTCCGGGCGGGCGCACGTTCCCCGCACAGCCAGGCGCGGACCGCTCCGGCGAAGCGCCCGACGCGTCGTCCGCTGGATTATTGCTGGTTGTATTGTCATCGCGGCAGCCTCGGCTATTGCGCCCGCCCGCCAGCTCATCGCTGCCACAGTCGGGACGGCAGACGATGCCGCCATCGCCGTCGGGCTTGGCCTTGATACCATCGTCGTGTCCGGCCAGCGCTTTACGACCGATACGGACGTTTATGATTGCCTCGACCTCGCCCGGACGCGAACCCTGATCTCGCTCGATAGCATCGCGGCCAAACGGTGCATCGAAACCTTGCCGTGGATCGCGAGTGCGGGGCTGACGCGGGTTTATCCCGGCCGGCTCGATGTTACGATTGCCGAACGGCGGCCGTTTGCGGTGTGGGACGACGGGCAGCGCACGATGCTCGTTGACCGCACGGGCCGCATTCTGGCGGCGGCGACTGGACACGGCGAAGCGCTTCTTAAAATTACAGGCGACGGCGCGCCGCAAGCAGCTGTCGCGTTGGCTGAGGCCTTAGCCCATGTGCCCGCGATCGCAGGGCGGCTCGATGGCGCAACGCGTAAAGACGGGCGGCGCTGGTCGCTGTTGCTGCCGGGCAATGTTAGAATTGAACTCCCAGCCGAGGGTGAGGCGACGGCGCTTGCCGACCTGTTGCGCCATCGCGAGGGGCCAACGTTGCTGTCGCGCGCCGATACCGTGATCGATTTGCGCTCACGGTTCGAGATCGCGTCACGGCCAGCACGTGTTTTGAGCGGTCCGATATCCGGCGGCGGGGGCTAGCCGATGCTTTGGTTCGGATCGGGCGGTCGTGGCACGCTCGTTGGCGTGGTCGATGTCGGTACAAGCAAAATTGTCTGTCTTGCCGTTGAGATGAGGCAAGCTGCCAGAAATCGGGCGAAAAACAGCGCAAACGGCGAAGCGGCCGAGTTGCAGTGCCTCGGCATCGGGCACCGACAATCGGCGGGCATGCGGGGCGGGGTGGTCGTTGAGCCACTGGCGCTCGAAACCGCCGTTCGTGACGCGGTGGCGGCAGCCGAGCGCGCCGCACGACAGGAGCTTCACGAGGTGTTCGTCTCTCTCAGCTGCGGCCGGTTAGCGTCGCAGACGTTTGCTGCCAAGGCCGAAGCCAGCAGCGGCAGCGTCTCGCGCACCGACATCGACCGGTTGTATCAGGGCGCGGTGTCATATGCCGAACGGGACGGTCGCACGCTCATCCACATCAACCGCCGCGGTTACCGGCTCGATGGCGCGCCGTGTGGGGATGATCCGCGCGGTATGGCAGCCCGCGAGATCGCCGCCGATATCCACGCCGTTACGGCCGACGCGGGGCCCGTGACGAACCTGATGCATGTGATCGAGGCTGCGCATCTCGACGTCAAAGGGCTGGTTGCTGCGCCCTATGCGTCGGGGCTCGCCGTTACGACCGCTCAAGAACGCGCGCTTGGCGTTACGGTTGTGGATTTCGGGGCTGGGACCACTGGAATTGCTATATTTGCCGATGGCCAATTCGTTCATGGCGAGATCCTAGCGACCGGCGGGCACCACTTAACCTTTGAAATTGCAAAAAAATTTCAAGCGCCGCTTGCCGAGGCCGAGCGAATCAAGGCGCTTTACGGTAGTATGGTCAATGCTCACTCCGGGGTGAGCGAACGATTTTCGTATGCGCTTGCGGGGGTCGCCGACAGCGAAACGGGAGGCGCAAGTGGAAGCGGCTCACGGGCAGAGTTATTCGAAGTTGTCGAACCGCGGATGGCTGCGCTCATCGGCCTCGTCGATGAGCGTCGGCGGGCGGCGGGTGCTGCGCGCCTCCCGGTGGTGTTGACCGGGGGCGGGAGCCAGCTCGTTGGCCTCGCCGGTGCGGTGGCGTCGCTAACTGGGGCTGATGTTCGCCTCGGACGGACGATTGGACTGCCGGGCATGGCTGCTGGGTCGGACCAACCGGCATTGGCTGCCGGTGTCGGGCTGGCCAGGGCCGCGGCCGAGGGGTCGAGAATGGATCTGTCGGGGCCGGTCCCGGGTGGGTATTTCGCGTCGGTTGGCCGGTGGCTTGCGGGTCGTTGACGGGTTGGCGGCCGATGATTGACGGGGAGGGCGTGGCTTTGAGCGTCTTCGGTTTGGTGCATTGTGGCGGTCGCGTTTGGTCGGTTCGACGACGGCACGGATGAACGGCACTGATGAGACGCGCAGCCAGCCTCGGCCGCGCTACTTGGCGATGTTGACTAGGCCGATGTCAAATAGGGCCGATGTCGAATGGGAATGCGGAGCGCCATGAGCATCAAGCTGCAACTGCCAAGGATGATGGACCTGCGCCCGCGCCTCACGGTGATGGGCATCGGCGGAGCTGGGTGCAACGCCATCAACAACATGATCGCCTCGGGCCTGACCGGGGTCGACTTTATTGTCGCCAACACCGATGCCCAGGCGCTGTCGTCGTCGTCAGCGGAGCGGCGTATTCAACTTGGCGCGACCCTAACCGAAGGGCTTGGCGCTGGTTCGAAGCCCGAAGTTGGCGAAGCGGCTGCCGAGGAGGCGATCGACGATCTCAAAGCGCAGATCATCGGCTCTCACATGCTGTTTATCGCCGCTGGAATGGGCGGCGGCACCGGGACGGGCGCTGCGGCCGTCGTTGCTCGAACCGCGCGTGAACTGGGTATCCTGACGGTCGCAATCGTAACCAAGCCCTTTCAATTCGAAGGCGTGCGTCGCCAGCGGATCGCCGAGATCGGCATCGAAGAATTGCGCCAGTACGTCGACACTTTGATCGTGATCCCCAATCAGAACCTGTTTCGCGTCGCCAACGATCGGACGACGTTTGCTGAAGCCTTCGTGCTCGCCGATCAGGTGCTCTATTCGGGCGTCGCCTGCATTGTTGACTTGATCATCAAAGAGGGCCTGATCAACCTCGATTTCGCCGACGTGCGGACGGTGCTGGCTGGCATGGGAACGGCCATGATGGGCACCGGCGAAGCGTCGGGGGAACGTCGCGCCATCGAAGCGGCCGAGGAGGCAATCGCCAATCCGTTGCTCGATGACGTATCGCTTAAAGGCGCGCGCGGGCTCCTGCTTTCGATCAGCGGTGGGCGCGATCTGACGCTTTATGAGGTCGATGCGGCGGCCTCCCGTGTGCGGGCCGAAGTAGACCCGGAGGCCAATATCATCGTCGGGGCGACGTTCGATGAGAGCCTTGGCGACCGGGTGCGCGTCTCGATCGTCGCATCGGGCATGTTGCGACAGGCGGGAGCGGCCCCCGTTTATGGGACGACTTCACCGGGCCAGCAATTGGGCCATCAATCGGGCCATCAACAGGCAGCACCGGCGATGTTTGCGATGCCATCGGCCACCCCGGCGCCCCCGCACGGGCAGCTGTCAGGATTGACCGCTGGATCACCGGTCGTTTCAGCACCCAACCCTCCCTCACGCAATGGCAGTGGTGTTGTGCAGATGGCCCCGGGGCACCAGCCGATGACGGCTGGGTACGCCAGCGCGCCCATAAATGACCCTGGAACTAACCCTGGCTATAACATTGGCCGCGAGCCGGTTTACGAACCCGAGCCCGACATGCAGCGCCGACTGTCGGCTGCGATCCAAACGCCGGTTGTTGAAGAATTTGCTGCCGCTCACCGTCGAGAAACGCCCCCCGACCCACGCGAGCCGTGGCGTCGCGGGGGGGTGACGATCGAAGAGACCCCGCCGCTTGGCTATGGTGATGACCCGATCTCGCGCGGACAAAAAACGGGATCAAAATCCGGATCGGGATTGGGATCAGCGTCAGGGGGAGCCTCGCTTCCCGCCTCCGCTCGCCCCGTCCACGTGGAGGACCAGCCATTCCGACCCGAGCTGACCGCCGACGTGCGTCGGCATCCTCGCCGCGTCCCCGAGATCGACGAATTTCCCCCGCTCGCACAGCGTGAATTTCAAGGTCGCAACGAGCCGCCACGCAAGCCTGGACTGTTCGAACGGTTGGCTGGATTGGGCCGTCGCGCAGATGATTCGAATCACAACGAATCGCTGGGTCACGGAAATGGTGGAAATGTTCGCAGCAGCGCGCCCGAAAATGCCCGGCAATCGAGCAACTCAGGGGCGCTGCGCGGGCAGGTGAGTCCGTCGCCGAGCAATGGCCAAGCCTCTGATATGCCATCACTTTTGAGGAAAGATCGGCGCTGATTTGTCGTCGGCTTCTGGCCTGTGTCCGTCTGGTAACAGAACGTAAGGAACCGTGATTTGTCGCCGCTAGGGAACAACGCTTAACGTTTTATGTAACAGTTGGCGATGCTGCCTCATCTGGCGCCTTCCACGCGAAGGTATCAGGTGACACGGGGGTAGCTAGCCTAAGGGGGGTCTGCCGCGGCTGTCTGCGCGTCGTCGGTTGATCGTTACGGGGGAAAGCGCGACTATGTCTCATCGCTTCATCGGTTCACGCCAGACGACGATTGCGCGTGAAATTGAACTTACGGGCACGGGCGTTCATAGCGGGGCTCCAGCCTCCTTAGTGCTCCACCCTGCGGAAGCAGACACCGGCTACCACTTTATTGTCACGCGTCGAGGTCGGGTTCTCGCTGACATTCCAGCCCACGTTGACAACGTTAAAAGCTTGACCTTGTGCACGGTGCTCGGCAACGACGAAGGGGTCACGGTCGGGACCGTTGAACACCTTCTGGCGGCACTCCGTGGCCTATCGATTGACAACGTCTACATCGAGGTCGACAGCAAAGAGATGCCGATCATGGACGGCAGTTCCGCTCCGTTCGTGGAAGCCATCGACGAGGTTGGCCTGCGGGAACTCTCCGAGCCACGCCGTTACATCAAAGTCCTGAAGCCGATCCGTGTCGAAGACGGGGATTGCTGGGGCGAGATTGCCCCTCATTCCGGGTTCCATCTCGACGTTGAAATCGATTTTACTAGCCCACTGATTGGCCGCCAACAGCTCGCTCACGAGTTGAGCCCAGGGATCTTCCGCCACGAACTTGCTCGCGCTCGTACGTTCGGCTTTATGTCCGACGTGGAGCGGCTTTGGAAAGCAGGCTTGGCGCTCGGCGCCAACTTGTCGAATACAGTAGTGCTCGGGGCCGACCGCATCGTGAACAAGGAAGGCCTTCGGCTTCCTCAAGAGTTCGTCCGTCATAAAATGCTCGACGCCGTTGGCGATCTCGCACTGGCTGGCATGCCGCTTTTGGGGGCTTTCCGCTCCTGTCGCGGTGGACACAAACTCAACGCGAACATTCTCAAGGCGCTTTTCGCTGATCCCAACGCCTGGACGGTCGTTCAAGCGCCGCGGCTTCGCGACCAATACCCGGTTGGCGTGGCGATGGCAGCGGTAGCTGCGGCGGAGTAATCTGATCGGTGGCTGTAGGATTGGCCGCGTGGCACCCTCCTTCCCGTGCGGTTTGTCTCATAACTCCAGCTCACCAGACCGGTGCCGCATAATTAGCTCAGCCAGCTTTCGATTGATCTATACCTCTGCTCTCACTTCATTTTTGCCGTATTCTGGTCGTTGCCTCTCGCACACTACTCCTGGTGATTTTCGGGTGTTATGTCAGCCGGGCACCTGGGCTTCGTTTGCGACTCGGCCTTTTATCCATCACTACGGCGGGGTATTGGCTGGATCGGCTCGTTCTATTTGATCGGCGATGTTCTCACACGCCTTGACAATGCGGGACTTGGGCTTTCGGGACTTGGGTTCGGGACTTGGGCTTAACGGCTTAGTCCATCAACGGGATTTGTGATGACGACGGCACGGACACCACAGCGGGCCTCTCACGGTCGCACGTCAGTACGATCCGCGCTACGCGTGGCCGCTGTCGCGTTGACCGTTATTGTTGCGGGTTGCGCATCGAGCACCGACCTGTCGAAAGCGCTCAACCCTGATCCGCCAGAGAAAATGTTTGCCGACGCTGATAGCCTCATGAGCCGCGGCAAGTTTGAAGACGCGGCCAAAAAATTCGAAGACGTTGATCGCGACCATCCCTACGCGCCGGAAGCACGTCGCGCCATGGTTCTGGCGGCGTTTGCCAACTACAAGGCTGGCAAGTTGCCTGAGGCGATCGCGGGTGCCGAGCGCTACACGACCCTGCATTCGGGCACCAAAGAAGCCGCGCTCGCCCAGCACATTATCGCGTCGTCCTACTATGAAGATATCAAGGGCCCGCAGCGCGACCAAGGCACAACCAAGAAAGCGCTCGCGGCCTATCGGGCTCTGAAAACGCGCTATCCGGACAGCAGCTACGCCAAGGATGCCGAGAACCGGATCCGCGTGTGTGAAGACACGCTTGCGGCGTCCGAAATGGAAGTCGGCCGTTACTACATCAAGCGCCGTCAGTTCCCGGCCGCCATCAACCGTTTCAAGACCGTTGTCACGGAATACCAAACGACGGCGCACGTTGAAGAAGCGCTGATGCGGCTCACGGAGTCGTATTTGTCTCTCGGGATTGCCAACGAGGCTCAAAACGCAGCCGCCGTACTCGGGCACAATTTTCCAGATTCAAAGTGGTATAAAGACGCCCATGGTCTTCTCGCATCGGGCGGATTAGCACCGCGCGAAACTGAGGGCTCCTGGCTTTCGCGCACATGGCGCAGCTTACCGAAGTTTAGCCTCGGCGGGCCGCTCTAAGGGTTGCTCGGGCTTAGGTCTGCCCAGCCGCTGGGGTAGCGATCCGTTTCGCGCGCCGCCAACGAACGCCGTACCTCCATGCAGGGGCTTCACCCCACAACTTCGAAAATCGTCCTCGACAGATTGACGTTACCGCGCAAGGCTTCTCGCTGGGCGATGCTCGGTTGGCAGGCGGCAGACATGGCAGCGGTACGCCGAGCGATCGGGTTGATGAGCGGGACGTCGATGGACGGTATCGATGTCGCCATGGTCACCACCGATGGCGAGACCATCGTGCATCGCGGTCCGGCACTGTCGGTCCCCTATTTGGACGATACGCGGGCACGTCTGCGCGATGGGCTCGTTGCTGCCCGTGATATGGGATCGCGCTTTGAGCGACCCGGCAACCTCGCGCCGTTGGAATTTGAACTCACCGACCTCAATGCAACGGCTGTGGAGACCTTCCTCCAGCACCACGGCATTGATCGAGCCGACGTCGACGTGGTGGGCTACCACGGTCAAACCGTGCTGCATCGCCCGCCGGTGACGGAGATCGCAACCACGCCGAACGGCATTCCCTACGATGTCCGCATCCCAGGCTTTACCGTTCAGCTTGGCTGCGGCAACCGGCTGGCGAACCGGATTGGGCTACCGGTCGTCTACGATTTGCGTGCGGCCGATATGGACGCGGGCGGGCATGGCGCACCATTGGTACCGGTTTATCACCGGGCACTCGCGGCTGGATTATTGGAGCGTCCGCTCGCGATCCTCAATATTGGCGGTGTTGCGAACGTAACCTACATTGGCCGCGATGGGACGTTGCTCGCCTTCGACACCGGCCCCGGCAATGCGTTGATCGACGACTGGATGCTCAAGCATACCGGGCGCGCGATGGACGAGGGTGGGAACGCGGCGGCCGGTGGCCAGGCTAACGAAGACGTCGTTCGTTTTTATCTGGCGCATTCCTATTTTACCGAGCTACCGCCCAAGTCGCTCGATCGCTCGGCCTTTATGCCCGACACGGTCGAGTGGATGGCCGTTGAAGACGGCGCCGCGACGCTGACGGCGATAACGGCGGGGGCGATTGCGCGCGCGAGAGAGCACATGAAAGAGCAGCCCGCGATGTGGATCGTGGCTGGTGGTGGGCGGCGCAACGCGACCTTGATGCGCATGATCGCTGGCCGGGTCGAGGGGGCCGTCGTGCCGGCCGAAGCCGTCGGGCTTGCCGGTGACAGCCTCGAAGCGGAGGCATGGGCGTTCCTGGCTGTCCGCTCGCTCGACGGGCTGCCGATCACCTTTCCGGGCACGACTGGCATCAGCGCGCCAGCAACGGGTGGCGTGCTCGTTCGAGCGCCGGTCGCGATGGGTTAAGTGCCAGAATCCAGTGCTCGAATTAAGCGCTCGGCGCTCCACCGGTCCGTTCGTTGCGCACGAGGCGCAGCACGTAATCGACGAGGGCTACGGCAAACCAGAGCGCGGCCGTCAACATCAGGAAGCCGGCCGCGATGCCGGCGTAGATCGCAGCGGTCCATGACAGCGCGTCAAACAGGCGCGCGGAGATGCTTCGGGTCGGCGGCGGTTTGCGCTCGATCAGCGTCAAGCGGACCGTGCATAATTCGTTTTGAGTATCGAATTCGCCAAGTGAAACGCCGAGTGCCTGTAGTTTCTCCTCGATCTCCGTCAACCGACCCTGGAGGTTGATGCGTTCGTCGATCGACCCGCCCGTCGCTGCCACCGCCTCCAACGCATTACGGGCTTTTTCGAGTGTCGTGCGTCGGGCTTTTAATTCTAGGTACTCGTTGGTCTTGTCATTCTTGACGATATCGATCTGCGTGCTCTCGCCGATTTTTTGGAGGGCCTCAACGAACGTATCAAACTTATCGGGCGGCACGCCGATCCCGAGGTAGGTCGAGCGGCGGCCCTCGAGCCCGGCGGCGCGCTCAACCTGGATCAGCCCGGTGTGCGCTTCAATCGCCGCTGTGACCTTGGCGCGATCGGCAGCGAAGTCGGTCGTGGATTGCGACACGCTTGCGATCTTTTCGTATTTCTGAGTTTCGCCAGACGGTGGACGAACACCGGTTGGTGGTGATTGCTGACGACCGGTCGCGTAATTCTTGCGGCTGGCTTTATCGCTGTCGTCCAGCTGGTTTCTTGACCCTGAGAAGTCGCTCCCGCCCAGGCCACTGCTGAGGCCAACCGAACGCACCGGCATCAGCCAAAAAACGATGCCAAACAGCAAGACAAAAAGTGCCGCTGCGATGAGGGCCGCGCGAACGATCGTGAAGCGCATGGGGTCTCCGGTAGGTGAGCGTCCGGCCGCGGTCTGCCGTCGAAATCGAGATCGAGATCGAGATTGCGGCGTTTTGCGCCGGTCTGGTGCGTGACCGGGCTTAACGGTCTGGGCTCAGTTTACGCAGCCAGCATCCGCGTGACGCGACGACGCGGCGGAAATGCGGCGCGCAGCGAGCGGGGCGGATGAGCACAACATACGGGGCTATGCCGCCTAAACCTCCGGCAGTTCGTTCAACCGGACGCCCAGTTCGCCAGCGAGGTGTGGGATCAATCATTAAGAGGATCTTGGTTTCGCTTTTTTGCCCTGTTCCACGATTAGGTCGAGTGCCTCAATGACTTCGCCGTCGATTTCCTGAGGTTCGATATGTTCGACGATTATATGGAAATCAGACTTATTTAATCGGTCATCTGTGCCTAGCTTCTCAAAATACTTTTTGAACACCAGCGGCATGAATTCGAGCCGTACTTGGGCCGGCGAAGGCGAGCTTAAATGGCTCGACTTTGCCGGGTCCCTCCCCTCTCAATTATCGAGGAAGCTGCGGAGTTTGCGTGAGCGGCTGGGGTGCTTCAGCTTGCGTAGCGCCTTCGCCTCAATCTGGCGGATCCGTTCACGCGTCACCGAGAACTGCTGGCCGACTTCCTCCAGCGTGTGGTCGGTATTCATGCCGATGCCAAAGCGCATGCGCAGCACACGCTCCTCACGCGGCGTCAACGACGCGAGCACGCGCGTTGTCGTCTCGCGCAGATTGCTCATGATCGCCGAGCTATCGGGCGCGATCGCGTTGCGATCCTCGATGAAGTCACCGAGGTGGCTATCTTCCTCATCGCCGATCGGCGTTTCAAGGCTGATCGGCTCCTTGGCGATCTTCAGCACCTTGCGCACTTTTTCGAGCGGCATGGCGAGCTTTTCGGCGAGTTCTTCTGGCGTCGGCTCGCGGCCGATTTCGTGCAGCATCTGGCGGCTGGTGCGGACGATCTTGTTGATCGTTTCGATCATGTGGACGGGAATTCGGATCGTGCGTGCCTGATCTGCGATCGAGCGGGTAATCGCCTGGCGGATCCACCACGTCGCGTAGGTCGAAAACTTGTAGCCGCGCCGGTATTCGAACTTGTCGACCGCTTTCATCAGCCCGATGTTGCCCTCCTGGATCAGATCGAGGAACTGCAAGCCGCGGTTGGTATATTTCTTGGCGATCGAAATCACGAGGCGGAG
>JBBQNE010000025.1:0-28378 GCA_038329675.1 Hyphomicrobiales bacterium | reverse complement strand
GCTGGCAATCCATTGGCCGTGGTGCTGGAGGCCGATCGGCTAAGCGGCGCTGTGATGCAGACGATCGCGCGCGAATTTAACGTCTCAGAAACCGTGTTCGTATTGAAGCCCGATAATCCAGCCCATACCGCCCGGGTTCGTATTTTTACCCCATCAACCGAGTTACCGTTTGCTGGCCACCCAGCGGTTGGTACTGCGATCCTGCTCGCAGCCTCAAGACCCGGGTTCGGGCAGGGGATCAACGATGCCCTGATTGTCATCGAATTGATGGCTGGCATCGTCCGCGTTGGCGTGAAGCATCGCGACGGCTTACCCGCCTACGCTGAATTCGACGCGCCGATGATCCCTGAACTTTCCAAGCTCGACATCGAGACCGACGACATCGCCGCAGCCGTCGGCCTGCTGCCCTCCGAAATCGGGTTATCCAACCACTCACCGCGCATGGCCCGCACCGGGTCGTCATTCGCCCTTGTGCCAGTCGCCTCGCGTGAAGCGTTGAACCGGGCCGCGCCAAACGGCAACTATTGGTCGGGCACGTTTTCGGACGCTGGCGTCGTCGGCGCGTTCTTTTATTGCAACGACTGCGTCCACCAATCGTCGGCCTTCCATGCGCGGATGTTTGCACCCGACAGTGGCATTCCAGAAGATCCGGCGACGGGCAGCGCTGCGATCGGCTTTGCTGCCGCAATCAAGGAGTTTGATGGACTGACGGACGGGATGCACCGTCGCATCATCGAACAAGGTTTCGCGATGCACCGGCCGAGCCTGATGACGCTGACGCTTGAGGTACGCTCGGGCAAACTCGACGGGATCCGACTGGGCGGGCACGCCGTCCGGGTTGCCAGCGGCATGATCGAAATTTGATCGTTCGCTAATCGGCCTCGCCAACGGGGGCAGCGTGGCGGCGCAGTAGATCGTGGCGGCGGGCTGTCAGGGTGCCCGCTTCTTTCGTAACGCATCCCAATAACTGAGGCGCTTGGCGATATCGCGTTCAAAGCCGCGTTCTCGCGGCTCATAGAACTGGGGGCGGCCCGAACGGCTCATATCGTCGGGAAAATAATTCTGGCCCGAGAATGCGTCAGGTTCGTCGTGGTCGTAGCGGTAGCCGCCGCCGTAGCCCTCGCTCTCCATCAGCGTCGTTGGCGCGTTCAGGATGTGCTTGGGCGGCATCAAGCTGCCGTGCTGTTTGGCCGCTCGCATTGCCGCCTTGTAAGCCACGTAAACGCCGTTCGATTTTGGTGCGGTGGCGAGGTAGATCGTGGCCTGAGCGAGCGCCAGTTCGGCTTCAGGCGAGCCCAAGAATTCAAAGGCGTCCTTGGCAGCGAGCGCCTGATGCAGCGCGTCCGGGTCGGCGAGCCCGATATCCTCCACGGCCATTCGCACCAGACGTCGGGCGAGGAACAGCCGGTCTTCGCCAGCATAGAGCATTCGGCACAAATAATAGAGCGCGGCATCGGGGTCGGAACCGCGCACCGATTTGTGGAGCGCGCTGATCAAATTATAATGGCCATCGGCGCTTTTGTCGTAAAGCGGCGCACGACGTTGGACGAGCTTGACCAGAGCTTCGGGCGATAACGGTGGCTGGCCCGGCGCAACGCCCACAAACACGTCGCTGGCCAAGTTGATCATCGCGCGGCCATCACCATCGGCCATGCCGATGAGCGTCGAGCGGGCATCGCGGGTCAGCGGCAGCGTCATGCCCTCGGCGACTTCAGTCCGCACGAGAAGCGCTTCGAGGGCGGTCTCGTCATGACGGTTCAAGACGAGGACGGTCGCTCGCGACAGAAGCGCCGCGTTCAGTTCAAAGCTCGGGTTCTCCGTGGTCGCCCCGACCAGCGTGATCGTGCCATCCTCCATATGGGGCAGGAAGCTATCCTGCTGGGCTTTGTTGAAGCGATGGATCTCGTCGATGAACAGCAGAGTGCCGCGGCCGCGGGCGCGGTTGGCTTTGGCGCGATCGAAAGCCTTGCGCAGGTCCTGGACGCCCGAAAAAATCGCTGATAGCTGTTCAAATTCTTGGCCACTGCCTTCTGCGACGAGCCGCGCGATCGTGGTTTTGCCGCACCCCGGCGGCCCCCACAGGATCAGGCTCGGCAGACGGCCGCTGGCGATGTAACGGGTCAGCGTCCCCTCGGGGCCAACGATGTGGTCCTGCCCGACGACATCGGCGAGTTTGCCCGGCCGAAGGCGATCGGCCAGCGGGCGGGGCGCATCCTTCTCAAGTCCAGCGGCGGCGAATAGGTCAGCCACGGGATCGGGCACGGTGTCAGTCATTCGTGTCAGTCATTCTGGCGGTTGGGGTCGGCATGATGACCCGGCACTTGATGCTAACAACGAGTATGGGGCCAGCCGACACCGCGGGGAAAGATTTCGTTGCAGGTAACGATTTTTAGGTTGCCGGGCTCGCCAAGTTCAGTCCGTGAAACTGGACAGCGGGGATAACACTATTTGGCTTTGTTAAATTCAGTCGAGGTCGGGTGGCGTGTCGATGATGAAGCGCCACAGATCGTCTTCTTTAACCTTGACCTCGCTTCGCGCGAGGCCACGCACCGAGATGCCAGCCTCGTGCACGGTATCGGGCGAGCCCGACACCAGCGGATGCCACCACGCCAAGTCGCGGCCCTCGGCAACCCGGCGGTAGGCGCAACTTTCTGGCAGCCACGGTAAGGCGCGAACCTTTGGCGCGTCGATCGTCACGCAATCCGGCACGTGGTCGAACCGGTTGCCGTAGTCAATGCATTGGCACGATTTTACGTCTAGCAGCCGACATGACACCCGCGTCACGTAAACTTCGTCGGTGTCCTCGTCCTGGAGCTTCAACAGGCAACAGCGGCCACAGCCATCGCACAGGCTCTCCCATTCCTCCCGAGACATCGCCTCAAGCGACTTTTCGCGCCAGAATGCCAGGGGCGGGGTAGCCGACCGGTTAGGCCGTTTCTTGTTTTGTTTCATGTCGCGCGAAATCGTGGGCCCGCCCGCAAAAGTGTAAGACCGTTTATCGGCGCAGCCTTGAATGTGTCGCCCTACCGGGCGTTACGGCTGCCTGGTTAGGATAACTGCCCGTCGATACAACCACCGCGTTATGGTAATAGCATAACTAGGGCGCACAGCGATTCCAATCCGATGTGGGCACAGCACGCACCGTTGGATGTTGGTCCGTAATCTGCGGAACGTGATCTCGTAGCAAAATGGAATATCCTGTCGCAGGTTAAGTTGCCCGGCAGGTTGAGTTGCACGCCAGTTGAGCCCCGCGTATCCTCCGTCGAAATGTGAGGTCTTGCGTGCACGGTATAGCCCCTGTGAGGACAGCAGATTGAGCGACTGGTTTGAAAAAAAGCGTGGCCGGGGCAAGCTGGTCGACTGGCTAGGTCTCGATAGCCGGATCGACAGCACCATCTCGTCGACCATTGAGCGCACGGCCGAAACTTGGAGCGCGTGGTCGAGCTGGTTTGCGCGTTTTCGCCTGACCGGGTGGAAACGATTTGGCAACGAGATGGTGTCCGAAGCGTTTACGCTCGGCGCCGGGGGGGTGTTGGTGCTGTTCGCGCTGGCACTGCCCGCGCTGCAGGAATTTGACGAAAGCAAATTTCTCACCGGTCGCTACAGCGTTAAACTGCTCGACCAAGCGGGCAATGAAATCGGCAAGCGCGGCATCCTGCACAACGACGCCGTACCCCTCGATGAAATTCCACGGCACATGATCCTTGCGACCCTCGCAACGGAGGATCGGCGGTTCTACGAACACTTTGGCGTCGACTTCATCGGCACCGTGCGCGCGCTCATAACCAACGTTCAAGCAAATGCGGCCGTTCAAGGTGGCTCGACGCTGACACAACAGCTCGCCAAAAATCTGTTCCTGTCATCGGAACGGTCGGTCACGCGCAAGATCAAGGAAGTGTTTCTGGCGTTCTTACTCGAAGCCAGGTTCCCAAAACGCGAGATACTCAAATTGTATTTGGACCGCGCCTACATGGGCGGCGGCGCGTTCGGCGTGGAGGCGGCATCGCAGTTCTATTTTGGCAAGTCCGTGCGTGAGGTCAACCTCGCCGAAGCTGCCCTACTTGCGGGTCTTTACAAGGCGCCAACCAAGTATGCGCCCCACGTCAACATGCCAGCTGCGCGCGCCCGGACCGCCGAGGTGCTGTCCAATCTGGTTGAGGCTGGCTTTTATACGGCCGGCCAGGTCCATCTCGCGCGTCTGAACCCGGCCAAGGTCGTCGAAAACCGCGCCTCCTACAGCCCCGACTGGTACCTCGATTTCGCGTTTGAGGAGGTCCAGCGGCTGGCGGAGGGCAAAAACCAGTTTGTTCTGATTGCCCGAACAACGCTCGACACGACGATCCAGCGCGCCGCCGAAGAGGCGCTGACATCGACGATCCGGCAACTTGGCAAACAGAAGAAGTTTAACTCCGGTTCGCTCGTGGCGATGGAGACCGATGGGTCCGTCAAAGCGATTGTTGGCGGGCCGGACTACGGCGAAAGCCAATTTAATCGGGCAACGCACGCCAAACGCCAGCCGGGATCATCGTTCAAACCCTACGTCTATGCAGCAGCCCTCGAAAATGGCGGCTTCACGATCCGCTCGCTCGCCTCTGACAGTTCCCCGTCGTGCGGAAACTGGTCGCCTAAAAACTATTCGGGCGGCACCAGCGGCGGCATGGTTTCACTTGGCGATGCGTTCGCGCGGTCCTTGAACACGGTCGCAGTTTATTTGTCGCTGAACGTCGGGCGCGCCAAAGTCGTTGAACTGACCCGCAAGCTCGGCATCAAGGGCATCGTGCCGTCGTGCTCGATGGCGCTCGGCGATACCGGGATCACGCCACTCGAACACACAGGCGCCATTGCAACGTTTGCCAACAATGGCAAGCTTGCCAAGCCCTACGTGATTTTGGAAATCACCAATTCAAAGGGCGACGTGCTCTACAGCCGCCAGCGCGATGAGGGGCCGGCGCCGCAAGTCGTCTCGAAGAAGACGGTCGAGCAGATGAACCAGATGATGCAGATGGTCGTCACGCAGGGCACGGGTAAAGCAGCCGCGCTTGAGTTCACGCATGCGGTCGGCAAAACCGGCACCAGTTCGAACTACAAGGACGCGTGGTTTGTTGGCTTTACTGGCAAGTACGTCGCAAGCGTTTGGCTTGGCAACGATGACAACCGGCCAATGGATGAAGTCACGGGCGGGCATGGACCAGCGCCTGCGTGGAAGCAGTTCATGTCGATCATCCACACCTCGATGAATATCCCAACGATTCCAGGCCTGACGCCCCATCCCGTCCAAATCGAGGAACAGCGTCGGCTCGCAGAACTGCAGCGCGCGGAGCCAATAGATCCCTCAATTGCCGTGGCGAGCCAGTCCGACCCGACGAAGAAGTCGGCCGGTGTGATGCCCGACCCGACGCGGACCGCGCTGAAGAAGCTGGATGTGGCGTTCCGCAAGGTCGCTGGCGTATCCGAAGAGCCATCGGTGCAGCCGCAAGGCGCAGGCACTTCCGGCAGTGCGCCGCAAACGCCAGCCAACCCCGGGAACTCAGGCACGCCAGGTGCTGCGCCTCAGCCATCGAAAGCACCTGGCCGGCGGGCCGATCAAGCCCCGCCGCCAGCCACTCCAACGTCCCTTCGCTGACCCGGACCACGGCTCCACAATGTTTGCGCTGACGCTCCAAAAGCTGAAACGCTCGATCTTGAACGTCTCCGCGCGCGTCATTGAACTTGCCGTATCCGTCGCAGCTATTCTAGCCCTCGGCCTGATGTCGAGCTGGTATATGGTCGAAGCTGGTACCCGGCTCACCACCGAACGCATCGGACCCTGGGTGACCTGGACATCGGCTGCCCGTCCCGATGCCGATCCCTACACGCGCGCGCATTTTGCGAGCTCTGGCATGCTCGCCATCAGCACCGACGTGCAGCGGACGTTCGTTGCGCGCGTCGATGAGGATGGCGAGCGGCTGTCGTCATCGTGCGAGTATGTGATCGAGGGCAAACTGCCGCGCGCCGACTGGTGGAGCTTGGTCGTCTTTGATGCGCAAGGCTCGTTGATATCCAACCCCGCCGGCCGCCACGCTTTCACCAGCCAAACCATTGCGCTGGCGCCGAATGGTACTTTTCAACTGACGCTCGCGCGCGAGGCCCGGCCCGGCAATTGGCTGCCGACGCGGGGCGGTGGCCGGGTGTCGGTGGTGCTGACCGTGATTGAGCCGCGGGCGAGCGACGGGTCATCGCGGATCGGCGACGATGGCGTTCTGCCCGCGATCCGGAAGCTCAAATGTCGATAGTTTCACAGGCAGCCTCGTTGACGCTCTGGGCGCTCAATCCCGTGACGCGGCGGATGCGGCTGTTGCTGCTCATCGTCTTATCGGCAGCGATCGTCCACATTTTGGCAACGTTCGCGGCACCGGCCCTGTCGTCGCGATCGCCCTACGAAGTTTTGCGACGGACGGCACCGGCACACGCCTTCACTTTGTTGCCCCCGGTCACTTCGAAAGCCCAGCCACTGCCGTTCCTTGGCCCCGACTTCCGCTATGCCGTATGTCCCTTCGACACGAGCCGCGGTGCGGTGGCGGTGACAGCCAAACTCGCCGGGCAGGGATGGTCGATTAGCCTTTATACGCCAGAGGGCGACAACATCTACACCGCGATGGGCCAAGATGGTCCCCATGCCGACATCGCACTCAAACTCGTACCGACCGGCGATCGCTTCCTCGGCTTAACGCCGGAGGCAGAGGGCCGCGTGTCCGAAATCCAAACGGCGCTCACGATGCCAGCCCGCCGCGGCTTAGCCGTGCTACGCGCCCCTGACCGCGGCCTCGCCTTCGCCAATCAGACCGAGGCGACCCTGCTTCGCGCAACGTGCGTGCTCACCCCGTTCTAAGGGTGGTAGGTGTTTCGCGCCACGCGCCCCGAACTCACGGCCGTTTCCTTGCGCGCCGTCCTCTACTAAGACGGGCACTCTCGGTTGTTCCTCGTTTGGGTTTTCGAAAACCAATCCCGCATGTGATGCCCGCACCGGCTACAGAAATGATAGAACCACGACTTAGCGTCAGTCTGCGCCCGCAAAGGACACATCCTTGGAAGCCTTAGCCATCGACCTAGTCACAACGCCGCGCTCTCCACTTGAGCCTTCGCATGTCCAGGCCATTCGGCAAATCGGAGTGAACCGGCGCTACTTGGCTGGGACGGACGTGGTTCGTCCAGGCGATCGTATGGACGAGTTCGTTTATATCGAGGAGGGCGAGGTCGAGTTGTTGAACGCCCAGACTGGCGAACGAGCAACCGTCGGTACGTTAGGGCCCGGGCAGTACATGGGCGAGATCGCATTTCTCAATGCGGGAGTTTGGTCTGCGACCGCGCGTGCAGTGGTCGACACGGTGGCAACCGTTGTGCCGCGGGCGGATATGCTCACACTCATGGCGCAAATTCCCGAGCTATCGGACAAGATCGTGACGGTTTTCGCTGGTCGCCGTCGCCGCATTTTTGAGGCGAACGAAAGTTCACTCACGTTGATCGGCGCGGACCAAGATCGAGCGCTCCGCCGGATAGAATCGTTCGCTGCTCGCAATCGTATCGCTGTCAAAAAAATCGAGCTGGGCTCGGAATTAGCGCATCGGCTCTTAGCGCACGCGAAATCTGCAAATGACAAGCCGGTCGCGCTTTTTAACGGCCGCGTCTTGACCGACGTTTCGCCAAGAGCCGTTGCCCGGCTATTGGGTCTCGATATGCCACTGTCGGGCGAGGCATTGTTCGACGTCGCCATTGTAGGCGGCGGTCCAGCTGGCATCTCGGCGGCCGTGTATGCGGGTGCCGAAGGCCTGCACGGTATCGTCATTGAGAACGAGGTGATCGGCGGGCAAGCTGGCGCGTCATCTCGTATCGAAAACTACATGGGCTTCCCTACCGGCATTTCTGGTGGTGACCTTGCTTGGCGCGGCCAAATCCAGGCCATGCGGCTTGGCACGCGCTTTGTCATGCCGCGCACTGTCGATGCCGTCGAACGCCGAGAGGATGGCCTCTACGACCTGCTGTTGGATGATGGCGAGCGGATCAGCGCAAAAGCAATCGTTGTCGCCAGTGGCGTGCAATATCGCCGGCTTCCGGTCGAACGCCTCCAAGAATTCGAGGGCGCGGGCGTCTACTACGCCGCAACTGACATCGAGGCGCGGTTCTGCAAATCCCGTGACGTCGTGGTTGTGGGCGGCGGGAACTCGGCGGGTCAGGCGGCTATGTTTTTGGCCCGCTCAGCGGGGCACGTTCATCTCCTGGTTCGCAACGAGGGTCTTGGCTCAACGATGTCTGCCTACCTATCAAGCCGCATCGACGCCGATCCCGCGATCACGCTTCATACCTTTACAGAGATTGTTGCCCTGGAAGGGGAAGACACGCTCGATGGCGCAATCTTGCGTGATGTCCGGTCGGGCGAGACGCGGCGGCAGGCGCTTGGCGCGGTCTTTGTAATGATTGGGGCTTTACCAAACACCGGATGGCTAAAGGGCGTCGTCGATCTAAACGACAAAGGATTTGTACCGACCGGCGAGGCGGTTGGCGCATCATCGCCGTTCGCCACGTCCGCATCCGGCGTTTTTGCTGTAGGCGATGTGCGGCTCGGCTCGGTAAAGCGTGTAGCGTCAAGCGTTGGCGAAGGCTCAGTCGTTATCAGCCACGTCTGGAACTACGTGAACGGCGCCATCCAACCGTAATGTCGTTTGCGCTCCGCTGGCCGCTCTCTTTGATCTCAGGTCCCCACGATGTCCGAATTGCTGATCGAGCTATTCTGCGAGGAAATACCAGCCCGGCTCCAGCCGAAGGCTGCCGAAGATTTCGCGCAGCTCATGACCAGCGGATTATCGGCTCGCGGCCTGCCAATCGGAGCGGTTCGTTCGTTCATCACCCCGCGGCGGATGACACTTTTTGTGGACGGCGTTGCGGCGGCCTCCCCATCGATCAGCGAAGAAAAGAAGGGGCCACGTCTCGGCGCGACTGAGGCTGCGATCGCGGGGTTTTTAAGATCAGCGGGCCTGGCGCGGATCGAAGACGCGACGATTGTTGAGGACGGCAAAAAAGGCGCGTTCTATGTCGCAAAAATCGATAAATCGGGCCGACCCGCCGCCGATCTGATCGGCGAGACGCTTGTCGAGACGATCCACAAATTTCCGTGGCCGCGAACGCAGCGTTGGGGCAGCGGTGACCTCACCTGGATACGCCCCCTGCGCGGGATCGTGTGCGTGCTCGACGGCGTCGTCGTGCCGATGTCGGTCGGCGGCATCGCGAGCGGCAACATCACGTACGGCCACCGCTTTCATGGCAGCGGTCCAATCGAAGTCACCTCGGTTGCCGACTACCACAATAAACTGCGCGACAACGGCGTCATCCTCGATGCGGTCGAGCGCCAGCGCATGATTGCAATGGGGGCGCAAAACCTCGCCAAGGCCGCAAAGCTGAGTCTCGTCGCCGATGACGGGTTGCTCGCCGAGAACGCTGGCCTAACGGAGCGCCCCGTCGTGTTGATTGGCGCGTTTGACGCGAGCTTCCTCAACGTGCCGCCCGAGTGCCTCATCACGTCGATGCGGCAACACCAGAAATGTTTTGCCCTCACCGAGCCGACCAACGCCGCCGGTGACAGTGATGACGGCAGTTCAACGGCTAGCCCGCGCAAGCTCGCCAACCGATTCTTGATGGTCTCAAACCTCATGGCGCCCGATGGCGGCAAAGAAATCGTCGCCGGTAACGAGCGCGTCATCCGGGCGCGATTGTCGGATGCGAAATTTTTCTACGAGCAGGATCTGGCCCGCACGCTGGCTGCCATGGCGCACGACCTTGGCGCGATCACGTTCCATGAAAAGCTCGGCACCCAGGCCGACCGCGTGCTGCGGATCACCGAACTGGCCCGCTGGCTCGCCGAGCACGCCTGCGATGCCGAACCCGAATTGGCTGGCCGCGCGGCGCAGTTGTGCAAAGCCGATCTCGTTGCGGGAATGGTCGGAGAATTCCCAGAGTTACAAGGTCTGATGGGCCGCTACTACGCGCAGGCAGCCCACATGGACGTCAAGATCGCTGCCGCGATTGAAGAGCATTACAAGCCGAAGGGCGCTGCCGATACCGTGCCAGTCGCTCCGGTGTCGGTGGCCGTCGCGCTCGCCGATAAGATCGATACCCTGGTAGGATTTTGGGCCATCGGCGAGAAACCAACCGGTTCTGGCGATCCCTATCAGCTGCGGCGGGCAGCGCTCGGCGTGGTGCGTATCGTGCTCGAAAATGACTTGCGGCTGCCGCTATCGATCGTGTTTGAACGCGCGCGTCAGAATTTCGCGATGGAAAAAACGGCCGACAGCCTGTCCAACGCTGATCTGCTGAGCTTCTTTATCGAGCGGCTGAAGGTTTATCTGCGCGACAAGGGTGCCCGCCACGATCTGATCGACGCGGTGCTATCGGCGCCCGGTGCGCCACAAGACGACCTGGCCCTGATCGTCAAGCGCGTCGATGCGTTAACGGCGTTGCTTGCGACCGACGATGGCGCAAACTTGCTCGCTGGCGTCAAACGGGCGTCCAACATTCTGGCAATCGAAGAAAAGAAGGACAAAACGACCTACACCGCGGTGCCCGACCCGCAGCTGTTGCAACAGGCCGAAGAGGCGGGGCTCCTTGAGGCTGTCACCAAGGCGACACGCGATATCGGGAAAGCCATTGATGTCGAGCGGTTTGATGGCGCCATGCGCGCGCTCGCTGAACTTCGGGTGCCTGTCGACGCGTTCTTTGATCAGGTGACCGTCAACGCCGATAATGCCGCAGTCCGCCGTAACCGGCTCGCACTGTTGTCGCAAATCCGCTCAGCCACGCAGGCGGTCGCTGATTTTTCAAAGATTGCGGGTTGACGGTTTTTAGACACGACTAGGGCGCCAGCCAACGCGCGTTCAAGGTCTCGCCAGTCCACGTGAAATGCGCGCGACGGTGCCCCGCGTGCGCGAGATAGAGCCACTCGATCGCGTCAATTGCGACCCTGACGGCGACGAAGTTTTCAAACCCATCGACCAGGGGCGGGCCCAGCAACTGGCCCGTCGCCATTGCCGCGCCGGGACCGACCGATTGTCGATAGCCGCTGCGGCTTCGGTCACCGGTCGCAGCCCACGCTTGGGTGGCCACCGTATCCTTGGCACCGTGGTGCAATTGCGCCCGGCCGGTCAGCCGCAACTGGATTTTGTGACCAGCATCATAGCCAATGACCGCGACCCGCGGTTCTTTTGAGATCTCGGCAAACTTGCCGCTGCGGGCATCTGAGTGAAACCGGATGGTTCGGCTCGCGACGTCAACGCCGCGCAAAACGACCGTTCGAACACGCGGCGCTCCATCGAGGCCCGTCGTCGCAACGGCTGGGGTATGGAATGGCGAGCGTCGGTCGGCCACGCCGCGCGACAACATCCGCCAGGCTTCAGCCAAGGTGCCATCGAGGTCGTCGTAGAACGAAGGGATGGGGATATCGGCCCGCTCTCGAGTGTCGGGTGCGTCCTTGCGAGCCGACTGGCCCGCGACGGGTTTGGAGGGTTGCGTCATGATGCGATCCTCGCGCTGGGGGTCAGGTGGGCTATGACGTCCAAGAGATTTGCTGTGGGTCTGTGCTGCCGCCGCGTGCGCCGACCCAGGGCAACGGCCAACTACACCGGCCCAGGGCAACGGCCAAATCCACCGGCCAAGTTCAACGGGCGCGGCCAATAAGCGTATGCGTGAGCCTACACGTGACTACGAGATCGCGAGACATGCAAATGAAGCCAGAACAGCGCAACCTATCCAGTCTTGGGCCATCCAGTCCTGAAGCTAGGCTGTCGCGTCGGGAGGCGCTGGCGATAACGGGCTCAACGGGATTGTTTGGTTTGCCGGTCGTTGCGGGTATCGCTGGCCTCTTCACAGGCCTCAGCGCTGGGGGGGGCTCGGCGGCGGCGACAGAGCTTGGCCCGCAAATACCGTTCTCGTTTGATATTTTGAAGCAGCGTGCGCGAGCTATGATGGAGCAGCCGTGGTCGCCAATTGCTGTTCGCAACGGGCCGATCTTGGACCAAATCGACTACGACCGCTTCCAGCAGATCAAATACCGCCGCGATGCCAGCCTTCGCCTCGACCGCGACAACCGAACGCCTGTGCAGCTATTCCACCTCCAGCGGTCGTTCAATGCGCCAGTCGCGGTCCACCTCGTCGACGGCGAGGCGGCGCGCGAGGTCCGCTATAGCGCTGAGTTGTTTGAGACTCCTGATGGTCATCCAGCGCGCGCGCTACCTGGGAATACGGGCTTTGCTGGCTTTAGACTGATGAACCGCGACGTCCAAACCGACTGGCTCGCGTTTCTTGGGGCCTCGTACTTCCGCGCATCGGGCCCCTACAACCAGTACGGCCTATCGGCCCGCGGCCTTGCCCTCAACATCGGGGTGACCGAGCCCGAAGAGTTTCCAGTGTTCACGGCATTCTGGCTGGAAGCTGGAACCAAAGACACCGCACCGGTCACGATTTATGCGCTGCTTGACAGCCCTTCGGTCGCTGGTGCTTTCCGCATCGCAACCGATAAGTTGACAGACGCTAGTGATATCCACCGCGTCATCCATGACGTTGAATTTGAACTCTATCCAAGAAAAGCTGTGGCCCGCGTCGGGATTGCGCCGTTCTCATCCATGTTTTGGTATGGCGAAGGCAGCCGCAAACGAGCAGCCGACTGGCGCCCCGAGATTCACGACAGCGATGGTCTAGCAATTGCGACCGGGAAAGGTGAGCGCATTTGGCGGCCGCTCAACAACCCACGGCGGACGATAACGTCGACGTTTGACGACCGCGACCCGAAGGGCTTCGGCTTGCTCCAGCGCGACCGCGATTTTGTCCATTACCTCGACGATGGCGTATTCTACGAGCGCCGCCCCTCAGCCTGGGTTGAGCCGCTCGACCCATGGGGCGAGGGCGCGGTCCACCTGCTCGAAATCCCAACCGACGACGAGACATTCGACAACATTGCAGCCTACTGGTGCCCAAAGCAGGGGCTCGAGCCCGGCAAGCCGCAGCGCTGGCGCTATCGACTGTCGTGGGTCGACGAGGTCAACCTGCCCGAAGGTCTGGCCAAAGCCACCGCCACGCTGACGGGTCTTGGAGGACGGCCGGGGTTCGTTCGCCCCGACGGGGTCCGCAAGTACGTCATTGATTGGCAAGGTCGGGTGTTTGAGGGCCTATCGCGGACCGACGGCGTCGAGATCGCGGTCACCGCTTCGCGCGGCGTTGTGACGAATGCTTACACCCATCCCGTGGTTGCGCAACGCGAACGCTGGCGCTCGTTTTTCGACCTTGAAGTCAAGCCGACGGCGGCTAGCGCGGCTGGCGGTGCGGGAGTTGAGCCGGTTGATTTGCGGTGCTATTTGCGTCGCAACGGGACGGCGTTGACCGAAACCTGGATCGGCCAATACCTGCCGGGCGAGTGATTCTATTGCCCGCCCAGCAAGCCGATCGCGTCTATTCGCTATTCGGCAGCAACCTGAGACACGGGCCGTGGTCGGGGTGAGCGGGCGGCAACGGGCTCAGATTTGTTTGATTCAACCGAGCCGACTTGTGTTGTCTTCCCTGGCAACTCGCGGTCGAGCATGTCGGAAAACGTGGCCGCCTCGAACGTGAAACCGGTGGCCAGCGCCTTGGCTGGAAATACCTTGACGCTGCCAAGCAGCAGGCTTTCGCCCATTTCCCCAAGGCCCGTCGACAGCACTATTGACGGCACGGCCATCACGCAAGGTCGGCCAAGCGCCTGAGCAAGCTGACGCGAGAAGTCCGCATTACGGATTGCGTTTGGAGCCGTAGCGTTAATCGCACCGTCGACATCAGGGCTCGCGATCGCGTGCCCGATTAGGCGAACGATGTCATCGATCCAAATCCAGCTCATCCATTGGCGCCCGTGACCAAGCGGCCCTCCAAGCCCAAGATCAAATGGTGGGATCATCCGACCCAGTGCACCGCCGTCCCGCGACATCACGAGGCCGATCCGTAAAAACACCGTGCGGACGCCAAGTTCGCGCGCTTTCGCTCCCTCCCGTTCAACGGCTTGGCACGAGCGCGAGGCAAATCCAGCTTTGGACCCATCGAGGATGCCGGTCCCATCGGCCTCGTGGACGGCTTCTTCGCCGCGGTTACCGTAATAGCCGATCGCGGAGGCCGAAATCTGGACCGTTGGGCGCAAGTTCGTTGGCCGCGACGCCATCCAAGCCCGCAACTGCCGAGCTGGCTTCAGGCGCGACCGGAGGATCTGCAGCCGCCGGCTTGTTGTCCACGGCCAGTCCGCAACGGGCACGCCAGCCAGTTGAACAACGGCATTGACCGGCAGATCGGCTGGGATTTGGTCGAGGCGCGTCAGGATCGTGACCGGTGTCGCAAGGTGCGTTGCCCGAGCTGGATCGCGCACGAGTGCCAGAACATCATGGCCGTTAGCCACCAGCGCTGCCGTCAATCGCGAACCAATGTAGCCGTTTGCGCCAGTGACCAGCACGCGCTTGCGCGAGGCGGGCAACCCATCGCTCAACATCTCAAGTTTGGGAAGTGGTGGCGACGTCAGCCGGTCAGCCCGGTGACTTGTCATCCAATCGCGCGCGGCAAAGCCAACGCACCCGATGCCAGCGACCGCGAGAATGAGGCTCCCCCAACCATACGACACGAGCGCAAGGCCGCTTGGCATGGCAGCCCAGCCGCTCAGCTCCGGCAGTACAATGGCGAGGATCGCGCCGTAGTTGATTGCAAGAAGGGTGTGCAGGACGCGCTCTGTTGGCGGCAGTTTGCGCGTGCGATCCTCTTCCACGAAGTCCCACAGCGTAATCACGATTTCTGCAATCAGGATCGCCATCAACACAATCGCCAGCCAGCCAAGCGGCTGGATTACGGCAAGGCCGCCAAACAACAGCGCGTAGAACGCGTTACGCACCGCGTGTAGACGGAGTTCCTGGCCAGCATTTCGCTTCCAGCTCAACCGTTCGGTGATCTCATGGTGGACGACGATGTCAAAGCCACCCATCGCGATTTGTAGCGCCAAGAGCGTCCACAGCAGGACCGATTGCGCCAGGATATCTTGTGTCATGGTACCTAACTCCAGGGTGAGAATACTAGAATGTGCCAGCTTCGCGGTAGCGAGCGACTTGGCGGATCAGGCGGCCGAACCACGGGTGCTCGATTGTCAGCGTGAACGTGAATGTCGCCGCCCCGTCCGTCCCGATGCCTTCGTCCCGGTGGCGTACTTGGCAGCGGCCAGGCGATAGCCAGTTGGGGAGGACGATCGACAGCCAGCCGAGGTCGAGGCGGTACCGGCTGCTGGTGAAGACGAGTTCGGTTGAAGTGGCGTCGGGAATGCCCGAACCGACACGCTCAGCGGTAACCTCAAGCACCATCGCGAGCCCGTATCCGAGGCGTTCTTCCAAGCCAGTGCGGCCGCTAAAGCATTTGGCCGACTGGATGACCTGCGGGAACGCACCGGCGCGGGCATAGCTGCGCGTCCACACCTGCCCAGGTTTACCGCTCCCATGAAGGTCGTCGACGAGCGTCACGGCGACCGTGGTTGCGCCAATCGCGCCGTTGGTGAACGGCATAGGTCCGCCAGCAAGACGCGCCGCAAACGCCAATACCCGTCCAGCACGATTGAGTTCGGTGGCCAACACCGTCCCGCAATAGAGGCGGGTCGTGCCGGGCGAGGGCCCGTCGGCGAAGCGGCGGCGGACGGCGCTGGGCAAGCGTTGCCAGTCCGCACCGAGCAGCTGCTCGTAACAGCCCACGGTTGCGACCGGCCGCCTGAAAAGACCTCGACCGCCGCTTCGAAATGCTGAATATTCCGATATTTCTGTCATAACAGAAATTCACATCCAAAATTTTTGGTCTAACCGACGATGTTGCCGTCATTGCCTGTGGGGTTTGGGGCGCCACCGACCGGTTTGGCTGGCCCTCGTGACGGCAAGAACCGCACGATTGCGCTGCCAAGCTTTACCAGGGTCTGAAGCTTGCCGTGTGGGACCCGCCGGATATCGGCCGCCCACCCGTCCATCATCTCAACGAACGTGCGCATTGCCGTGATCCGGTTGCGCGTCGTGGCCGACAGGAACCGATCGGCCATAGCCTCGCCCTCACATGAGCGCAAAACGGCGAGCGTCGGGTCGATTTCCCTCGCCTTACGGCCCTCGGCGATCCGCATGGTGATCTCCCAAAGATCGCCCTCGGCTTCGAAGTGATCGCGCCGGTCGCCCATCACGTGGACCCGGCGAATTAGGTTCCAGGCCTGCAATTCTTTCAGCGAAGTCGAAACGTTTGACCTCGCGAGGCCCAGCGTATCGGCGATCTCTTCCGCCGTCAGCGGCTTGTCGGATAGGTAAAGTAACGCGTGCAGTTGGCCGACCGAGCGATTGACACCCCAAACGGCCCCCATCTCACCCCAGTGCAACACGAACCGCTCCACGGCGGGCGGGAGCGACTTGGCTTTGGGGGTGGTCTTGTCAGTAATTTCTGTCATGTCAGAAATATATGATGAAAGCTGTGTTGGCACAAGCGCTATCCGCTCGGTGGTTGGGGTGAGGGAAGATGTGGTCAACAACCCTTTGCCTCGCGCTTCTGCGCCGTTGCCAAGCTATGGATCGACGGCGAGCTCCTCCGATCTGCGACGAAAGTCTTGGACGATCGATTGCGTCGCTTGCCTCGAAGGGTCTATGCTCTCGACATTTTCTCAGGGGCTTGTTCATGAACATCTTGATCCTCGGCGCGTCGTACGGCTCGCTATTTGGTGTTCGCGCTGCCATGGCCGGACACGATGTCACGCTCGTCTGCCTCCCGGCCGAGGCCGCCATCATCAACGCCGATGGTGCGATCGTCCGAATGCCGGTCAAAGGCCGCGACGGCCTCGTCGAGGTCAATTCCAAGGTTCTGCCCGGCAAGCTGAGCGCAACCACGACCGATCAGGCGTCACCCGCAGGCTACGATCTGGCCGTGCTGGCAATGCAAGAGCCGCAATACAGATCCCCCGGCGTGCGCGAACTGACGCAAGCGTTGGCTGTTTCAAAAACGCCGTGCATGTCGATCATGAACATGCCGCCGCTGCCATTTCTGCGACGACTGCCAGCGATCGATGCCGCCGCCATCCGCGACTGCTACACCGATGCGAGCGTATGGGACGCGTTCGAACCGGGTCTCGTGACGTTGTGTAGCCCCGACCCGCAGGCGTTCCGCCCGCCAGGTGAGGCTGTCAACGTCCTCCAAGTCCGCCTGCCGACGAACTTCAAATCGGCCCCGTTTGCAAACCCAGCACATACGGCACTTCTGACAACGCTCGAAGCAGACATCGAAGCCTCTCGGTTTGCGGTTGAGGGCGACAAAATCGCACTCCCTGTCAAGCTCAAAGTGTTCCCGTCACCCTACGTGCCACTCGCAAAATGGGCGATGTTGATGGCTGGCAACTTCCGCTGCATCGAAGACGAAACGGTCATCTCGATCCGCGACGCGGTGCATGGGGATCTCGCTGCCTCGCGCGACGTATACGACTGGGTCGTCGCGCTTTGCATCGGGCTCGGTGCCTCAGCTGACGACCTCGTCCCGTTTGATAAATACGCAGCCGCAGGAGATGCGCTGCAGTCGCCATCGTCGGTGGCGCGGGCATTGGCCAACGGCGCCCATAACGTCGAACGGGTTGATAAGCTCGTGCAAACGTTAGGTCGTGGCCGCGGCATGGATCATCCAGCAATCGACCGGATCGTCAGCCGCGTCGAGGCGTGGTTAACCCGCAACCGCGCGGCCTCAGTATAATCGCATGAGCGACCGCAACGTCTGACATTTTTAGCGAGCCGTGACACCGATGTCTCGAACGCCGTCAGCTTTACCGCTCGGTGATGTTTGGGCCAACGGTCCGGCTTGACCAAGCAGCGGTGGTGCGGTCGACGACTGCGAGGGCAGTTGAGTTGGGGTCGGCAGTGGCGTTGGCTGACGGGCGAGTGGCAATGGCAACAGCGATGGGGCCTGTAGCGGCGCTCCGGTCGGCTGGTCCACCGGCGCTGAAGCCGTTGCTTTCGTGGTTTTCAGTGGGTTGACCGGTTCACCGTTCTGGCAGCTCCGATCGGCAGAGACGTCAAGTGGAGTGAGACCAGCACGCAGCGACGTGTCGGGCTTGCGGCCATAGCGCGTCCGCCATTCAGCCACGATACCAGTCGCTTGCTTGCGCACACCCTCGCCAGCACCACAATAAATGTTCTGGTAGACGTCTTCGATCCAGATGCGTTCCTTCATCGGCGCGTTCTCCACCGCCACCGCAATCAGTGCCATGGCGCGAACCGGGTCTTTCTCCATGATCTTGCCGCGCCAGTAGAGGTCGGCGAGAAACGCCTGCGCGCCAGCATGGCCGCGCTGCGTCAGAACCGATAGCCAATGCTTGGCGCTCGCCACGTCGGTCGGCAACCCATCGCCCTTGAGCTTGAGTTTGACGAGCTCGAATTGCGCGTCTTCATATCCAAAAAATAGTGCGGCGTGATGCAGATAGTCGGCCGCACGTTCGGGATCTGGGACGACGCCGATCTGCGGGATGCCAACGAGCAGATAGCCAGCCAAGGTCGTTAGCGCGCGCGCGACGAACGGCGCTCGCCGAGTATCGTCCGGGTCAACGTCGGAATATTCATCCGCGATCGACTGATAAAGCATGTAAGCTTTGGCATGATCTGTCTCGGAGCCGGAATTATCCGCGTAGATTTGTGCCAGCGCCAATTGCGCCATGAATTCCCGCGCGGCCGCCGGCGCTTCTAGTGCCTTGATCGCAGTTTTATAATCGCCGCGGTTATAGGCCTCAAGCCCCCGCTCCAGGCTGCGCTCAAGCCCATCGGTCGAGGCTGGTCCAGCTGCGACGAAAACGATGCGCTGGTCAACCCTGGTGTCATCGCGTTTGTGGTCAGAGGCCGCCTCTCGGGGAAGCAGCGCTGCCCCCCCGATTACCAACGTCACGGCGATGGCAGCAATCGACTTAGATGTCGGCATAGCAGCTAACTTCAGCCTTTCCGCCCGGGTGGGTGACGGCGCCCTGTCGCGCCGGTCCAACCTGGTTTGCAAATTTCCAAAGTGCACCACTCTGGTGCGCATGCTTTCGCGGCAGCCAAACTTTACGCCGGGCCTCAAGTATTGCTGCCGAAACCTCGAGTTCGATCGTACCCGTCGTTGCATCGATCGTAATGATGTCGCCGTCTTCGATGAGAGCGATGGGCCCGCCAATGGCCGCTTCTGGACCGACGTGGCCGATGCACAGCCCACGCGTGGCACCAGAGAACCGACCGTCCGTGATCAACGCAACCTTATCGCCCGCGCCCTGGCCGTAGAGTGCTGCCGTCGTCGACAACATTTCCCGCATGCCCGGCCCGCCACGGGGCCCTTCGTAGCGGATAACCAAAACTTCGCCATCGCGATACTGACGGGCTTGCACGGCCGCAAACGCGTCTTCTTCGCAATCAAAACAGCGCGCTGGGCCCGAAAACGCCACCATGGCGCAACCTGCAACTTTGACGATCGCCCCATCGGGCGCAAGCGAGCCCTTGAGCCCGACAACGCCGCCCGTTGGCGATAGCGGAGATGTCGTTGGGTAGATGACTTTCTGGTCGCGATTGAACACGACGTCCGTCAAGTTCTGCGCGATTGTCTTGCCGGTGACGGTGAGGCAATCGCCGTGGAGGAAACCACCGTCCATCAGCGCTTTCAAAACCTGAGGCACGCCGCCGATGTCGTGGACATCCTTGGCAACATATTTTCCGCCGGGTTTGAGGTCGGCGATGTAGGGTGTGCGCTTGAAGATCTCGGCGACGTCGAACAGATCGAATTCGATGCCGCACTCATGTGCCATGGCCGGCAAATGCAAGGCGGCATTCGTCGAGCCACCGGTGGCTGCCACAACTGTCGCAGCATTTTCCAGCGCGCGCCGGGTGACGATATCTCGCGGGCGGATCCCCTGCGCGATCAATTGCATGACGGTTCGACCACTGGCGGCCGCGTATTCATCGCGGCTCGTATAGGGCGCCGGTGCTCCAGCCGATCCGGGGATCGCCAGGCCAATCGCCTCCGATACCATCGCCATCGTATTGGCAGTAAATTGGCCGCCACATGCGCCAGCGCCTGGGCACGCGACGCGCTCCAGTGCGCACAGTTCGTGCTCACTCATTTTGCCAGCAGCAACATAGCCAACGCCTTCGAACACGTCCTGGACCGTCACGTCGCGATCTTTAAACCGGCCAGGCATAATCGACCCGCCGTACATGAATACCGATGGCACGTTCAGCCGCAGCATCGCCATCATGACGCCAGGCAGCGACTTATCGCAGCCCGCGATGCCAACCAGCGCATCGTAACAATGACCACGCATCGTCAACTCAATTGAGTCGGCGATGACTTCGCGCGACACAAGCGACGACTTCATCCCCTGGTGGCCCATTGCGATACCGTCGGTGACGGTGATCGTACAAAATTCCCGTGGTGTGCCGCCCGCTTCGTTCACGCCCGCTTTCGCGGCCTGGGCCTGTCGCATAAGTGCGATGTTGCAAGGTGCCGCCTCATTCCAGGCTGACACCACACCAACGAATGGCCGGTTGATCTGCTCTTCGGTCAGCCCCATCGCATAATAATACGACCGGTGGGGCGCACGCGACGGCCCGACCGTCACGTGGCGGCTTGGCAGCTTAGCTTTGTCGAACGTCTTGGCGTCCATTGGTCCTTGATCCTTCAGCGCTCTATGGGCTCGCTCGGCGACGTGCCGACCGCGCGAGACCTTAGTGTCGCGAGAGGCTCGTTTTCAACGCTTCGTCCAACAAATCGGGCAGGCATGTCCTTTGGTCGCTTCCGCAAGCCAATCTGTGAGGTGCCCAACTACGACGAGCCGCAAACCAGAACGCGACTCCCGCTCAATATCGAGATGAGGTCTGCCCTTTTTGTGGCTCAAAAGAGGCATCCGCTTTGATGATAAGTGGCAGTCTAGCAACACAGTGAACGAACCGTTGGCAGCTGCTCTTAGGACATTGGGTTAACAACGCATGACGGCGCTCTCAGGGCGGATTGCAG
The DNA here is from genome assembly GCA_038329675.1 of Hyphomicrobiales bacterium. GTDB lineage: Bacteria > Pseudomonadota > Alphaproteobacteria > Rhizobiales > Hyphomicrobiaceae > JANXVY01. Next base: position 7,333 of record JBBQNE010000025.1, on the reverse strand, counting down.
CCCTCCGCGTGACGCCATTGCGGCAACGTCCGCGGGGCTAGTGTCGTGACCAAAAGCAGATACTCGGGAGGTATTTGCGACGCCGTTTATGCTATGACCGTGACCGCTATTCGAGACGCGAGACCCATGCTCACGAGTGATCCACGATTAACCGGCGTTGCACCGACGTCGCCGCTAGCTGTTCTCCACGCGGAATTGACGTCCGTGCCGCCGGTGCGGGCGGCTCGCGCTCCGTTCCTATCGTGGCGGGGTCTAGCCGGGCTGCTACAGCTCTCGCTTGTGAACCTCGGGCTCAACGTCATCACGCTCGGTCTCTATCAATTTTGGGCGCGCGCCGAGGTCCGCAAACGCATTTGGGCCTCGATCCGACTAGCTGGCGAACCGCTCTCCTATAGTGGCACCGGCCAGGAACTGTTCCGCGGCTTCATCATGGCGATCCTGGTCATCGCGCTTCCGGCGATCTTGTTTCCGCTCGTTTTATTTGTCGCGATTGGCCCCGCCGGACTGTCGATCGCTCAAGTGGTGCTCTACGTCGTCTTCGCGTTTTTATTCGGCTGGGCCGTATGGCGGGCACAGCGCTACCGTCTGTCGCGCACCAGTTGGCGCGGCATTCGCCTGTCGCTCGAAGGCAGCGGCTGGGGCTACGCCTGGGCCTCCATCTGGACGATGGCGCTGATCCCGCTGACGCTCGGTTGGATCGTCCCGTGGCGCTCCACCATGCTGCAACATCGCCTCATCAGCGCCATGTCGCTGGGTGACCGGCGGTTTGCCTTCACGCCGTCCAGCGGCCAACTTTATTGGCGCTTTTTGATCGTATGGTTGATTAACGGGCTCCTGGTGACAGCGGCTGTCTCGATAGTCGTGACGGCGGTCAAATGGGGGGACTTGGCCGCCATCCGACCGGTCGTTTGGCTAATCCCAGGGATTTTGGTGATCCTGCTGATCTACGGCTTAACGAGCGCATGGTATCGCGCCGCCCAGTTTAATCATTTTGCCCGATCAACCCGTCTTGGCGATGTCCGTTTTGATGGCCACATGTCTGGCTGGAGCTTGTTTGGATTAACGCTGACAAACTGGCTCATCATTGTTGCCTCGCTCGGCATTCTGTTGCCGGTCGCCCAAGCTCGCAATGCCCGCTATTTTGTCGAACATCTCGATGTTATCGGCGGCGATGAATTGGGATCGGTAACCCAGTCGTCGATAGACCCCCGGTTGGCCCGTGGAGAAGGACTGGCGAATGCCTTCAACTTCGACGCATTCTAACGCCGACCGAGCCTCTGCAAGCGCAACGGGCCGGTTCAGTGATGGCCGAAGTGCCGCGTCACAGCTTGTTTTGGTCGATATCATTTCAGGCCATCTCGTCATCCAACGCAGCGAGGAGCCCGGCGCCTTAGCCTGGCCGCTGTCGGGTATCGAGACCGGTGAACCCGTGACCCGCCGCTCGGTCGATGTTTTGATCCACGAACCGGGCCGCGCTGGCGCAACGCTGTTCGTGGCGGACCCAGGCTTTGTTCGCGCGCTCGGGGTTGCCGCCCCGCAAGTCACCGGCGCTGCCACACGCTGGAAGGCGGCCCAGCCGTTCATCATCGTGGCCGCTTGTCTCGCCCTTATCGTCGGCGCGCTCGCCGCGATCGACTTCTCGCCAGCCCGCACGGTCGCCAGCTTGATCCCGCAGCCGACGCGGGCAATGCTTGGCAAGCAAGTCCTAAGCACGATGGTGCCAGCTGGCCAAGTTTGCAACGACCCAGTCGGCGTGGCCGCCCTGGCGAAACTGACGGCCAAGTTATCGGCAGCCGCCGGTGGCAAGCGCGAATTCACCGTCACGGTATCAAGTTCGCCCGTGGTCAATGCTTTCGCTGCACCCGGCGAGCAAGTCGTGTTAATGAACGGCGTCATCCGGCAAGCCGACGGGCCTGATGAAGTGGCTGGCATCCTGGCCCACGAGATGGGCCACGGCATCGAACTCCACCCCGAGGCCGGCATCGTTCGAACGGTCGGACTGGCGGTCGCAGCCGAACTGATGCTCGGCGGAACGGGCGGCGGTAGCCTTGGAAACATCGGCGTGATGTTGGCAAATTTCGGCTACACCCGAGCAGCCGAGCGCGAGGCCGACCAGCACGCGCTGACGATTTTAAAAGCGGCTGGAATTTCGCCAGCCGGCCTCGGCAAATTTTTTGAGCGAATGGAACGCCGCACGGGACCGAAAACAGGCAGCGACAAAGGCAGCAAGGACCGAAGCCCGGATGCGTCCGGCGACGACATTCCAGGCTTGGACCTGCTGCGGACACACCCGAGTAATGCCGAGCGGCTCACTGGCATTAAGGCTGCCATCGGCACCTACCCATCCACCCCGGCGCTCGATGCGGCCGATTGGGCAGCCTTGAAGTCGATCTGCGGGAACGACAACGCAACCAAGCCTGGACAAAACCCGTCACAGACCCGGCAACCTCGCCAACAAGCGCCGTCGCCGTTACCACGGCCCCCTGTCGATCGCCCGCAGCGCGATATCTGATCAATTCATACAACTCATGAGACGAGGCGCGAGCACGCCGCCCCAACCGTGGTTCACCGAAGGGGGTCGATAAGCGGCCACCAAAGGCGTATATCAAGCTTAGAAACCGGGGTGCATGTGGCTCCGATCCATCGACAGGAGTGCCACGCATGGCAACTCAAGCGTTACCCAATCGAGCGAGCGAGGATCGCTCACCCGCGGCAAATTCAAATGTCGCAGCACTCGACCCGGTCTGGGCTGAGATCCGCGCCGATGCCGAACGCATTGCACTCGCCGAGCCGGCGTTGGCGAATTTCGTCAACACCACCGTGTTGGCCCACGACCGCCTCGAAATCGCTATCGCTTACCGCGTGGCCCAACGGCTTGGCGCGTTCGACCTCGACGCCAGCCTCGTGATGCGCGCATTTGAAGAGACCCTCGCATCACACCCCCACCTAACGACGGTATTTCGTGCCGACTTGGCCGCCGTGCGCGACCGCGATCCAGCTTGCACCCGGTTTGTCGAACCGCTGCTTTATTTCAAAGGCTTCCACGCCATCGTGACGCACCGCTTCGCCCACGCGTTGTGGAACAGCGGTCGCCGAGACTTCGCGCTCTACCTCCAAAGCCAAGCCTCGCGCATCATGACCGTCGATATCCACCCAGCCGCCCGCTTCGGTCACGGCATCATGCTCGACCATGCGACCGGTTTTGTCGTGGGCGAGACCGCATCCATCGGCAACGATTGCTCGTTTCTCCATGGCGTAACGCTTGGCGGCTCGGGCAAAGAGAGCGGCGACCGACATCCCAAAATTGGCGATAACGTGTTGATTGGGGCTGGCGCTTCGGTGCTCGGCAACATCCGCGTTGGAAATTGCTCGCTGATCGCCGCTGGCAGCGTCGTCCTCAACGAGGTCCCGCCAAAGACGACCGTCGCTGGCGTGCCTGCCCGCGTGGTGGGTCCAGCCAGGTGCCCCGAACCGGCCCGTGCCATGAACCACGGCCTTAAGCCCGGCGATTGCGTGCCCTGAGACCTTGGGCAATGGCTCACTAACGCTGCACCATAACAACGAGGCGGCGCCGTGATAACTGGGCTGACAGCGTCCAAAAGGCGTCGTTAGCGACCCCAGGGCTTGGTCGCGCCGGAACGAGGGTTCCCACCGGCCCGCCAGCCGTGTATCAGGCCCGCCCATCAGCACGCTGACACATTCGCGCTGCCGCCGCGCGTCGCAAGCTTACGCCAACCGTTGCCGAAACAGGACCTGCCCGTGACCAAAGACGAAATCAAGACGCTTGAAACGTACCTCCAAAAACGCTTCGGCAACGCCAACATCGAAGTGCGGCAGCGGATGCAGGCTGGCAAATCCAAGCAGATCGCCGACAGCGCCGAAGTCTACATCGGCAAGGCTGACGAGGATTTCCTCGGCGTCCTCTACCGCGAGGAAGAGGAGGGCGAACTGTCCTACCAGTTTCAGATGGCCATACTGGACATCGACCTCGAAGACGTTTGAGCGGGGCAAGAGTTGCCGCTCCGCCGTTCAGCAGCCTTCGCACGGAGACCAGCGATGCCGATTTATGAGTTCGATGGAATGCGGGTCACGTTGCCAGCGAGCGGCAATTTTTACGTGGCCGACACCGCCGTCGTGATCGGCAACGTCACCCTTGGCGAGGATGTCAGCATTTGGTTCAACGCGGTGATCCGCGGCGACAACGACGCGATTACCATCGGTAGTGGCTCAAACGTTCAAGACGGCTCCGTCCTCCATGTCGATCCGGGTTTCCCCATCGTCATCGGAGATGATGTCACGATCGGCCACATGGCGATGGTCCACGGCTGCACGATTGGCAGTGGCACGCTGGTCGGCATGGGCGCGGTTATACTAAACGGCGCAAAAATTGGCGAGGGCTGCCTCATTGGCGCAAACACGCTGATCCCCGAGGGCAAGGAGATCCCGCCGCGATCGGTCGTTATGGGCGCGCCCGGCAAGGTCGTTCGCGAGGTCACCGAGGCCGATTTGCCCCGCGTCACCCGTGGCGCCAAGAACTATAAGCAACACTGGCGTCGCTACGCGGCCAACCTCAAACCCCAAACCGTAACGCTATTCGAGCGCTCGTAGCGGTCGACGGCACCGGCCCTATTGTTGGAAGCCGGCGATGGCGGGGAGCGGTGGCGATTGTGCGGGGTCGAGGGCGACCCAGGATTTTGGATCGATAAACGACTGGCGCATCACGTAGCGGTAGTTCGTCTGGTGCCACAACTTCATATCGTCGGTCTTATTGTCGAGAATGTAGTCGCCCAACGTCGTGCGGGCGGTGAGGACCGCGTGGCCCTCCATCTTCTCGTCGCGAACAACAGTGATCAACAGCGCGCTGGGTGGCCAACCTGAATCGATGAGCATTTTGCGCTTTAATAAAGCGTAATCTTCGCAATCCCCGCGCGATCCTCTGGGGATCGTCCAATAATCTGAAACGCCATAAAGTTCGAGATCCGTCACCGGTTCGATCGCGGCGTTGACCTTGCGGTTGAGCGCGGCGAGTTCAGCAAGGTGCGCCTCGGTCGCCTCAAAGCGCTGGTCCACCGAGCGGCGGCGCGCGCACTGGGCGGGCAGCTCCTCGCACATGCGCCAGAATGCATAGGGCGGATCCGTTGGCCCAAACACGCGCATGGCGCGCATCCTGTAGTCTTGGCCACCGGTCAATTGGATCGGGTCCGCGCGCGCCGTATCGGGGAGGGATGCGGAAAGCACAAGTATAGTTAACGCAACAACCGAGCAGGACAGAACGCGCATGACTTTAAACTCCGCGCTACAACCAACGAAAAAAAATCAGCCGAAATACGCCATCAGGGTGGACAGATCGAGGCCTTCCATGAACTGGAGGCCAGCGCCTTCCTCGTGATGACGGACGATGCGGCCCCGTAAGCGGCCGAGCCAGACTTCGGTGCCAATCTCGGGCGGATCGGTCAGCGCGATTGAAGCGCCCGACAGCGAAACGTCGAGGATGAGGCAGGGCCGCGAGGTGCCGTCGGCGATGTTGAGGGTCGCTGTCCGATTACCGAGCGGGAACCGCTCATCGGCGCGCGCTTCGACCTCGGCGAGTTCTTTTTCATTGGCCAGAAACGTCAACTGGGCGGCGAGTTTCTCGCGCTTATTGGACGTCGCGGCGAAGGCGAAGGCAAAGCCCTCCGGCGCAACGCGGACGACGTGGCCCTCAAGCCCGCCAAGCTTGTCGATATAGGCGATAATGCGTTCGCCAGCCTCTACCTTGGAGGCGACATCGGCGTCCGTCAGCAAGGCAGCGCCGCCAGCCGAGATATCTTCAACCTGGCAGCCGAATTCCTGCTGATTGGCCCGCATGAAACGACCTGGCAGCGACAGCCGAAGACGCCGGTACAACCGATGTTCATCGGCGAACTCAGGCGTCAGGACTGAGGGCTGCAGCGTTGGTGGCATTGATGGTTCGAGCATGGGCAATGCGGCACGGTCTAGGTTAACGTCGGCGGTCGCCGTACGCGCCTGATCATGCCCGCCGTGCCCTTTAAATTTCGCTAAAAGGCGAACCGAAATGCGTTCAGCCGCATTTGGCCTAGGCCAACCAAACAGATGGAGGTTGAGCTGAGGCGGGGCAAAACCTCGGTCTCACTCCGAGGGAGTATCGGCGTGATCTGGCAAATCCGACGCCCCAAGGCCGCCCTCGTAGACGCGAAATTGTCGCCGGTCAGACCGGACGATCCGAGCCTTGCGGATGTGCGGCGCGAACGGCGCTTGGCGGTCGCCGTGTCCTCGATCCCCGTCTGCCCGGTCCCCGTTATCGGTCGTGCGGGCGGCCGCAGATGAGGCTGCCGCGGACAGCCAATCGCGATCCTGACCCAATAGTCTTGCCTGGATGGCATCAGGATCAACGCCAACTGGCGTGCCGGGAGCTTCGCCAGCCGGTATCGAAACCGATGGATTGCGCGGCCATTCGGTATCGAGCGCGGCTAATCGCCAGCCCGCGAGTGGCCTTTGACTGTGCGCTTCGGGCACTGGGCCAGTTGGCTCCTTTATGCTTAAAGCGCCCAGGACGCGATCGATCCGACCCTCAGTATGCAGCAAGGGGAGCAACACGCCACGGAGTTGGACTGTATTCGCGGTTCCTAGACCAGGCCGACTGAAACGGCCGCTGGCATCCAGTTCGCGTTTGGCGTCGAGTTCAAAACGCGCCACGCCGCCACGCCGCGTCACAACGGCCAGCGTCCGCTCGAGAATGAGCTGATCAGCAGCCTCCCAGCCGTCAAAAAACGATTGGTCACGCATCTCCAGCCCGAAAATCTCGCAAACCGACGTGCCCGCGATCCGATATCGGTAATCGCGAGGGCTTAGCTTTTCGAGGATGAACGTGTGCGGCAGCAGTGGCGCGATACGGGAAGGCTCGATGTCAAAGCGGCGCGGCGCGATCGCATCCCCACGCAGGCTCGTCCAATAGGCGTAAAGGGCGTCTGGCGGCGATTGTTTCATTATGACCCAGCGATCAACTTTTGCAGGTGGCCTTGCTGGCGGATAATCTCGGCCAAACCAGCGAATTGGCCACCACAGATGGTTTCCGAATTCGCAATGAGCAGAAAACATGCCACCGTCTGCCTTGGGCCAAACCTGCAGTCGGCAGCCGCACTTTGAGGCGTTTATGAGCGACGAGCACCAGCAGCGTCTTAAGCACGAGCCACTGCTCAATGTCCCGGGCGTGATTACGTTTCTTGTGGCAGCAATCGTGCTCGTTCACGTTGCCCGGCAGGTCGTGTCGCCGCAGTCCGATGACTGGATTGTCACCGTGCTCGGCTTCATCCCGATGCGGTATGAATTGCCC